>JBBSUF010000069.1:0-11865 GCA_038235185.1 Lysobacterales bacterium
CAACACCAGTCAACACCGCGATCTTGCGCCAGCTCAGCGAAAACGCGCCGAAGGTGAAGATCAGCAGCAACGGAAACAATGCGACGCCGCGAACCGGGCCACAGATCACGTATCCCCATTCCACGCCAACCACGCCAATGAGGATTTGGGACACCGTCATCGCCGGATCGGCAAAGCGCTCGCTCCATCCCGAGCGCAACGCGGCATACACTGCTCCCAATCCCAGCGCCAGGAACATGCACCACGGCACCAGGCGATTGGCGTACATCCAGCCTTGGCGCATCCCAAACCACAAGACGAGAGCGCTGCAGAAATACACCAATGCCGCTATCGACCATAGCGTTAACCGGATACGTCGACGCGGGTCCGTACTGAGCACCACGTCGGCGACATCATGCCAAAGCGCTCGCGACGGCGGGGCGATCCGGACAGTGTCATTCGGATCTTTCTTCAAGGTGTTCAGGCCATCCCCCTGGACTGCTAGATGTCCGATTATGCGGAGCATTCCACACAAAAAACCTGACTACGTTCCTTTTTGGATATCCGTTCAGCAATTGCGGAGCCCCAGCCGCGCGTGAGTCTGAAAATGGGCGGCGGTGGTTCGGATTCTCAGAAAATGCTGAACGACATCACTTTGACGCATCCTGAGCCATGCTTACTCCAACCTATGCCTTTATATGCGATACGCGAGCTGGATCGCTTTGGTTCAGTCAGTTCATTCCCCGGCGCCACATACCGCCTTCTTCATTGCCAACCGAGATTCCCACCATGAAGCCCCGCGCCGCATCCGGTTCCGTTGTTGCCAACACCCTGTTTGCCCTGCTTGATCCCATCCCGTTCGGCTGCTTCGTCGCCGCGCTCGTGTTCGACGTCACTTACCTGCGCACCGCGGACATACTGTGGGACAAGGGCGCCGCATGGCTGATCACCTTGGGCTTGTTTTTCGCAATCGTGCCGCGCCTGATCAACCTGGTGCAGGTGTGGATCACATCACGCAAAACAGCGTCAGGCACGGAACATCTCGACTTCTGGCTTAACCTGCTCGCGATCATCGCGGCCATTTTCAACGCACTTGTCCACACGCGCGACGCCTACGCGGTGGTGCCGGCTGGCGTCTGGCTTTCGATTGCCACTGTCGCCCTGATCTCCGTCGCGCACATCGTCATGGCAATGCGGGTATTCGCGTCACCGGGGGTTGAGCCATGAATAAGTTGCTGAGCCGTAACGCGCTGGCGTGTGTTGTTATTGCAATGCTTTCTGCCTGCGGAGACGCGTCACGGTTGACGCCAGCACAGCAATCCGGTGGCAACCCTCCCCTGCCGCAGCCACAAAACTTCCTGGTTCCGCCGATGAAGGTGCCCACGGGAGTGGGTTGGTCGCAGGGCCAGTCGCCCACGGTGGCTGCAGGGTTACGCATCGAAAAAATTGCAAGCGGACTCATGCACCCGCGGCAGTTGCTCGTGTTGCCAAACGGTGACGTGCTGGTGGTGGAGAGCAACGGTCCCGGCACCGAACCTGTGACCACGCCGAAGCAACTGCTCGCGGGCATGATCATGGACAAGTCAGGCAAAGGCGCAAAGGGAGGCAACCGCATCACGCTGCTGCGCAACGCCGCGGGTTCGAGTGGCGAATGGGAAAAGCACATCTTCGTCGAAGGCCTGAACTCGCCGTTCGGCATCCAGCTCATCGGCAATACGCTGTATGTCGCCAACACCGATGCGATCGTCAAGTTTCCTTACGTTGCAGGAGACACGCGGATCACCGCGCCTGCGGTGGAGTTCGCCGACCTTCCAGGCACCATCAACCATCACTGGACCAAGGCACTGCTCGCCAGTCCGGATGGCAGCAAGCTTTACGTCGGCGTCGGTTCCAACAGCAACATCACCGAGAACGGCCTGGACGTTGAATATCGGCGCGCGGACGTGCTTGAGGTCGACGTCGCTACTGGCGGCAGCCGCATCTATGCCTCGGGTCTTCGCAACCCGACGGGGTTGCAATGGAACCCCGCCACGGGCGCGCTGTGGACGACAGTCAACGAGCGCGACGAGATCGGCGGCAACCTGGTGCCCGACTACATCACTTCGGTAAAGCCGGGGGCGTTTTACGGTTGGCCCTACAGCTACTACGGCCAGCACGTGGATACACGCGTCATGCCGCAACAGCCAGCGCTGGTGGAAAGGCCATCCCACCGGACTACGCGCTGGGTTCGCACGTCGCGGCACTCGCGCTGTGGTTCTCGGAAACCAACGCGCTGCCGGTGATGTACCACGGAGGCGTCTTCGTGAGCGAGCACGGCAGCTGGGACCGATCACCACTCAGCGGCTACCAAGTGGTCTATGTGGCCTTCAACCAAGGCAAGCCAGTGGGTCTGCCGCAGACAGTCGTCAGCGGATTCCATTCGCCCGACGAGAAGCACTTGTATGGCGCACCCGTCGGCCTGGCGCAGGACAAGGACGGCGCGCTGCTGATCGCCGATGACGTGGGCAATGCGGTGTGGCGGGTGACGTCGCGATGAGGCGCGCAGTCCGGACCAGACCGTAGCGACGCCAAGCTGCCTTCTGTTTCCCCGCGTTGTAGGTGCATGATGGCGGCCGGACCCCAGGGAGATTCGACATGGCACGTTACTTCTGGATAACGCTGGTCATCGCCTCAGTCTTGGTCGCGACCGGATGTAACCGTGAGGCCACTGCGTCCGCGGGGTCGACGGCCGCTGCGCCCTCCGTGGCGCCGGCAGTTCCGTCCGATACTGCTGGTTCGATGCCGGTCGATGGCGCCACGGCGGTCGCGACACAGGCCAGCCTCGCCGCAACCTCAGCCGAACCGGGCGCCGTCCAGGCGGCCAGTGACTTCGACCCGACCAGCGTGCCGGTCACCACGTCAAGCCTGCCTCCATTTCCATTTTTCAAGGCGCCCGAGGGGTTGGAAAGCGGGCTGGACGAGAAGGACAAGCGTGTCTCGTTCAACGGCCAGTATTTCATCGCCGGCAACAAGCCGGTGATGGTGGAAGGCAAGGTGTTCCACGACAACTTCGCGCTGCAGAACGGCGACAGGACGTATTCGGAGCGTGAGTTCCAGAAGAATTACGAGAACGTCATCATCGGGTTGGGCGGCAAGCAGATCAACACCAGCCAATACACCGACGCAATGATCGCGGCAGCTGGCGGCCGCGACAAGATCGAAAAGAACGCCTATGGCGCCGCGGTCGTACCCGAATATCCGCATGACAGCTATCTGATCCGCACCCCGGACAAGGAATACTGGATCGAGATCAGTACCGGCCACATCCCATTGCACGGGTTCGTGGTGGTGCTGGAACGCCAGGCGATGGCGCAGTCGGTTGGACTGCTCGATGCGGCGGCGATGAAGAAGGCGATCGATGCCAAAGGACACGTTGCGCTCTACATCAACTTCGACATCGACAAAGCCACCTTGCGCCCGGACGCGCAACCGGTGATCGGGGAAATCAACAAGATGCTGGCGGGCGACCCGACGCTGCGACTGTCGATCCAGGGACATACCGACAACACCGGCACCGCGGCGCATAACAAGGAGCTCTCCGCGGCGCGCGCCCGCAGCGTGCTGGGTGCACTGGTGGGGCTCGGCATCGACCCATCGCGGCTGGAATCCAAAGGTTTGGGCCAGGACCAGCCGATCGCCAGCAATGGCAGCGAGGACGGACGCGCCAGGAATCGTCGGGTGGAGCTGGTGAAGCTGTAACCGCCAGATATCCCGAACGTCAGGATGGGAACGACAGGTCGCAAGCCGAGGCTGTCGTTCCCACCCGATTGATTGGGGATCGCTCCGCTGCTATTCCACGGCGATCCAGCCCACCGTCAGCGAAAAGACGCCCGGACGCTTGTCCGCGATCAGCAAGCCGATTTCCAGCACCCGCGACGGATCCAATTGCTGACCGTGCAACGTCGAGCCTCGCACGGTGGCCTTCAGCGATTTGAGCGACACGCGCACCTCGGTCCATTCGCCAGCACGTGTGTCGACTCAGAGCTAAACGACACCGACATCGGCGGAACACTCGAGACCGGCGACAGGACAGGCGTCAATGTCGAATTTCATCACGACAACTTTTACCCGCAGCAGTTGGGCAATTTCATTTTTGAAATTGTGCGAAGACGACCTGTTCGACACAAACGCTTAAACATCGCGCCTAAGACCAAAGAAAAATCCAGGCGCCAACGCATCAATAGCCGCGGTCCAAGCACAAGAGATAGGACCTAACCATTTCTTCGGTATTGAAGGCCCGCAATCTCGCCTTGAACGCCTTTCCGTCAGCGACCCGGTGACCTCATGCGCCCGAGCACGATCGCCATTGCAGCGGCGCCCAGCGATTTCACCAGCACGGGATGCTGCGCGTAGAAGCTGCTCATCTGCGCGACGACACCAGGATTGGCCTGTTGCGCGTGGGTCGCGATCTGTTGCACCTGGTCGGTGGACAACTGGGTCGCTTGCTCAGGACTGGTATTGATGCCGGCTTGCGCGAGCGCTGGATGGGCAGCCGCTCCGAGGCCGCCGAGCAACGTTCCGATGATTCCGGATTTCTGCTGGTTGTTGGCGTGGCCGAACAACTGTCCCACCATCTGGGCAAACGGTGGCGTCTGGTTTGAGTTGAATGCGTCGTTCACGCCCTGGCTCAGCACGTCCGGCGGCGTCGTACTTGCAATCTGGTGGAACTGATCCTGTGCCTGGGACGGCACCGTGTCGCTTCCAAGGTTCGAGAGTTGCTGGAGTAAACCTTCCACTGCATTGTTCATGTGTTGTCCTTTTTACCGTCAGGGTCGTGCGTAAAGGCATATTTCAGCGGCAGCTGTGTATGGAGTGCGAAGCCACTGTGCTCGGCCGCGTCGCTGCGCGTGCCCCTTCGACTGGTTTCAGGCGAGCACGCTGCGCCAGGCGCGTCGCAGGACGTCCTTGGCATTGCATTGGATCAGGTCGCCGTGTGCGATCACCACGCGCTGGAAATCCCACGCGAGAATGCGCTCGAACGCTGCGCGCGCGGTGGCGCGATCCTTCCAGCCGACGATGCGATATTCGGGGGCGAGCGTGGGCCGGTTCCACATTCCGAGGGCTTTCCAGTAAGCACGCAGCACCCAGTTGACGTTTGGCGTGTCGTCGCAGAATCGCTCGACAAGGTCAACCAGCAGCAGCGTGCGCGTGGGCCGGTGCAACAGCACAACTTCGGCCATCAAACGTCCGCGCACCAGCACCTGCTCGAACTCGTCCCGCATCGACGCTGGCAACTGCTCGCCAAGCACACCGTCGAAGCGCAGCGCGTGGTCCCTGCGCTGCACGCCAGGGCAGATCCAGGTCTGGGCGTCAGGAAAGGCGCGTTGACAAGCCGCAACGTGCAAGTGGTGGAAGTTGCCTGGCGCCACGATCACGGCCACACGCCCGAGCGCGCGGATCCAGGCGCACAGGTCATCATCCAGTGGACCAGGGGAGTGGATGACGAGTGAGCCGGTGCCCAGGCGAACGATCGTCATGCGTGCCTCGAAGCGCGCGCCCCCCAGCGCAACCGGGTATGGCAACAGCCAGATCGTGCCGGCAACGTACTGGGCTGGAGTGTTCACTGCGCCACGGTAATCCTGTTCGCGTTCCACCGGTGGAATCCGCTGCACCTGACCTTTTTCCACTGGATCCGCCGTTCGGGAATGTATAGTCCGCCGGGCATGGTGGGGACTGTGCCCTTCCACGAATCGCGGAGAGATGTCATGGGTCTTGTTCAATCGGTGGCGGGTTCGATCGGTGGCGTGCTCGCCGACCAGTGGAAGGATTTCTACACGGTTCCGGCCGGTTTGCCGGCAACGGCGGCGCTCTTCGCTGCCGTGCCGCATGGCACCAATGCCGGTCGCGGCTCGAACACCCACGGCTCCTCGAACATCATCACCAATGGGTCGAAGATCATCGTTCCCGAAGGCTACGGTTTGCTGCTGTTCCAGGATGGGGCCATCACCGGCTTGGCCGCCGAGCCGGGCGGGTACGAATGGCACTCCAACGACCTCAACTCGAAGTCGATCTTCTCCGGGGGCGGCCTGGTCGAATCACTCATCAAGCAGAGCTGGGAGCGGTTCAAGTTCGGCGGCCAACCGGGGTCGCAGCAGGCCGCGTTCTTCGTCTCGCTGAAGGAACTTCCTGACAACCGCTTCGGTACGCAATCGGAAATCTACTGGGACGACGGCTTCCTCAATACCCAGGTCGGCGCGGTCACGCGCGGCTCCTACACGTTGAAGATCGTCGACCCGATCCTGTTCGTGAAGAACTTCGTGCCGGCGTCTTACCTCCAGCCTGGCCAGGTGTTCGATTTCACCGACATCGACAACGCCGCTGCCAGCCAACTGTTCAACGAAGTGGTGGGTTCGCTCGCCCCGGCTTTCAGCCTGTACTCGAACGACCCGGCCAAGGGAAATCGCATCACCAAGCTCCAACAGGATTCAGTCGGGTTTGCGAAGAGCCTGTCCGATGCGGTGGAGAACGCCTATCAGTGGAAATCCGATCGCGGCCTTGCGATCGTCAAGACCGCCATTATTTCCATCGAGTACGACCCCAATACTCGGGAACTGTTGAAGACCGTGCAGCGCGCTGATGCGCTGTCAGGCTCGCGAGGCAATTCCAACTTGCAGGCCAGCGTTGCTGCGGGCATGCAGTCCGCGGGCGAGAACGGCGGTGCGGCGGGCCTCGTGGGCCTGGGCATGGCGTCGGGCATGATGGGAGGCGTCGGCAGTTTGCAGCAGCCGGTTGCCCCGGCGACACCGGCCGCCGATGACCCGCTCGCCAAATTGAAGAAGGCCAAGGAGATGCTCGATCTCGGCCTGATCACGCAGGCGGATTACGACGCGGCAAAATCCAAAGCGCTCGGTTTGTAAGCCCGGAAGGCAACCTACATGTCGAACGCCAATAATCCGCCTGGGCCGCCCACCGGCCCGGGATCGCCACAGGACGTGCCGCCGCCACATGGCAGCTTCCCGATCGACCCAGCCACGCTGCCCAAGCCCATTCGCGACGAAGTGCTGGCGCCCGACCCGGTCGCCATCGATACGTCGGCCGAGGAACTCAAGGACGGCCTCAACCGCTGCCCGAAATGCGGCTCGACCGACATCCGGCAGAAGGCCGGCAGCGACCTGCTGGTTTGCCAGTACTGTCGCCACGAATGGCAGGGCGAACGGGTCGAGGAAGAATTCGGGCTCGGCATTGGCATCGACCAACTGACGGGCACGGTGATTGCGTCCGGTGCGCGCGACATCGCGGCCGATGCCGCCAGCATGATGACCTTCAAGTGCCCAGGCTGCGGCGCCGAGGTGACGGTCAACACCGAAAATGCCATGACCGCGCGTTGCCACTGGTGCCGCCACGTGTTCGGCGTCAACGAGCAGATCCCCAATGGCGCCGTGCCGGATGCAGTGTTGCCCTTCCACATCAAGAAGGACGACGCCGTCGCGCGCATCCGCCAGTTCGTTGACAAACGACGCTTGTTCGCGCTGAAGGAATTCAAGGAGCAGTTCACGCCCGAGAATGTCGTGGGTGTCTATCTGCCTTACATGATCGTCGATGGCAATACGAGCGCGGACGTGTCCGGCCAGGGCGAGATCGAGACGCGTCAGTACACGAGCGACAAGAAGACGTACTACGACGCCGACGTGTACAATGTCCAACGGCACGTCGACTTCACAGTGGACGACCTTCCGCTGGAATCATCCAAATCACGCGGCAACCTTGATACGCGTACCAACACCAACAACATCATTAACACGATCCTGCCGTTCGACACCAAGAACGCAGTGAAGTGGAACGCGTCCTACCTCGCAGGCTTGAGCACGGAGAAGCGCGACCAGGACGTCGAGCAACTCCGCCCACACCTGGAGGACGAGTTGCTGTCGATCGCCCGCGCACAGGTCCAGAAATCGGTCGACCAATATGACCGCGGCGTGCGCTGGGAGACCGAACGCCTGAGCGTACACGGCACGCGCTGGGTGTCGATGTACCTGCCGGTGTGGCTGTATTCGTACCACCAGCCGGGCCCCAACGGTGGCCTTCTGCACTACATCGCGGTGAATGGCCGCACTGGCGAAACCATGGGCAGCGTGCCGGTGCAGCAGTGGAAGCTGCTGCTGGCAGCACTCACCGCCGGCACCATTCTCGAAACCATTGCAATCTTCATCGTGGGGAACTCGTCATGAGTGACAGTGGCGCCATCCTCCTGCTCGGCCCCGCCGGCGCAGCCGGGCTGTACTGGGCCTTGTACCGGTATTACCGCAACACGGACAAATCGCACGACTTCGAACACGAAACCGCCGTCGTCGCCAAGCCGGTGACCGGCTTTGAGGCGGACGAGAAAGTCGACGAAGTGAAGGGCACGCGGGAGTCGCGCATCCACGGCGACAACGTGAGTGCGTACCGCCAACGCGTGCACCGCATCAAGGACGATCCTGGTTAAAGGATTTTGAAAAGCAGTCCACCAGACGATGGTTAGAAACCCCGCAAGGATGCGATGGAGGCCAGCCGCCAGGAATCGGCAGCCCACGGATCAAACCGTCGCAAGCCCGCCCGTCTCATTTAGGCGAGCGATGCAAAGCAGCATCGCAAACGACACCCGAACCGCCGACCGCACGCCTGCCTGACGGCACGTTTTATTTTGCGCCCGCGTTGCGCAGCCCTTGGGTGATCGACTCCACCAGCGCTTCGGCATTCCAAGGCTTGGCCAGGAAATCATGCAGCGCCGCCTCGCGTCGTGCGCGGTCGACGGCTGCCGTCTCGGCCTGGCCCGACAGCATGATCTTCACCACCGACGGAAAGCGTTCGTGCGCCTTGATCAGGAACTCGTCGCCCTTCATGCCGGGCATCAGCCAGTCCGACACGATCACCAGCAGCGTGTGGCCGTCCAGCGCCAGTTCGTCGAGCAGCTCCAGCGCTTCTTCCGCGCTTTCGGCCACGTCGATGTGGAAGTCACTGCCGAACGCACGTCGCAACTGATCCTTCAAGGCCGTCAGAACGATGATCTCGTCGTCAACGCATAACAACACGCCCTTTTCCATCATCCGACTCCTGCGATTGGCAAACTGACGGTGAAGGTGCTGCCGCGGCCGAGTTCACTCGTCACGAAAATCTCGCCGCCATGTTTTTCAATGATCTTGCGCACGATATCCAGGCCAAGCCCGGTGCCCTCGCCGGCCGGTTTGGTCGTAAAGAAAGCATCGAAGATGCGTTCACGCACTTCCGGCGTCATGCCGCAGCCGGAATCGGTCACCGACACCAGTGCGTTGCCGGCCTCGCGACGCAGGCCCAAGGTCAGGCTGCCCTTGTGGTCCATCGCCTGCAGCGCGTTGTGCACCAGGTTGGTCCACACCTGGTTGATCTCGTCGGGCAGGCAGCGCACTGGCGGCACGTCTTCAAACTGCCGCACCAGCTCGATGCCGTGCTTGATCTGGTTCTGGTAGATCGTCAGCACTGTCTCCAGCCCTTCGCGCAGGTCCGACTCTGCCCACACCTGCACCCCACCAAAGCGCGAGAATGACTTCAGCGCGAAGATGATCTTGGCAACCCGGTCAACAGCGGTCGTGATGTTGTCGGCATTGGTGGTGATCGTGGCGATGCCGTGCGCGGTGTCCAGGATGCGATCGATGGCCGGGTGACGCAGCAACGGCAGCATGGCCTCCAGGTCGGTGTACGACTGCAACTGCACCAGCAAGCCTGCCCGGTGTCGCGCCTGCGCCAGGCCGAGTGCTTCAAGCCGATCGGTCACCTCGCGCACGATGGCGCGTTCCTCGCGCGTGCTCAACACGGCCTTTGGCTGGCTGGCGCGCTTGAGCAGTTCGCTGAAATGCAAGCGATGGGCCGCGTCGAGTTCGTCCAGCAAGACAGGCAGATCCAGCAAGGCACTGTCGAGCGCTTCTGAAATATTCCGCCCACTGGATTTGATCGCGCCAATCGGCGTATTGATCTCGTGCGCAACGCCGGCAATCAGCTGGCCCAGCGCGGCCATCTTTTCCGAATGCACCAGGTGCGCTTCGGCCTGGTGCAGATCATGCAGCGCCTGCGCAGCCTGCTGACGTGCACCCTCGGCCGTGGCGTAGGCATCCGCGTTGGCCAGCGCGATCGCCGCATACGTCGTTGCCGACCGGAATACTTCCAGGTCGCGTTCCTGGTACGCGTCGGGCTGGTGGCTTTGCACCGTGACGACGCCAATGCGTCGGCCATTCGCGATCAGCGGGCGGAATACCGCAGAGAGAATCGGCGCGGACTCTTCGATGTTGTTTCCCGTAGGGGCACTGTCCAGCTGCGATTCGTTGAACAGCGTCAGCTCTCGGTCCTCGCGAAAGGTCAGCACCGCCAGCGACGTGGGGTGGTCCAGCGGATACGAGTTGGTCGAATCCACGACGCCATCTTCAATGTAGTAGACGTAGTCCAGGCAGTCCCCGGCAGGCGAGAGCAGCGCCACGCCAAACGCATCCATCGGCAGCAGCGCGGCGATGTGCCGCTCCATCGTCTTGCAGATGGCCAGCGCGTCCAGGCTGCCGGTCAGGTCCTTGCCGATATCGCCGAGCAGGCGCAGCGTTTCAGCTGATGCCGCGAGTTCATCGTTGGCCTGCTTGAGTACGATGTTCGATTGCCAGCGCGCGACGATGGCGGCCACGTGGCTGGCCACGTAATTCAGCAGGTCAAGGTCGGCCTGCGTGTAGGTTACGTCCGCGCTGTAACTCTGCACGATGATCAGGCCGTACACCGTGTCCTGCGCGATCAGCGGCGCGCCCATCCAGCTGTTGAAATCCACCACGCCGCGTGGTGCACGGATCTCACCCGCCGCCACCAGTGATTCGAACAAGGCATGATCGAGCAGCCACGGCAGGCGGCTGCGGATCACCAGCGACGAGATACCCTCGCCGTAAGGAAAGCTCTCCAACACCTCGTTGGGGTCTTCGTCCACCAGGTATTGCTGGCGGATCATGCCTTCCTTGGCATCGTAGGAAGCGATGATGAAATTCTTCGCGAACATCAGCCGCCCGACGATGGCGTGCAGCTCCACGTAGTGCTCGTGCTGCGGGCTGTCGGCCGCCGAGAGCGCGGCGATCTCATAAAGTGCTCGCTGCAGTTCCTCCGCGCGGCGACGTTCGGCCAGCTCTGTTTCCAGCGTGCTGATGCGCTCGACAAGTCGGGCGGTTTCATCATTCCTGGCAGTTTCATCAAGCATATTCAGGCTCCACCCGGTTGCGCCCGGCATGCTTGGCCCTGTACAGCGCGGCGTCAGCGCGCGCGAGCAACGTGGCTGCCGTGTCGTCGGGACGGCACGACGCAATGCCAAGGCTCGACGTCACCTGGCCCACGCCCGGGAAGTCGTGCGCGGCAATCGCCTCGCGCAGCGCCTTGGCCGCGACCAGGCAATCCTCGGCATTGCTGTGCCGGCATACCACCACGAACTCCTCGCCGCCAAGACGGCCCAGTGCGTCGGCATCACGCGTGTGCTCGCGGAGCAACTTCGCCATGCCCACCAGCACGTCATCGCCGACGCCATGGCCGTGGGTGTCGTTGACGCGTTTGAAATGGTCGATGTCGAGCATGATGATCGACACGTCCACGTTGTAGTGACGCGCGCGGATCAGTTCCTCATCCAGCAACTCGTCGAGCTTGCGCCGGTTGTACAGGCCGGTCAGCTTGTCGGTGATGGACAACACTTCCAGCAGCCGGTTCTTTTCCACCAGCTCTTCGGTGCGGGCGGCCACGACGTCCTCGAGCTCGGCGTTCATGCGCCGCAGTTCTTCGTTCTGGCGGATCAGGTCGCGTTCCTGCCAATACGCGCGGATGGCCGCGCGCACCGTCAGCACGATGTCCTCGTTGAGGAATGGTTTTTCCAGGAAGCGGTAC
>JBBSUF010000070.1:0-11831 GCA_038235185.1 Lysobacterales bacterium
CGCAGCCCCGCAAGGCGTCATGAAGTCCAGTTGGGGCGACCGGTCAGCCATGGCGTAATTTCATCGACAGGATGAGCGCCGACAACCCAAGCGTGACGAGGTTGGACACGATGATCGGCCACGATTGCAGCACGACGCCATAACCCAACCAGAACGCGACGCCGACGGTAAACGTCGCGTACATGGGTAGCGAAATGCTGCGGGTGTCCTTGCTGCGGATCGCCTGCACGGCTTGGGGCACGAACGACAGGGTGGTCAGCGTCGCGGCAATATCGCCCAGCCATTCCCCGGTCATGGAGAGGCGGGTTGTGAAATCATGGTGGTTGCAGGCACGGAAGCAGTCGGACCTGCTTGTGGCGCCTTGTAGACGACGCCGCCCTTCATCACGAACTCCACCTGCTTCATCAACGCGATGCTCGTCAGCGGATCGCCCGGCACGGCGACGATGTCGGCGTATTTGCCAGCTTGGACGCTGCCGACATCCTTGTCCATCCGCAGCAGCTTGGCCGCACTCTTTGTTGCCGCCTGCAACGCGAATGCCGGCGGCATGCCGGCCTGCACCATCAGTTCGAACTCGTGCGCATTCTCGCCATGCGGATACACCCCGGCATCAGTGCCGAAGGCGATGGGGACTCCTGCGCGATAGGCCCTGCCGGCAGTGGCCATGATCTTGGGGCCGACCTGCAATGCCTTCGCGGCGACCTGCGCGGGGTAGTAGCCGGGAATCTTGGCCATCTTTGCGGCGTGGTCACCGGCAATGATCGTGGGCACATACCAGGTGCCGTGCTGCTTCATCAATGTCATGTCGGCATCGTCCATGAAGGTGCCGTGCTCGATGGAGTCGACGCCGGCGATCACCGCTCGCCGGATCGCCTCGGCGCCGTGCGCGTGCGCGGCCACGGCAAATCCGTAGTCGTGCGCGGCGGCAACCACGGCCTGCAGTTCCGGCAACGTCATCTGCGCGTTGTCAGCACTGCTGCTTTCGTCCAGCACGCCCCCGGACGGCATGATCTTGATCAGGTCGACGCCGTCCTTGTAGTGCTGGCGGACCGCCTTGTAGGCATCGTCGGGGCTGTTGATGATGCCCTGCGCCGCGCCCGGATCGCCGGCCAGATCGGCGCGATAGCCGTCGCTGCCGTCGGCATGGCCGCCAGTGGTGCCGATCGGCCGGCCGGCGGTGAGGATCCGTGGGCCATCGATGAGCCCGGCCTTGATGGCATTGCGCAATGCAATCGTCTCGCTGTTGCCGTCGCCGAGATTGCGCACGGTAGTGAAGCCGGCCAGCAGGGTGCGACGTGCATAGACAGTGCCGCGGATCGCGTAGTCGCTCGGGTTAAGCCGGAACTGGTCGGAATAGGTGGTCGCAGTGAACTGATCCGTCAGATGCACATGGCTGTCGATCAGGCCGGGCAGACACGTCGCGCCGCCCAGTTCGATGGCATTTGCGCCAGCAGGGATCGCGGCGCGCCCAGGCTGCACGGCTTCGATCCGTTCCCCACGGACGGTGATGCTGGTTTCGCCCAGCAGGTGACCCGTGGCCGAATCAAACAGGTGCCCGCAATGGAGCACGCTGACCACCACTGGCGAAGGCATGTCGGTTGCCGCGCATGCTGCAGTGGGGAGCAGCAAGGCGAGGGCGGATGCAAACGCTGGGCGAAGGATGGACGGGAAAACATGCATCGCAGGAGTCTCGATTGGGGAGTCGTCAAGGATTTCGGCGACGCGCACGTCGCTCGATCGGCTGGCATCCAATCCTAACCTGCGCGGTCGCGCGACCCGCATGGCGGCCGATGCTGCGCTGCGGTAGGCTTCAATATCCTCCCTTCTGCGTCCACGCCGTGTCCAACGAGTCTGCTGCCCACGACGGTTCGGTCTATTCGCCTGCGACGGTCGAATCCGCCGCCCGCCAGTTCTGGTCCGACACGCACGCGTTCGAGGTCACTGAAGACGAGTCCAAACCCAAGTTCTATTGTCTGTCGATGCTGCCGTATCCCTCCGGCGCGTTGCACATGGGCCACGTGCGCAACTACACCATCGGCGATGTCATCAGCCGCTATCAGCGGATGATCGGCAAGAACGTGCTGCAGCCGATGGCGTGGGATGCATTCGGCCTGCCGGCGGAAAATGCCGCGATCAAGAACAACACGGCGCCGGCCAAGTGGACCTACGCCAACATCGAGCACATGCGCGCCCAGCTCAAGACGATGGGTTATGCGATCGACTGGAGCCGCGAGTTCGCCACATGTCGTCCCGAGTACTACGTGCACGAACAGCGCATGTTCGTGCGGCTGCTGAAAAAGGGCCTCGCATATCGGAAGAATTCCGTCGTCAACTGGGATCCGGTCGACCAGACCGTGCTTGCCAACGAACAGGTGATCGACGGACGTGGCTGGCGCTCGGGTGCCATCGTCGAGAAGCGCGAAATCCCGCAATGGTTCCTTCGCATCACCGACTATGCGCAGCAGCTGCTCGACGGCCTGGACAACTTGGATGGGTGGCCGGATTCGGTCAAGACCATGCAGCGCAACTGGATCGGCCGCAGCGAAGGGCTCGAATTCGCATTCGATATCCAGGGCAGCGATGAAAAGTTGCGAGTGTTCACGACACGCCCGGACACGCTAATGGGCGTGAGCTTCCTCAGCATCGCCGCCGAGCATCCGTTGGCATTGCACGCAGCCCAGGCCGACCCGGAGCTCGCGGCATTCATCGCCGAATTGAAACAAGGCGGCATCTCCGAAGCTGAGCTGGATACCCAGGTCAAGCGCGGCCGCGACACCGGATTGCGCGCGATCCATCCGATCAGTGGCGAATTGCTGCCGGTGTTCGTTGCGAACTTCGTGCTGATGAATTACGGCACTGGTGCCGTGATGGCGGTGCCTGGCCACGACCAGCGGGACTGGGAATTCGCGCAGGCGTATCAGCTGCCGATCCGGATGGTGATCGTGCCGCCCGACGTGCGCGATGCGCTCGAGCAGATCGGCAAGCGCGTCGATGCGCACGATGATGCGATGAGCAGCGCGCTCGGCGAAAGCGCTGCGATTGGCGTTTACGACACCGGCGCGGCAGTGCAGGTGGTGCGCGAGTTCGAGCACCGAGTGGCCGGAGAGGGCGCGTATACCGAGCGCGGCATCCTGGTGAATTCCGGCGAGCTGGATGGCCTGGACTACCAGCAGGCGTTCGACGCGATCGCTGCGCGCTTCGAGCGCGATGGCCGTGGCCAGCGACGCGTGAACTATCGCCTGCGCGATTGGGGCGTCAGTCGCCAGCGCTATTGGGGCTGCCCGATCCCCGTCATCTATTGCGGGTCGTGCGGCGCGGTGCCGGTGCCTGAAGACCTATTGCCAGTGGTATTGCCGGAAGACGTGCAGTTCATGGGCACCGGCTCACCGATCAAGGCCGATCCCGAGTGGCGCAAAACGACGTGCCCGCAGTGTGGCGGTGCAGCCGAACGCGAGACCGATACCTTCGACACCTTCATGGAGTCGAGCTGGTATTACGCGCGTTATACATCGCCGGGCGCAGCCGGCATGGTCGATGCACGCGCCAACTACTGGCTGCCCGTCGACCAATACATCGGTGGCATCGAACACGCGATCCTGCACCTGCTGTATTTCCGTTTTTTCCACAAGCTGCTGCGTGATGAAGGCCTGGTCCACAGCGACGAGCCGGTCCGCAACCTGCTGACGCAGGGCATGGTGATCGCCGAGACGTTTTATCGCGCCAATGCCGATGGCTCAAAGGAATGGATCAATCCTGCCGACGTCGAGATCGAGCGCGATACCCGGGGGCATGGAGTCGGCGCGACGCTGAAGGCAGACGGCAAGCCGGTCAGCATCGGCGGCATCGAGAAGATGTCGAAGTCCAAGAACAACGGCGTCGATCCTCAGGCGATGGTGGACAAGTTCGGCGCGGACACGGTGCGCCTGTTTTCGATGTTCGCCGCGCCGCCCGAGCAATCGCTGGAATGGAACGAGGCCGGTGTGGAAGGCATGGCGCGGTTCCTCCGACGGTTCTGGCGCGAGGTCACCACGCACGTCGCCCAGCCGGATCACCCCGCGCTTGATGTCGAGACATTGTCGCCTGCGCAAAAAACGTTACGACGACAGCTGCACGAAACCATCCGCAAGGTTGGCGACGATTACGAGCGCCGACACAGCTTCAATACCGCGATCGCCTCGCTGATGGAACTGCTCAATCACGTTTCGAAATTCGATGACATGAGCGACCACGGTCGCGCGATCCGGCATGACGTACTCGAAACGATGGTGTTACTGCTCAACCCGGTGACGCCACATGTCAGCCACGCGTTGTGGCAGGCGTTGGGGCATGCCGAAACGCTGATCGAGGACGTTCCTTTCCCGCAGGCCGACGCCTCGGCGCTGGTGCGTGATGCATTGACCCTGGCTGTGCAGGTCAACGGCAAGCTGCGCGCAACGATCCAGGTCACCCCTGAAACACCACGCGATGAAATCGAAACTGCTGCGCTGGCTGAACCCCACGTCGTGCGATTCCTGGATGGCCTCACCATCCGTAAAGTCATTGTGGTGCCGGGCAAGATCGTCAACATCGTCGCAGCCTGAACGTTCAAGCTTGCCCGCCCAGCCGACCTCCGCCAGACTGCCCCCATGACCAACGCCCCCCCCCTGCTTAAAACATTCGTGGCCAACATGCTCCTGGCGAAGGCTGCGGTGCGCCTCTCGTTTCTCGTGCTGGTGGCCCTGGTCTTGTCGGCCTGCGGATTCCATCTGCGCAACGCATTGGCATTGCCCAGTGATCTTGGGCCGGTTCGCGTCAGTTCCCAGGATCCATACAGCCCACTCGCGCAGTCGTTGTCACAGGCGCTGGGCCGTGCTGGTGCGACTCCGGCCGTGGACGGCGACACCAATGCGGCCACCTTGCAGATCGTGTCCGAGCGCTGGGCCAATTCGCCATTGGCCGTGGACCAGGCCGGACGTGCGCAGGAATACTCACTGCGTTACGCCGTGATTTTCCGCCTGCGCCGCGCCGATGACACCGACTTGGTACCCCAGCAGGTGATCGAACTCTCGCGCGACTACATTTCGGTCCCCACCAATTCGTCGGGCACCGAGGGCGAACAGGAAATCCTGGGCCGCGAATTGCGCCGCGACATGGTCTCCTCGATCCTGCTGCGTATCGATGCCGCTTCCCGTGCGCCTGAACACCACGCGGCGGTGGAACCAGCCTCGTCATCGCCAGATTCGTCCGTACCAGCGCCGCCTACCCCCTGACATGGAACTCAAGCCGGACCGGCTCGCCGCGCATCTTGCGAGCGGACCGTTGCGTCCTGCGTGGCTGGTTGCCGGCCCCGAAGCGTTGCTTGTGCTTGAAGCGGCCGACGCCGTGCGTGCGGCGGCGCGCGAGCAAGGGATCGTCGAGCGCGAAGTTTTCGATGCTGAAGGCAACCGTGAGCCTGACTGGGATGCGCTGGACGCAAGTTTTCGCGCCCCAAGCCTGTTTGCCAGCCGGCGTCTGATCGAACTGCGCCTGCCGACCGGAAAACCCGGTGCCCAGGGCGCCAAGGTCATCGCCGATTTCTGTGCCGATCCGCCGCCGGATGTGTGCCTGTTGGTCACCAGTGGCGACTGGAGCATGAAACACGGTGGCAAATGGAGTGAGGCGATCGGACGCGCCGGCGTCGTGGTCATCGCATGGGCGGTCAAGCCGCACGAGCTGGTGGACTGGATCGACCGCCGTCTGCGCAGCCGTGGATTGACCGCCGATCGCGACGCCGTGGCGCGACTGGCCGAGCGTGTCGAAGGCAACCTGCTTGCCGCGGCGCAGGAGATCGACAAGCTGGCTTTGTTGACGGATGGCGCCACACTGGATGCGACGCGGATGGATGCGCTCGTCGCCGACGCAGCGCGGTTCGATGTCTTCCGCCTGCTTGATGCCGCATTGAACGGGCAAGGCGCGCAGGTCGCGCGCATGGTCGCAGGGCTGCGCGCCGAAGGTGGCGTGGTGCTGGCGTTGCTGGGCATGGTGGTGATGGAATTACAGCGTGCCGCGGTGCTCGCGCGGGTTCAAGCTCGTGGCGGCAACCTGCCTGCGGAGTTCAAGGCGCAACGCATCTGGGAATCCAAGCAGGCTGCGTATCGACGCGCGTTGCCGCGGCATCCGCCGGCGCGCTGGGAACAGTTCGTGGTCGCCGCCGGGCATGTCGACCGCATCGCCAAGGGACGCGCGGCCGGTGATGCATGGATCGCATTGGAGCGGTTGTTGCTGGCGATCTCGGACAGCAAGGCGCAGGTCCTGCTGGCGTCATGAGCGAGACGGCGGAGTTGCACGCTTTTTACGGCGGGACGTTCGACCCCGTCCATAACGGCCATCTGGCCATCGCATGCGCGGCGCGCGATGTGCTCGGCGTGGATATCAGCTTCCTGCCTGCCGCCGACCCGCCGCATCGGCCCGCGCCTGGCGCCAGTGCCGTCGACCGTGTTGCGATGCTGCAACTGGCGATCGCTGGCGTGCCAGGACTGCGACTGGATCTTCGCGAAATTGACCAGCACGCACGCGACGACAGTCGTCGCTCCTGGAGCATCGATACTCTGCGCGCTTTGCGTGCCGAGTTGGGATCGAAGGTATCGATCGCGTGGCTGCTTGGGGCCGACAGTTTTACCGGCTTGCCGGGATGGAAATGCTGGCGCGAATTGTTTGAGTTGACGCATTTCGTTGTCGCCGAACGCACCGGAAGCGAGCTCGGCCAGGCGATTGCACCTGAGCTTGCGCAGATGCTGGATGGCCGCGGGGTCGACGACGTTGCCGCATTGCGCGACGCGCCGGCTGGACTGGTGTTGCGCCTGCGCCAGCCGCTGCACCCGCATTCAGCGACGGCGATCAGGCACCGGATCAAGTCCGGAATCCCGTGGCGGCACATGTTGCCAGTGGCGGTCGCTAATTACATCGTCGCCGAAAACCTGTACGGCAGCGCCCAGACGGCGCCCTACGGGACGTAATCAGCTGGCCGCCCGGTATAATTTTCGTCCACACCACCAAAGTCGATGCAGCACTTGACCACCCAAGCCCACGTCATCAAGACCCAACTTCCCAACCCGCCGCCGCCGCTTGAACTGCTGTTGCAGACCGTGCTGGATGCCGCCGATGAGCTGAAAGCCCGCGATGTCGTCGAGATCGACGTCCGGGGCAAGAGCAGCGTCACCGACTTCATGGTCGTCGCCTCGGGAACCTCGACACGTCATGTCAAATCCATCGCCGATGAGGTCGTCCGCTTCGCAAAGAAGCTCGACGTCCAGCCACTGGGGGTGGAGGGAGAACGCGAAGCCGAATGGGTGCTGGTCGACCTGGGCGATGTCGTCGTCCACGTCATGCTGCCGCGCGTGCGTGAGTTCTATGCGCTGGAGCGGCTCTGGACTGTCGGTGACGAGCCACCAGAAGGCGTCGACGAATACGGCGGGCTGCTGGGTGCAGAGAGGCGTTGATCAGTCGCCAGTTTTGAAAGGACGGCCCCGGCACTTGGACCGTCATTGATGAAGGCGCGCCTGATCGCCGTCGGTGAAGGCGCCCCGGCGTGGGTCGCGCAGGGATTCGCCGAATACCAGAAACGCCTGTCGCACTGGTTGCCCCTGGACCTGGTCGAAATCGAACCGGGCCTGCGTGGAAAGAATCGCGACACCGTGCGCGCAATGAGTGACGAAGGTGCGCGCGTGATGTCCGCACTGCCCAAGCAGGTGCATGTGGTCGTGCTTGATGGCGATGGCAAGGCTTGGACCTCCGAACAACTCGCCAAGCGCCTGGAACACTGGCGCGGATTGGGGCGCGACCTGGCGCTGTTGATCGGTGGCCCGGAAGGACATTCGCCCGAAGTCCTTACGCGCGCGGATGAAACCTGGTCCCTGGGTCCATTGACGCTGCCGCACATGCTGGTCCGGCTGCTGGTCGCAGAACAGTTGTATCGGGCCGCGGCGCTGATCGCCAACCATCCCTACCATCGCGCCTGAAACGGCTGGCGCAAAGCGCATCTGGCCAGCCGGGTTTTCAAGGCGCGCGGCGGCGCGACGGGGCTCCCCGGCGCGCCATGACAGGACTGCGCAGCGCGCCTCTGCCTGCGCCCTCAACCATCCAGATTGAATGCGATCGGCACCAACCCGATCGCCTGTACTGCGTGCCCGTTCTTCATCGCTGGACGGAAGCGCCAGTTCATCAGCACCTGCTTGCGTGCGGCGATATCGAGCCGGCGATCACCGCTGCTGCGCTGGACGTCGACCTGCAACGGGCGCCCATCGACGTCGACCAGCACCTGCAGCAATACCGTGCCCTGCACGCCATCGCGCAATGCATCGCGGGGATACGCGGGAGCCGGGGCGTCGGCGTATTCAAGGCGCACGCCGGGCAGTGGTGTGCTGTCAGCACCGGTTTGCAGCGACGTGATGTTTGACGTATCGACCGGGGGATCGATCGGTTGCGTGTCGTGATCCACGGTTACCGCCTGGACCGATGAGCGATCGACTGGCGTGGTGATGGCTGGCCGCTGCAGGGTCACTGCATGCGCCTGCGGCTTCGCCTTGAAGACAGCCACATGTACCGGCGGGATCGGGGTGACTGGCACGCGATGGATCCACTGCAGCGAAGGCGCCAAATCTGGCAGGGCCAAAGGCGGTGTTGCACTCATCGGCACCAGCAATAGCATCAGCATCGCGACGTTCAGGGCAATGGCGGCCGCCAAGCCTGCGATGCGCTTGGCATCCGGATGCGAGACGTTTGCGAAGGTGTTCCTTGCGAGGGCATGCGATGCGGAGCCGATTGCATGGGCCATGACCAATCTCCTCAAGTCTGCCGCGAGCTGGGCAGCGCGCCTGGCAAGCCTGGAAACGCGCCGACGGAGAGAATGGGGTTGAGTGGGTTTCCCCAAGCACGCCGCACTGCCAATATCTACCGTACGCAGTGGTACGCAAAGAGATTGCGATGGAAGCTTGGTATTGGGCGATGGGCGGCGATGGCGTCGTCGCGACGTTGCGAGGCAACGCAGCAATCCATGGGCTTGGGATGCGAAATCAGTCAGCCCTTTTTCGCAGGATCCGGCTGCGCATCTGCATCGTGCTTGACTTCGCTCGACTGCGTACCGCGTTGCGAAGGCGCCGCAGGCTGTTGCGCCTCACGACGATCGCTGGGCTGGTTCTCGGCGTAGCCGGGATTTTTCCCGTGGCGGGGGTCGGCGTTGGAGGTTGGCTTCTTTGGACCAGGCATGCTCAGCGCCCCAGTTCGAAGACGACATCGAGGTTGACGCCGAGCGTGGTTTCACCCGGCGCTACGGTCGTCTCGACCCGATCCATGCTCTTGGCCATCGCCATCATCGGCACCGGGCCCGGCGGCCGGAAGCCGCCACCTTCGCTGATGCTCACGATGCGACGCACGCGTAGCCCGAGCGTCTTTGCATACATCGCGGCACGTGCCTGGGCCTTGTCCAGCGCGCCGCGACGGGCTTCATCGTAGGCAGGTTCTGGCTGGTCGACTTCGAAGCTGGGTCCGTTGACCTGGTTCGCGCCGCTGGCGACCAGGGCATCAAGCACCTTGCCGAGCTTCGCCAGGTCACGCACCTTCAGGTTGACCGTATTGGTCGCTTGGTAGCCGGTGATCGTCGGGTTCTGGTTTTCGACGTACTTGTATTGCGGGTTGAGGCTGATCCCGCTGGTCTGGATATCGCGTTCGCCGATACCGGCCGCCTTGATCGCGCCCATCACTTTATCCATCTCCACCGCGTTGGCGCGCATTGCGGCGTTGGCATCCAGCGCCTGGGTCACGACGCCGGCGGAGATCGTCGCCACGTCCGGGACGCGCCGGGCTTCGGCCTGGGCCGAGATCGACAACAGCGTGCCATCGCTCGACATCGACATCGCCGCTGGAAGTGCAGACGCGGTCTGGGCGGATGCGGTCATGGCAAATGCACCCAACGACAGTGCAGTGGCGATCAACAGTGGGTGCAATGCGAATTTTCCGGGCAGGCTCATGAGATCTCCAAGGTGCTGGAACGATATATCGAATGTGAACAGGGTCAATGCCCTGTGGTGAACGAACCGTGAGCCATAACGGGGTCGATGGGCTGGCGCCGCGTCCAGCACGCAGCCGGTCAGCAGGCAGAGGGTATTCTTCTTGGATGTTGTATCTCGCATCGCAATCACCGCGCCGGCGCGAATTGCTGGCCCGGTTGGGGCTGGCATTCGGCGTGCTCGACATTGCGATCTGCGAACAGCGCCAACCCGGCGAGCCTCCCGTCGACTACGTTCGTCGCGTAGCGCGGGAAAAAGCCGGCGCCGGCCTACTGGACGTGGTCGCGGTGCCCGGGGCACTGGTGCTGGGTGCGGATACCGAAGTCGTGCTGGATGAGGAGGTCTTCGGAAAGCCGGCCGACGCCGCCGACGCCGCCGCGATGCTGCGGCGCCTGTCCGGTCGCACGCATTGCGTGATCTCAGCGGTGTCGCTGATCTCCGCCGGGCGTGAGGCGCAGGCGGTGTCGCAGTCGGAGGTGACGTTCGCCGTGTTGGACGACGCCCGGATTGGCGCATACATCGATGGCGGCGAATGGGATGGCAAGGCAGGCGGGTATGCCATCCAGGGTTCGGCCCAGGCATTCATCACGCACTTGTCGGGCAGCTATTCGGGCGTCATGGGTTTGCCGCTATGTGAAACCGCTCGGTTGTTGCGGGAATTGGGTGCGCTGGCATGACCGAGGAAATCCTGATCAACGTTACCCCGCGCGAAACCCGCGTCGCGGTGGTCGAGAACGGGATGCTGCAGGAATTGCATATCGAGCGCGGCTGGAGCCGCGGGGTGGTGGGCAACATCTACAAAGGCCGCGTGCAGCGGGTGATGCCCGGCATGCAGGCCGCATTCGTCGAAATCGGACTGGATCGCGCGGCCTTCCTGCATGCCAACGACATCCAGCGGCCAGCGCCGGCGCGTAGCATCGATGGGGAGGAGCCTGCGCCGCCTGTGACCCCGGCGACCGTCCCGTTGATCACCGAGCTGCTGCGCGAAGGCGGGGAGATCGTCGTCCAGGTCGTCAAGGATCCAATCGGCAGCAAAGGCGCGCGTTTGACCACGCAACTGAGCATCCCGTCGCGCTACCTGGTGCTGCTCCCGCAGTTGCGCGAGGTCGGAGTCTCGGCGCGCATCGAGGACGAAGTTGAACGCGTCCGGCTCAAATCGCTGGTGACGGAGCTGGCAGCGCCACTTGGCAATGCCGACAATCCTGCGCCGGGGTACATCGTGCGCACCAATGCCGAAGGCCAGCCATCCGAAGCGTTGGCCGAAGACATCGCGTATCTGGCGCGCGCCTGGACCTTGATCGAGCAACGGATGATTCAGACAGGCACGGGCGACTGCATCTATGAAGACCTGGACCTGCCGATGCGCGCCGTGCGTGACCTCATGCGTCGCGACGTGGAAAAGGTCAAGGTCGATTCGCGCGACACCTGCGAACGCCTTCGCAACTTCGCGGCGCAATACATGCCGGCACTTGGCAATACTGAAGATGCGGGGCTGGTTGACAGGATCGAGCATTACACCGGCGCACGTCCGATCTTCGATCTCTACGGTGTCGATGACGAAATCCAGCGGGCGCTGCAGAAGCAAGTGCCGTTGAAGTCCGGCGGCTACCTGGTCATCGACCAGACCGAAGCGATGACCACGGTCGACGTCAACACCGGATCGTTCCTTGGCCAGCGGAATCTCGAGGAAACGGTCTACCGCACCAACCTGGAGGCCGCGCAGTCGGTTGCGCGGCAACTGAGGCTGCGCAACCTGGGCGGCATCATCATCATCGACTTCATCGACATGCACGACGCCGAGCATCGGCG
>JBBSUF010000071.1:0-11531 GCA_038235185.1 Lysobacterales bacterium
CGGATGGAGTGCGACGGCGCGACGTGCGCTCGGCAATGCAGATGCGCGGCGCGGTGCTTGAAAATCTTCCAGCCGACGTGTACATCGGCGCGGCGGCCGTGGCCGATTTCGCGCCGCGCAACATCGCCCCGTGCAAACTGAAAAAAACCGCCGAATGCGAGACGCTCACGCTGGAACTGGTGCGCACGCCCGACATCCTGGCCGAAGTCGCCACGCATGACCTGCGCCCGCGATTGGTTGTCGGATTCGCTGCTGAAACACACGATGTGGAGCGGTATGCACGCGACAAACTGGTACGCAAACACCTCGACCTGATCGCGGCCAATCGCGTCGGCGTCGAGGGCAGCGGATTCGAAAGCGAAGACAATGCACTGGTGGTGTATGGCGCCGATTGCGAATGCGCATTGGGGCCGGCGCCGAAGACACAACTGGCAGACGGACTCCTGGACCTCATCGCCGCACGCCTGCAGGTGGCGCAATGACCGCATTGACTGGGACGCACGCGCTCCAGGTCAAGCTGCTGGACGTGCGCTTCGGTTGCGAATGGCCATTGCCTGCTTATGCAACGCCGTCCAGCGCAGCGCTTGACCTGCGCGCCGCGCTTGAGGCCCCGCTGACGCTTGCACCCGGCGACGCCTCTTTGGTGCCCTCGGGATTGGCAATCCACATCCGCGATCCTGGTTTGTGCGCGCTGGTGTTGCCAAGATCGGGACTGGGTCACAAATCGGGCATCGTGCTGGGCAACGGCACGGGGCTGATCGACGCCGATTATCAAGGGCCGTTGCTGATCAGCGTCTGGAATCGCGGTGCCGCGGGCTTTACGATCCAGCCCGGTGATCGCATTGCGCAGCTATTGCTGGTGCCGATCGTGCGCGCAGCCCTGCAAGTGGTGGATACTTTCGAACACAGCGTGCGCGGAAGTGGCGGTTTCGGCCATACCGGCGTGCGTTAAGGGGACTTCGCAATGGTCGACATCAAATCGCGCCTGCCACATGAGCAACTGCGACAAGCGCTGCCGCTGATCGCCGGGCTGTGCGTGCTCCTCGCATGCTGGCTGGGTTGGACCGCTTGGCAGCAACTGCAGGACGTCAATCGCAGCCAGGCACTGCAGATTTCGCGCGATCTCGCCGTCACCGGCACCCAGCGCGCATTGCAGGACCAGATTGGTCGGATGCATGACACGCTGGCCTCATCAGCGGTGCAGGACGCCTTGGCCCAGGGCGATCTTGCGGCGGCGGCGGCGCGGATCCAGGCTGGTTGGCCGAACATCGAACTGGCCGAGGTTCTCCCGCCGGACCTTGATGCTCCATTTGCCGGACTGCCCGAGAGTGGTTTCGGCAAGCTCGCCGCGATTGAGGCGGCAATGATCGCCAACGCCCCGGTGGCGCGTATCGCAAAGGACGGTGGCGCCAAGCTGGTACTCGCCGCGCCGGCGCAGGCCGGCGGGCATCTGGCCGGCGTGGCCTACGTCCGCCTGCCGCTGAGCATGGTGGTGAATGCCTTGCAGTCGGTCGTTGTGGATGACGGCAGCTACATGGCGTTGCGCGAAGGCAATTACACCGTGACCGCGCGCGGCGACACGAAGTTGTCAGACGTTGCCGAAGCTTTGTCGAAGAAGATCCCGGGCACCGATCTGCGCATCGTGGCCGGCTTGCCGGAAGTTGCACAGGGTTGGTTTGGGATGGGAGCAATCGGCTCGGCCATCGCGGCATTCATCCTGCTGGGGCTTGGTCTGTTCGCAGGGCTTGCGTGGCGACGTGGAACGGCATTCAGTGGTGGAACGCAGGAAGCGGAACACACCGCGCCGACGCTGGCCCAGAGTATCGAGCAGGTACCCCTGCCCGTCGCTGTCGCATCCGTGCCCGAGATCAAGGAGACACCCAAGGCCGGCCCGGTGGGCATCGATCGCGGCATTTTCCGCGCTTACGACATCCGCGGCATCGTCGGGCAGACACTCGACACGGGCGTAGCCGAGTTGATCGGCCATGCCGTAGGCACGCTGATGTTCGAGCAGAACCTCAACGACATCGTGGTGGGCCGCGATGGTCGGCTGTCCGGGCCTGATCTTGTGGCAGGACTCACTGCGGGCCTGCGTCGCGCTGGCCGCAACGTGATCGACATCGGCATGGTGCCGACGCCGGTGGTCTACTTCGGCAGCTTCCAGCTGCATACAGGCTGCGCGATTTCCGTTACCGGCAGCCACAACCCACCGGACTACAACGGATTCAAGATCGTCATCGGCGGGGAGACACTGTCAGGCGATGCCATCCTTGATCTGTATGCGCGCATCGCGGAAGACCGCCTGCATACCGCCGTTGATCCCGGCGTGGTGACCACTCGCGACATCGGCGACGATTACGTCGAGCGCATCGCCGGTGACGTCCAGATCGATCGCCGCCTGAAAGTCGTGGTGGATGCCGGCAACGGCGTCGCGGGCACCCTCGGCCCGCGCGTGCTTGAGGCGATCGGTGCTGAAGTCACCCCGCTGTACTGCGAGATCGACGGCACCTTCCCCAACCATCATCCGGATCCGAGCGAGGCGAAAAACCTTGAGGACCTGATCCAGATGGTGCAACGGCTGGATGCGGACCTGGGCATCGCGTTCGATGGCGACGGCGATCGCCTGGGCGTGGTCACGCGCGATGGTGAAAACATCTACGCCGATCGCCTGCTGATGCTGTTCGCCACTGATGTGCTGGAGCGCAATCCGGGTGCGGTGATCGTGTACGACGTCAAATGCACCGGCCGCCTGCCCGGGCACATCCTGCGCAATGGCGGCAGTCCGCTGATGTGGAAAACCGGTCATTCGCTGATCAAGGCCAAGATGCGCGAAACCGAAGCGGAGCTGGCTGGCGAGATGAGCGGCCATTTCTTTTTCGCCGAGCGCTGGTACGGGTTCGACGACGGCATCTATGCGGCCGCGCGCCTGCTGGAAATCCTGGCCGCCCGTCCGCAATCGCCCAGCGAGCAGCTCAGCGCGTTGCCCAACGGAGTCTCGACCCCTGAAATCAAGGTCGATGCGCCAGATGGTGACCCGCATGCGTTTGTTGAACGTTTCCGCGCGGCGGCTAAATTCGAAGGCGGCCGCAGCTCAACTATCGACGGCTTGCGCGTCGACTGGCCGGACGGCTGGGGGTTGGTGCGAGCGTCGAATACCACGCCGGTGCTGGTGATGCGTTTTGATGCTGATACCAGGGAAGCCCTGCAACGCATCCAGGCGGTATTCCGCGAACAGTTGCTGGCGATCAAGCCGGATCTCGAATTGCCGTTCTGATCGGCCGCGAAAAATCCGCACATCTTCGTAGCGGCTGCGCCGCCGCGCGTCCCAGCCGACGCACACATGTCCACTGCGACGCGGCTCCTTACGGCAACCCCATTACCAAGCCAATGCCTTGCCGCGCCAGTCCAGGAAATGCCCGCTGTCGGCCAGGGTCAAGCCGTCGATTACCTTCAGCAATCCGGTAACCGATTCGGCGGGCGTGATCGCCGCGCCGGTGCCTCCCATGTCGGTCTGCACCCAACCCGGATGCAGCGCCACTACGACGATATCGCGAGGATGCAGGGCGGTTGCCAACAACGCCGTCGCCATGTTCTGCCCCGCCTTGCTAATGTTGTAGCTGGGCGTGCCGAAGCTTTTCAGCCCCGCGATCGAGCCCAGTTGCGAGCTGATGTTCACCACTCGGGCGCCGTCCGAAAGGCGCGGCGCCAACGCCTGTGTCAGCAGGAAGGGCCCCATCGCATTGGTGCGGAAACTGTCATCCAGGTTGGCCGCGCCCACGCTGCCGAAGCGCTCGCCGGAGTGCAGCACCCCCGCGCAGTTGACCAGCAGGTCCAGCCGCTCGCTGTCGTCGCCCAGCAGGATCAACTCGCGCAGCAGTTCGGCAATCGAGCGCGGATCGGCGACATCCAGAGGCAACACCTGCAGGTGGCCGGGATGCTGGCCTGCCAGGGTATTCAGCGCGTTGGCCTTGCCGGGATGGCGGCAGGTAGCGATGACCTGCATGTCGTCCTGCAGCAGCAGGTGCCGGACGAATTCCAGCCCGAGTCCCCGGTTTGCGCCGGTGACGAGGCAGTGGCGGATGGGTGGATGGGCGGTAGTCATGCCGACAGCGTGCGCGCTGTGATGTTCAGGCGTCGTCAGGGTTCGGCGCCTGCCGGGGATGCCGTGAGCGATCACGGCGGCTAGGATGTGAGGTCGTGTCCTGATGTCTGATGGAGTTTCCGCATGTCTGCTGCTGCCCCCGCCATTCGATCTTCGTTGCCCGATGTCCCGACGACCGCCATCGGTCCGCGCAGGCGCCATCGCACGCTGGCGCTGGCGCTGGCGGTGTTGCTGGGGTTAGGGGTCTGCGGCCCGGATCTGGGCATGGCACCGGCGATGGCATTCGGCAGGGCGGCGCAGTCGCAACAGCCCCCGCTGACCATTCCTTACACCCGCTTCACCCTGCCCAATGGCTTGACCGTGCTGGTGCACGAAGACCACAAGGCGCCGATCGTGTCGGTCGCGGTCTGGTACCACGTCGGCTCCAAGGACGAGCCGGCCAGCAAGACCGGCTTCGCGCACCTGTTCGAGCACCTGATGTTCAATGGCTCCGAGCACCACAAGGGCGAGTTCTTCGCGCCATTCGAGCAGGCCGGCGCGACCAACCAGAACGGCACCACGTGGTTCGATCGCACCAACTATTACGAGACCGTGCCGACCACTGCCTTGGACATGGCGTTGTGGATGGAATCCGACCGCATGGGTCACCTGCTCGGCGCGATCGACCAGAAAACCCTCGACGAGCAGCGCGGCGTCGTGCAGAACGAAAAACGCCAGAACGAAAACCAGCCCTACGGTCGCGTCGACGAGCACATGCTGCTGCAGACGTTCCCCGCCAACCACCCCTATCACCACGACACCATCGGCTCGATGGCCGATCTCAACGCGGCATCGCTGGACGACGTCAAGACCTGGTTCCGCACCTATTACGGCGCGGCCAACACCACCGTGGTGCTGGCTGGTGACATCACCGCCGCGACCGCGAAGACAAAAATGCTGAAGTATTTCGGCGACATCCCGGCCGGGCCACCGATAGCGCGCCAGCAGGCATGGGTGGCGCCGCGCACCGGCTCGACCCGCGACCAGATGGACGATCGCGTCGCCCAGACCCGCATCTACCGCGAGTGGAACGTCCCCGCCCGCGGCCAGCGTGACCTGACGTTGCTCGACCTTGCGGCGGACGTACTCGGCGGGGGCAAGACCTCGCGCCTGTACCAGCGGCTGGTGTACCAGGATAAGCTGGTCGACGACGTCTCGGTCGGCATCAGTCCGTTCGAGTTGGCCAGCCAGTTCACCCTGCAGGCCGACGTCAAGAAAGGCGTGGATCCGGCACGGGTCGAAACCGTTATCGCGCAGGAGTGGGCGAAGTTCATGGCCAGCGGCCCGACCCCGGCGGAGTTGTCGCAGGTGCAGGCGATGGATCGTGCGCAGACCGTCCGTGGACTGGAGCGTGCCGCCGGCAAAGGCGTGCGGCTGGCCGAGGGCCAGGTCTACCTGGGCAATCCCGACGCCTGGAAGCAGGAGCTCGCTTGGAACCAGCAGGCCAAGCCCGGGGACGTTTTGGGTGCCGCCAAAAAATGGCTGGGCCACGGCGACTACACGCTGACCGTGGTGCCAACCACGACCGCGCCGAAGGAGGAAGCCGTTGCCGGATTGCCGCCGGCCGCCAATCCGCCGCCATTGCTGCCGGCCAAGCCGACCAGCCAGTTCAAGACGGTCGCATCCCCGGTCGATCGCAACAAAGGCGTGCCGCAGGTCACCAGCTTCCCGGATCTGAGCTTTCCCCAGGTCCAGCGCGGCAAGCTCAGCAATGGCATCGAGGTCGTGTTGGCCGAGCGCCACACCATCCCCGTCGTCAACCTCAGCCTGCAATTCGATGCCGGCTATGCCAGCGATGCCGGGATCAAGCCGGGCACCGCCAGCTTCACGACGGCCATGCTGGACGAAGGCACCGCGTCGCTGGATTCGCTTGAGATCGCGCGTCGTCGCGATCGCCTGGGGATGAATCTTTCGACCGGCTGTGGCCTGGACTCCTGCAGTGCCGGTGCCAGCATCCTGAAATCGCAGGCGGCACCGTCACTGGCATTACTGGCCGACATCATCCGTCATCCTGCTTTCAACGTCGCCGATATTGAGCGCATCCGCGCGCAATGGCTGGCAGGCATCGCGCAGGAGAAGACCCAGCCGACCGGCTTGGCGCTGCGCACGCTACCGCCTCTGCTCTACGGGGCCGGTCATCCCTATGCGATCCCCTTCACCGGGACCGGCACCGAGGCGGCAATCCAGTCTCTGACCGCTTCCGACCTGCAGGCTTGGGACGCAGCATGGTTGCGTCCGGACAATGTCCGCATCCTGGTGGCGGGCGACACCACGTTGCCGGACATCATCAAGCAGCTGGATGCGGCGTTCGGCGACTGGACTCCACCGGCCACGGCCAAGGGCAGCAAGTCGATCCCGCAGGTCGCCGCGCAGACCGCGCCGCGGGTGTTCCTGATCGACAAACCCGGTGCGCAGCAATCATTGATCTTGGCCGGTCTGCTTGCCCCGCCGACGACGGCTCCGAACAACCTGGAGATCCAGACCATGAACGGCGCCTTCGGCGGTACCTTCAGCTCGCGCCTGAACATGAACCTGCGCGAGGACAAACACTGGGCGTACGGCGCGTACAGCTTCACCCAGGAAGCGCTCGGCCAACGCCCGTACCTGCTCTACGCGCCGGTGCAGACGGACAAGACTGCCGAGTCTGCCGCCGAGATGTTGCGCGAGGTCAAAGGTGTTGTCGGCGCACAACCGCTGACCACCGCGGAGATCGAGAAGATCAAGCTCAATGACGTGCGCAGCCTGCCAGGTAGCTACGAAACCGCCGGGGCCGTGCTGGGTGCGCTGAGTGCGAACGCGCTGTACCACCGGCCCGATGACTACGTCTCAACACTCAAGCAGCGAACGATGGCGCAGACCGACGCCAGCGTGCGCGCCGCCGCAAACGAAATCATCAAGCCCGGCGAACTGACCTGGGTCATCGTCGGTGACCTGTCGAAGATCGAACGGCCGGTGCGCGCATTGAAACTTGGGGCCGTGAGCGTGGTCGATGCCGATGGCAAGCCGGTGCCTGCCGTGGTGCGGTCGAAAAAGGCAAAGCGATGAGCAGCTTTGATGCAGGAAAGAGGGAAGGAGTCGTGGGCCGTACTCTTATGACGTTCCGGGGAACTGCCATGCGCCTGATGCTTTTGTCTCTCTTCGCGCTGCTGTTCGCCGGTTGCACGTTCGTGCACATGGCGCCCGGTGCCAGCGAGGTCAAGGTGGTCACCGCGCCGCCAGCCGGCTGCGGACAGCGCGGCGTGGTCGAAGTATCGGTCAAGGATCGACTTGGTCCCTATGAGCGCAATGCGTTGCGTGTGCGCGAGGAACTGGAAACTCTCGCGCGCAACGAAGCGCCCGGACTCAACGCGGACACCGTGCAGGCGCTTGGCGAACCTGCCGACGGCGCGCAAGGTTTCGCCGCCTGGCGATGTGGACGCTGACATGCCCACGGGCTCCCGCCAACGTCATGTTTCGCGTCTTGCTCTTTTCCTCCTGGCGCTGGTGCTGACGACGAGTGCAATGGCAACCGATGCATCGAAGCCAACCGAAGCATCGAAGGCAACCGGCTGGAAGCCGCAGACTGGTGATGCCACCGTCGACGCCACCCTGGGTGACATCAACCAGTACGCCGCGCGCTATCCGGATGCGTTCGTCGACGAGGTCGTGCGCTACCACGCCGCGCCGCGCGCGCTGGTGGACGCATTGATGCACAACCCGCAGTGGACACCCGGCGACATCTACTTCGCCTGCGTGCTGGCGCAAACGGCCGGACAGCCGTGCCGCGCGTTGGTCGAGCAATGGCAACATGATCAGGGCCAGGGCTGGGAGGCGATCGCGCGCGGCGTGCGCGTACAGACTGGATCAGCGGAATTCGAGCGCCTCAAGCAGGGCTTCATCTCCAGTTACGCTCACTGGGGACGTCCGTTGCCGACCGAGCCGGCAATCCGCGGCGATCACCACGATCGCGACAAGCACTGAATATTGCGATGACACCCGCGCAGGTCACGCATCGCGGTGGTTGCCATTGCGGTCGCGTGCGCTTCGAGGTGCAGGCACCTGCCACGCTGCAGGTGCTGGAGTGCAACTGCTCGATCTGTCGAATGAGCGGTTTCCTGCACCTGATCGTGGCCGCGGAACGGTTCCGCCTGCTGTCCGGCGCAGAGTCCATGGTTGAATATACGTTCAACACCGGCATGGCAAAACATCGTTTTTGTCGACATTGCGGCATCAAGAGCTTCTACATTCCGCGTAGCCATCCGGACGGGATCGACGTCAACGCGCGCTGCCTGGAGCCGGCAACGATCACCGCGTTGATGGTGCTCCCGTTCGACGACAACGATCGCGACGCATCGACCGCTGCCATCGCGCATCTGTCGCACGTGTAGCTTGTTATCGTGAACGTTCTTTCCGGAGGGTTGCCATGTCTCTGCCAACGCAACGCGGCTTGATCACGGACATCCTGCTGCCGGGGGCGACATGCTGATCACGCCAGCCGACTACGCCCGCCTGCATGCCGAATCCGTCACGCAGCCGGACACGTTCTGGGCGCGGATCGCCGAGCGCCTGGACTGGATGCAGGCGCCCACGCAGATCAAGGACACGAGTTTTGCGCTGGAGGATTTCCACATCCGCTGGTACGCCGATGGCGTGCTAAATGCCAGCGTGAATTGCCTAGACCGGCACCTGGATGCGCGTGGCGACAAGATCGCGCTCATCTTCGAGCATGACGATCCGGCGCTGGCGGCCGAACACATCTCGTATCGCCAATTGCACGCACGCGCCTGCCGGCTGGGCAATGCATTGCGCAATCTTGGCGTGCGCAAGGGCGACCGGGTGACGATCTACCTGCCGATGATTCCCGATGCCGTCGTCGCGATGCTTGCCTGCGCGCGCATCGGTGCGATCCACATGGTGGTGTTCGGCGGATTCGCGCCGCAGTCGATCGCCGATCGCATCGCCGATTGCGGCAGCAAGCTGATCATCACCGCCGACGAAGGCCTGCGCGGTGGCAGGACCATCCCGCTCAAGGCCAACGTCGATGCGGCGCTGCTGTTGCCCGGCACGCATTCGGTGGAAACCGTGCTTGTGGTGCGGCACACGCACGCGGCGGTCGACATGCAGATGCCACGCGACCGCTGGTTCGATGCCGTCGTCGACACGCAGTGCGCGCAATGCGAACCCGAGCGCATGGATGCCGAGGATCCGTTATTCATCCTCTATACCTCCGGCTCGACCGGAAAACCGAAAGGCGTGCTGCATACCACTGGCGGTTACCTGGTGTATGCCAGCTACACGCACGATGCCGTATTCGACCTGCATGCGGATGACGTCTACTGGTGCACCGCCGATGTCGGCTGGATCACCGGGCACAGCTACATCGTGTACGGCCCGCTGGCCAATGGCGCCACGCAGGTGCTGTTCGAAGGCGTGCCGAATTTCCCGGACGCGTCGCGTTTCTGGCAGGTGGTCGACAAGCATGCCGTTTCGATTTTCTACACCGCACCGACCGCGATCCGTGCGTTGATGCGCGAAGGCGATGCGCCGGTGCTGGCGACCTCACGCAAGTCGCTGCGCGTGCTTGGCACCGTAGGGGAACCGATCAATCCGGAGGCGTGGCGCTGGTATCAAGAAGTCGTCGGCGACAAGCGCTGTCCTGTGGTCGACACCTGGTGGCAGACGGAAACGGGCGGCATTGCCATCACTCCGTTACCGGGAACGACCTGCGTCAAGCCGGGGTCGGCGATGCAACCGTTCTTCGGCATCCGACCGGCGTTGGTCGATGCCGAAGGAGCGATGCTTGACGGCCCCGCGCAGGGAAACCTCGTTCTGCTCGACTCATGGCCTGGGCAGATGCGCACCGTGTATGGCGACCAGCAGCGTTTCATCGACACGTATTTCAAGACCTATCCCGGGATGTACTTCACCGGCGACGGGTGCCGTCGCGATGCCGATGGTGATTACTGGATCACCGGGCGCGTGGACGACGTCATCAATGTCAGTGGCCATCGCCTGGGCACGGCGGAAATCGAAAGTGCGCTGGTCCTGCATCCGCATGTTGCCGAAGCCGCTGTCGTCGGCTTTCCCCACGACATCAAGGGCCAGGGCATCTACGCCTACGTGACGTTGGTCGCCGAAGTGACGCCCAGTGACGCGTTGCACCAGCAACTCATTGCGCACGTGAGAAATGAAATCGGGCCGATCGCCACGCCCGACCACCTCCAGTGGGCACCGGCGTTACCCAAGACCCGCAGCGGCAAGATCATGCGCAGGATCCTGCGAAAGATCGCGGAGGCAGGCGGCTCGGAACTTGGACCCGAGCAACTCGGCGACACATCGACGCTGGCCGATCCGTCGGTCGTGGAAGCGCTGGTGCGGGAACGCAGGATCCCGTGAGACTTGAAGATGTGTCACATCTGACGGTGGATGCAGATTCTTATCTCTCTCAACGCATAAACCCGCCTTGCGGCGGGTTTATGGAACAAAGGCGTTGGATACCAGCGGACGCCGAGCTGACGCGGTGACAAAGGCCTTCGCGCAAAGCGCGAAGGGGTCACGACATCACTTGATCTTGCCTTCCTTGTAGATCACATGCTTGCGCACGACGGGATCGTACTTGCTGATCTCCATCTTGTTGGGCGTGTTTTTCTTGTTCTTGTCGGTGGTGTAGAAGTGACCGGTGCCGGCCGAGGAGATGAGACGGATCTTGTCGCGCTTGGTTGCCATGTCGTCCTCCTCAGACCTTTTCGCCGCGGGCGCGGAGATCAGCCAGAACGCCGTCGATGCCGTTCTTGTCGATGGTGCGCAACGCGTGCGCGGAAACCCTCAGCTTGATCCAGCGATTCTCGCTGGCAACCCAGAAGCGGCGCTCATGAAGGTTGGGCAGGAAACGGCGGCGGGTCTTGTTGTTGGCGTGCGAGACGTTGTTGCCGGTCTGCACGCGCTTGCCTGAAACTTGGCATACGCGGGACATTACGCACCTCGATTTGATTATTTGTCGCCCTTGGCCAGGGAGATGGCGGCCCCGCCGGGAAACCGGCACGCGATGTGGGTGTCATGGCTCGCTGCTCGGAACCGGCTGGAATCGCGCTTCCAGGCCGATCCGGGCCAAAGCCGGACGCAGCGAGCCGGGCATTATGCCGCGCCCGAGTCCACTACGCCACCCTCGCTGCTTGCCGCGCCGCCGCGCGCCCTGGAACCCAACATGTGGGCTGTTGGACGTTAAGCGCCCCAAAGGTGGGTCAAAGCCCACCTTGGAGTTCAATGCGTCGCTCGATCCCGATGCCAGCCGCGGTGCCTGATGTCCAGGTACAGGCTGTAACCGGCTGTGAAGGCCGGGAACAGGTTCTGGAGAATGCCGACCGAGTCGTTCTTGCCGAACACGAAGTAAGACAGGGTCATCAGGCTGCCA
>JBBSUF010000072.1:0-11351 GCA_038235185.1 Lysobacterales bacterium
GACCAGGCCGACTACATCCTTGATACCAAATTGCGGCAACTGGCGCGGCTTGAGGAAATGAAGCTGCGCGGTGAACAGGACGAACTCGACAGCGAGCGCGACCGGCTGATCGCGACATTGGCCAGCAAGACAAAGCTTAAAAAACTCATCAAGGACGAGTTGCTGGCGGATGCAAGAAAACATGGCGATGCGCGGCGATCGCCCCTTGTCGCCCGTGGTGCTGCTCAGGCACTGGCCGAAACCGAACTGGTGGCCAGCGAGCCGATGACGATCGTGCTGAGCGAAAAGGGCTGGGCGCGTGCAGCAAAAGGACATGATGTCGATGCGACATCGATGAGTTTCCGTGAAGGCGACGGCCTGCGCGCCGCAGTGCGCGGACGCAGCACCCAACAGGTCGCGTTCCTGGATTCGACCGGGCGCAGCTATTCCACCGCTGCCCACACCCTGCCCAGTGCGCGCGGCAATGGCGAACCATTGACCGGCCGCTTCGCGCTGGCACCGGGCGCCTCGATCCAGGCATTGGCGACTGGCGACAACGACACGCGCTTTGTCATTGCAAGCACGCATGGGTACGGTTTCGTCACGCGTTTTGAAAACCTGACCGGGCGCAACAAGGCCGGCAAGGCGCTGTTGTCACTGACGCCCGGGGGGAAAGTCGTCCAGCCAGCTGCAACGATTGCAGTGGAAAGCGACCGCATGGTCGCCGTCACCAGCGTCGGACACCTGCTCGCATTCCCTGTGTCCGAGTTACCGGAACTCGATCGCGGCAAGGGCAACAAGCTCATCGACATCCCGAAGGCGAAGCTGGGTACCGAGCAGGTGGTCGCGATTGCCGTGGTATCGCCCGGCGGGACACTGTCGATCAAATCGGGTGCGCGCACGATGACGCTGTCGTACAAGGACATTGGCGAGTACGTGGGCAGTCGAGCGACCCGCGGAGGTTTGCTGCCCAGGGGATGGCAGAAGGTGGACGGCCTGTCGGTCGAGTGATGTCCATCATTGGATGACTCACGCGCTTCGCTGCACTGACGAGAAAAATTCCATCGGAGGACAACATGGATCCGGAGTTCTGGAACCAGCGATGGCGCGAAGGCCGCATCGGCTTTCATCAGCAGCAGGTCACGCCGCTGCTGGAGCGCCATTGGGATGCACTGGAAGTGCCATCGGGTGCCCGCGTGCTGGTGCCACTTGCCGGCAAGTCATTGGACCTGCTGTGGCTGGCGGAACGCGGCCATCGCGTGCTTGGCGTGGAACTGTCGAAGCTGGCAGTCGAGCAGTTCTTCACCGAACACGATCTCTCACCGACGTTGACCGAAACCAGCAGCGGGATGCATTACAGCGCAGGTGGGATCGACCTGCTGTGCGGTGATGTGTTCAAGCTGGTTGCAACACTTCTGGCCGATTGTGCAGGCGTCTACGACCGAGCCGCATTGATCGCGCTGCCGCCAGAGCTGCGTGCGCGTTACGCAGATGAACTGTATGCGCGACTACCCAAAGATTGCCGCGGCTTGCTGGTGACGCTTGACTACCCGCAGCATGAAAAAGCCGGGCCGCCTTTTTCGGTTCCCGCCGACGAGGTGCGCTCACGTTTCGAAGCCGGATGGGATCTCACGTTGCTGGAACGACGCGACATCCTGGACACGCTTCCTGATTTTGTCGCGGCCCAAGTGAGCACCCTGCACACCAGTGCCTGGCGCATGCAGCGGCGCTGATCTCCGTTATCCTCAGCGCGGCAAGTCGCGAAGGCAACGCAATGGTCATCCATCCCAGGCGCGTCGTATTGGCAGCGCTCATACTGCTCCTGCTCCTGGTGCTCGCCGCATGGGTGCTGTTGCGCGGCAGCGTCCCAAGACTCGACGGCACCCTGGTGCTGCCAGGCCTGTCCGCACCGGTCACGATCCAGCGTGACCACCTTGGTGTCGTGACGATCGATGCCACCAATCAAATCGACGCGATGCATGCGCTGGGATACATCCACGCGCAGGAGCGCTTTTTCGAGATGGACCTGATGCGGCGATCGGCCGCAGGTGAACTGGCCGAACTGTTCGGCCCCATTGCACTGGAGACAGACAAACAGCGTCGACTGCACCGCATGCGGGCCCGCGTCAAGGCAAACCTGGCCACCATTGCCGGCGACAAGATGCCGGCATTGCAGGCGTACGTGGATGGCGTCAACGCCGGGCTTGCCAATCTCAAGGTGCGCCCATGGCCCTACCTGTTGCTGCGGACACAACCAAGGCTGTGGCAACTGGAGGACAGTCCATTGGTTGGCTATGCGATGTACTTCGACTTGCAGGATTCGAGCAACGCACGCGAGCTTGCACTATCGAACATCAAGCGGGTCGTCCCACCTGAGCTGTACGCACTGCTGGCGCGCGATGGGACATCTTGGGATGCACCATTGCAGGGAATGCCCCGTGGCGATGCAACGCTGCCTGATGCGAAGACCCTCGATCTGCGTACCTTGCCGACGCCCGTACGACTTCATCCGTTTGCCGACCTGCTTCCAGCATCTCGCGAGATCGGGAGCAACAACTTCGCAGTGTCTGGCGCACTGACGAAAGATGGTCGTGCGATCGTCGCCGATGACATGCACCTGGGACTGCGCGTCCCCAATATCTGGTTCCGCGCGCGGCTGCGGTATGCGGATGCGCGAGCGGTGGATGACCGGGTCGACGTGTCGGGTTTCACCCTGCCCGGCTTGCCACTGGTCGTGGTGGGCAGCAATGGGCATGTCGCCTGGGGATTCACCAACAGCTATGCCGACGTGGCGGATTGGGCGCCGGCATCAAACTCGTACGCGACCGTGTATCACGAGAAGATCCTCATCCACGGCCAACCTGCGCAGACACTGCTCGTGCGGCAGACGGCCTGGGGGCCAATCCTTGATCAGGCGCATGGCCATGCGCGAGGTCAGCCACTCGCGCTGCGCTGGGCCGGACAGCTCCCCGGATCGCTCAACCTGCAGCTGATGGACTTCGTCACTGCAGCTGATCTCGACACGATGCTCCCGCTCGCCGCCAAGGTTGGGATCCCGTCACAGAACCTCGTCGCAGTCGATGGTCAAGGTCGGCAGGCATGGATGTTGATCGGCCGGCTGCCACAGCGAACTGCGGATTGGCGTGCTTGGCAGGTCGCTCAACCAATCCGCGACCCTGCTTCCCATCGCCTGTGGACCGCAAACAATCGCACGCTTGATGGCCCGGCGCTCGCCCAGGTTGGCGATTCCGGCTACGCCCTCGGCGCGCGCGCGCAACAAATCCGCAATGACCTGTTCGCCAGAAATAATTTCAGCGAACGCGACATGCTCGCCATCCAGCTCGACGATCGCGCGATATTCCTGCAACGCTGGTGGCAGTTGTTGCACGCCCAGGCATTGCTTGCCGATACACCGGCACTACACGCGCTCGCGGCGGCAACTACCACGTGGCCAGGACGTGCAAGTACGGATTCAGTCAGCTATCGCATCGTGCGTGCGTGGCGGCTTGCGGTGAATGCTCGGCTTCTCGATGGACTGACTGCTCCGGCACAACAGGTACTGGGCGACGAGTTCGCCATGCCGGATTTGCCGCAGTTCGAAGGCGTGGCTTGGCCACTGGTTACGCAACAGCCGGACAACCTGTTATCGCGACGATTTGCAAGCTGGAATGCGCTGTTCGAAGACGCGGCAAGAGAGGTGCGCGGCCAGCTCGCAAAAAATGGAAACGAGTCGCAACGTACCTGGGGCGAACGCAATACTGCACGCATCTGCCATCCATTGGCGATGGCGTTGCCAACATTCGCCAAGGGGCTGCTCTGCATGCCGCCCGACGAACTTCCCGGCGACAGCAACATGCCGCGCGTAGCCGCGCCGGATTTTGGTGCGAGCGAACGCATGGTGGTCTCACCCGGACACGAGGCGGACGGGCTGATCGAAATGCCGGGTGGCCAGAGTGGCAATCCACTGTCTCCATACTGGGGTGCCGGCCACGAAGACTGGGTGCACGGACGGGCGACGCCATTTTTGCCGGGCAAAAGCGAACACACGCTTCGACTGGTGCCTGCCCGGTAGTTCCTACGACAAAAGGCGCTCGATCAACGCCAGATAGAGATCCGGCAACGCTTCCAGGTCAGCCACGGCAATGTGTTCGTCGACCTTGTGGATGCTGGCATTGACCGGCCCGACCTCGATGCACTGCGCGCCAAGCGGCGCCATGAACCGTGCATCGGAGGTCCCGCCACCGGTGCTTTCCTCGGGCATTCCCCCAGCGAATTGCGCGAGCACTTCACGGGCTGCGGCACGTAATGGACCTTCTGGCGTGTGGAAGGGTTCACCGCCGCGGTGCCATTGGATTGCATACTCCAGTCCATGCCCTCGCAACACTGCCTCGCATTCCCGTTCGAGTTGTTCGGCGCGCCAGGTTGGGTTGTAGCGCAGGTTCAACAGCACCTGCAGCTCACCAGGAATGACATTGTTCGCACCGGTGCCGGCGTGGATGTTGCTGATCTGGAAGCTGGTTGGCGGAAATGAATCGAACCCGTCATCCCATCGGCGCGCCGTGAGTTCTGAAAGTGCAGGCATGGCCTGGTGGACCGGGTTGCGGGCCTTGTCGGGATAGGCGACGTGGCCCTGCACGCCGTGGACGGTGAGCGTTCCGGACAGCGTGCCGCGACGACCGACACGCAGCAGGTCGCCCAATGTGTCTTTCGACGAAGGCTCGCCGGTGATGCACCAATCGATCTTTTGCCCGCGTTCGCGGAAGACATCGGCCACCTTGCGCACGCCGTGGATCGCGTCACCTTCCTCGTCGGACGTCAGCAGCAAGGCGACCGTGCCGCAATGCGTGGGATGTGCAGAGACGAATCGCTCCAACGCAATGACAAACGCCGCCACGCTGCCCTTCATGTCGGCTGCGCCCCGCCCGTATAACACGCCGTCGCGGATGTCGGCGACGAAAGGATCACTGCTCCATGTGTCACGTGGCCCGGGCGGCACGACATCGGTATGCCCGAGCAGCACCAGCATCGGTGCACCCTCGCCATGCGTCGCCCACAGGTTGTCGACTTCGCCGAAGCGCATGGATTCGCAAGTAAACCTGACGTCCCGTAACCGCTGCGCAATCAACGGCTGGCAACCGGCATCGTCCGGCGTGATCGAACGCCGCCCGATCAAGTCGATGGCAAGTGCAAGGACATCGAAAGAAAGGTGATGCGTCATGCGTCGCGCCCGATGTCCAGTCGCTGCTTGAAGCCGTTGTCGCTGAAGCCCTGCGACACGATGCCATCGTCGGTGACGACCACCGGACGCCGGATCAGCTGCGGATGTTCGCGTACCAGCACGATCCATTCCGCATCCGAGCCCGGGCGTTTGCGATGGGGCGACAGGTTGCGCCAGGTGGTCGAGGACTTGTTGACCATCAGGTCCCAACCGCCCACCTGCTCCTTCCATTCCAACAATGTCGCTGGCGACTGTGGTTGCTCGCGATAATCGATGAAACGATGGTCCACGCTGAAGCGGTCGAGCCACTTGCGGGCTTTCCTGCAGGTATCACAGTTGGACAGACCGTAAAGCGTGATCACTGATGGTGTCTTCTCTTGCTGTCATTCCGTCGCGCGCAGGAAGCCGACCTATTTGATTCCATGAAGCGAGGCAATGGATTCACGCTTCCGCAGGAGACGGGAAACACATCAATCCGCCAGTCCACGCAGTAGATCATTGATCGAGGTCTTCGAACGCGTTTTGGCATCGACTTTTTTCACGATCACCGCGCAATACAACGAATGACTGCCGTCGCTCGCCGGAAGTTGCCCGGAGACGACCACGCTGCCGGGCGGGATGCGCCCGTAGCTGACCTCACCCGTTGCGCGATCGTAAATGCGCGTGGATTGTCCGAGAAACACGCCCATGCCGATCACACTGTGATGGCCGACGATCATGCCTTCGACGACTTCCGAACGCGCGCCAATGAAGCAATGGTCCTCGATGATCGTCGGCGTTGCCTGCAATGGCTCCAATACGCCGCCAATCCCCGCGCCACCTGACAGATGACAATGCCGACCGACCTGCGCGCAGCTGCCGACGGTCGCCCAGGTGTCGATCATCGTGCCGCTACCGACGTGCGCCCCGATGTTGATGAAACTCGGCATCAACACCACGTCCTTGCCGATGAACGTGCCGCGCCGGACAACAGCGCCGGGCACTACGCGTGCGCCGAGCTTGCGGAACTGCGATTCATCGAAGCCGGCAAACCGCATCGGAACCTTGTCCCAGAACGGCGCGGGATCAGCTTCGATCAGTTCCATTTCCTGCGTGCGGAAATACAGCAACACGGCTTTCTTGAGCCACTCGTTCACGCGCCAGCCACCGTCGCCATCGGGTTCGGCAACCCGGAATTCGCCGGACTCAAGACCCTCGACCACGCGCTCGACGGTGGGCCGCGTCGAGCCTTCCATTTCTTCCGGCGTCAACATCGTGCGCCGTTCCCAAGCGCTGTCGATATTGAACTTCAACTCGTCCGCACCGACTCCTTTCGGCTTGGCTGGCGACCTCCTTTTCAGACGTGGGTCTATCGACTTGCGTTCCGCCATCAGTGCTCTCCATCGATACAGGCCAGCAGCGCAGCGCGCAGGCCCTCTTGTTGTTGTGGGTCGACCAGGGCGAGATCGCGCTCGTCGGTGATCTGGAACACGTCTTCGGCGCGTTCTCCGAATGTCGCGATGCGCGCATCGTGAACGCGTACGCGCTGCACTCGCAGCACGCGCGTGACGTCAGCAAGCAGCCCGGGGCGGTCGGTGCAGACCAGGCTCAGCAATGTGTGGCCCTCTCGCTGGTCGAACTGGATCTGCGGCGGAAACCGGAAGTGCCTTAAATGGCGTGGCTGTGCGCGCCGCGTTGGACAGATGCTGTCGAGATCGAACATCGCCAGTGCCCCGGAAAGATGCTGTTCGACCACATCAGTCGCGACCTCGCGCCCCTGCTCCGGAATCACTTCGAACGTATCGAACACGTCGCCAGCCGGGCCATCGAGAAGTCGCGCCTGCTGGATCGCAAGCCCCAAGCGATCAAGCGTGGCGACGATCGCCGCGAACAAACCGTCGCGATCAGGCGAATGCACGAACACTTCCAGGGCGCCGGCATGCGGCCTGCGCGCATGTCCCTCCAGCGGCCGCGCGCGGGCCAAACCGGCGTGCGGATGGTTTCCCGGCTGCTTGTGCAACGCTTCAGCCTGCCATGCGATCTGTGCAGGGCGGCCACGCAGGAAACTTGCCAGCGGCATCCGCGTAAACAAGGACGCGATGTCTTCATCGGTTATGCCTGCATCCGCCAGCAGGGCATGCGTTGCCGCACGCGCTTCACCGATGCGTTCATCGCTGGCAATCGGATGTTCCAGCCCGCGCCGCAGCGCCAACCGCGTTGCGGTATGCAGGTCTGCCAGCAGGCGATCCTTCCACGCATTCCACAGTTTCGGTGACGTGCCGGCGATGTCGGCGCAGGTGAGCAGGTAAAGCAGGTCGAGTCGTTCGCGATCCCCAACTTGGGTAGCAAAACGATGGATCACATCGGGATCGCTGATGTCCTGTTTTTGCGCGGTCATCGACATCAGCAGGTGGTTGCCTACCAGCCATTCGACAATGGCGACGTCGCCTTCGGACAGGCCATGTGACTGGCAGAAGTCGCGCGCCTCGATGGCGCCGAGCTCGGAATGATCGCCGCCGCGGCCTTTGGCGATGTCATGGAACAAACCGGCCAACAACAGCAACTCGGGTTTTCGCAGCAGCGGCCAGATCTCGTGCGCGATGGCAAAACGATCATCGGTTGCGGTGGCAAACCCCGCGATGTTTCGCAGGACCGCCAGCGTGTGCTGGTCAACGGTGTAGACATGAAACAGGTCGAACTGCATTCGCCCGGTGACACGCGCGAACGCCGGCATCCACCGTGCCAGCACGCCCAGGCGTGCCAGTCGGTTCAACGACGCCACGGCGTCCGGGCCTCGCAGCAGGCCCATGAATTTATCGCGCTGGGCCGTGGTGGCCCGGCTGTAGTCGGGCACGCGCGGCAAGGATTCGGCGAGCGCGCGCGCAGTCATCGAATGCAGCCCGCGAAGTTCCGGATGCGCCGCCCAGGTTGCGAAAAGATCCAGGACATCCTCAACCGGGTCAGCATCGACGTCACGCGGCCATGCTGGATCGGTCGCCTGCAGGTAACCGCGATACGACTGGCAACCATCACCAAGCGTTTCGGCGACCGCTTCGCCTTCCAGTTGTTCCTCGAAACGCTGCAGCAGGCGCTCATTGATGCGCAGCACCAGCGCAGCGCTGCGATAGAACGCCTGCATCATCTGCTCGACTGCCAGCGCATCCTCGGTATCTTCATGGCCCAAGCGCGCAGCGAGGGTCTTCTGATGATCGAAGCGCAAGCGCTCCTCGCGCTTTCCGGCCACCAGATGCAGGCCAAAGCGCAACCGCGACAGTGCGCGACGTTCACGTTGGAGCGTGTCGAATTCATCGGCGCCCAGCTGCCCCAATGCAAGCAGCGGTTCCAGCCCCCGCGCAGCGAAGACGCGAAGTGCCATCCAGCGCAAGGTCTGCACGTCACGCAAGCCGCCGGGGCCTTCCTTGAGATTGGGCTCCAAGTTGTCGCTGGTATCGTCGAAGCGCGCGTGTCGCAGGCGTTGCTCCTCGCGCTTGGCCAGGAAATAGTCGCGTGGTGGCCATGTGATATCCGGTGCGATCGACACCGCCAGTTGCGCGACGGCATCGCCCGCGGCGATCAGCGGCCGCGCTTCCAGCAATGCGGTCTGCACGGTGATGTCGGCCCTCGCAGCCTGCGTGCATTGCTCCGTCGATCGCACGGCGTGGCCTGCCGGCAATCCCGCATCCCACAACGAAGCAATAAAACGCGCCAACGCATCGTGCTGCGTGCGTTGCGTCTCCACGTCAGCCAGCACCAGCAGGTCAACGTCGGATTGCGGAAACAATTCGCCGCGCCCGTAGCCACCGACCGCGAACAATGACAGCGATGCCTGATCATCGAAACAGCGCCGCCACGCTTCGCTCACGTACGCATCGATGACCTGCGTGCGCGCGGCCAGCAATGCGTCGATGTCTTCGCCCCGGTCAAAACGCGCCGCCAATGCAGTGTCGAATTCGGCGAGCGCCACGCGACGGGTAGCGGCCCACTGCTGATCCTGCTGGGCATGCACTTGCTGGGATTGCTCGTGCTGGGCACGCGACATGGAATCGGCCTGCGTCCGGGCGAGCCCTTCGACCGGCACGGCCGTCCTCACAGGTCGTTGTCGTCGCCTGGGAGGCGGGTCAGGATTTCGACGCCGTCATCGGTCACGACGACCGTATGCTCCCACTGCGCGGACAACCTGCGATCCTTGGTGACCACGGTCCACCCGTCGGGCAGTAGCTTGGTGTGGCGTGTGCCTTCGTTGATCATCGGTTCGATGGTGAAGGTCATCCCGCGCTGCAGCAACAGCCCATCTCCCGCGCGCCCGTAATGCAGGACCTGCGGGTCGTCGTGGTAGATGCGGCCGATGCCGTGGCCGCAATATTCGCGGACCACCGAAAATCGTTCCGCCTCTGCGTAGGACTGGATCGCATGGCCAACGTCGCCGAGGGTGGCACCGGGCCGCACCGCGCGGATGCCGCGGAACAATGCCTCCCGGGTGACGTCCACCAGCCGCTTGGCCATGACCGAAGGCGTGCCGGCGTAATACATGCGGCTGGTATCGCCGTGCCAGCCATCCTTGATCACGGTGACGTCGATATTGACGATGTCGCCGTCCTTCAAGACCTTGCCCGGGCTGGGGATACCGTGGCAGATGACATTGTTCACCGAGGTGCACACCGTGGCCGGGAAGCCGCGATAGCCGACGTTGGCCGGAATGGCACCCTGCACGTTGACGATGTGGTCGTGGCAGACCTGATCCAGCTCCTCGGTGTTGACGCCCGGTTTCACGTAAGGCGCGACCACCTGCAGCACCTCGGCCGCCAGGCGGCCGGCGACACGCATCTTTTCGATCTCTTCGGAGGTCTTGGGGATAATCGGCATCTGCACATTATCCCCCATCACTGCATTGATTCGGCCTTGGGTTGCCCGCAACCATCCGTTACATCTATAATTCGCCGGCTTTTACGGGCCTTGGCCTGCAAATCCCGCCCACGTCGGGCGACACCGACGAATCCACACCTGCTGCAACCCCCCGTGCCGGGGTGCCTGCGTCCTTCGGGATGGCGGGTTCGGCCACGGTGGCAGCAGGGACGCCCAACCCCGGAACCTTAAATCCGCGACTTGTGCTCGTCCCGAGCCTGTCGAAGGATGATCGGTTCCATTATCGGAGTTACCTGCAATGTCCCAAGTCACCATGCGCCAGATGCTGGAAGCCGGCGTTCATTTCGGCCACCAGACCCGCTACTGGAATCCCAAGATGGCGCCTTTCATCTTCGGCGCCCGCGGCAAGATCCACATCATCAACCTTGAGAAGACCGTGCCGCTGTTCAGCGACGCGATGAACTTCATTTCAGCCATCGCGCAGAAGCGCGGCATGATCCTGTTCGTCGGCACCAAGCGCTCGGCGCGCGACTCCATCAAGGAAGAAGCCGAGCGTTGCGGCATGCCGTACATGACGCAGCGCTGGCTCGGCGGCACGCTGACCAACTTCGCCACCGTCAAGAAGTCGGTGTCGCGGTTGAAAGAACTGGAAGCCGGCGAAACCGACGGCTCGTTCCAGAAGCTGGTCAAGCACGAAGTGCTGGGCCTGCGTCGTGAGCGCGAAAAGAAATCCGCATCGCTGGGTGGCATCAAGGAAATGAATCGCCTGCCGGATGCATTGTTCGTGATTGACATCGGCCATGAAGACATCGCCATCAAGGAAGCCAAGAAGCTCGGCATTCCAGTGATCGCCGTGGTCGACACCAACTACGACCCCGCGCTGGTCGATTACCCGATCCCGGGCAATGACGATGCCATCCGCGCCGTGCAGCTGTATGCGCGCGCCGCTGCGGACGCCGTGCTGGAAGGCAAGGCCGCCGCTCCGCAGACTGCCGTGCGCGAAGACGAGTTCGTCGAGCTCGATGCCGAAGGCAATCCAGTCAAGGCTCAGCGTGACCGCGCACCGGCGAAGAAAGCGCCTGCCAAGAAGGCTGGTGCCAACACCGATGCCGCCGCTGCTCCTGCAGCAGACGAAGCTGCGGCGACGACCGAAACCGAGACTGCCGCGCCCGAAGAAGCTCCGGCCGCCGAGTAATTCGGCCGTCATGCGACGCGCAATCGCGTCGTCGTGCCACTCGTAGGGCGGGCATTGGGCCGGCGCCAGCGCCAGGCGGGCAAGGGCCCGCCCTACACTATTTCCGAGGTATATCCC
>JBBSUF010000073.1:0-11192 GCA_038235185.1 Lysobacterales bacterium
AACTGCTGGATCGCGCACTGTCAGAGCTGGGTATCGATCGCGCGCAGGTGTACGTCACCAACGCGGTCAAGCATTTCAAGTTCGAGCGCAGCGGGAAGATCCGGCTGCACAAGAAGCCAAACTCCAGCGAGCGCGCGGCGTGTCACGGATGGCTGCAACAGGAGCTGGAAATGGTGCGACCGCAACGCGTGATCTGCCTAGGCGCGACCGCCGCCGAGGCAGTGTTCGGAAGTGGATTCAAGCTGCTCGAAGAACGCGGTCTCTGGCACACGCTGGCCGATGGCACGCGCGCGTTCGCCACCGTGCATCCAGCATGGGTGTTGCGACAACGCGACCGCTCCCAGCGTGACGCAGCCTACCGCGGCTTCGTCGATGATCTGGCGCGGTTGAACGGGCAGCCCGCGTAAAGCGGGCTGTTCGATCTGGCCAGTCTCGATCGGCACTGACTGTCGTCCTGAAGATGCGTGCACGCAGCCCACGCGTTGGGCGGCGTGCTATGAGCGCCGCCCGCCAGAGCAAAGCTGTCCCTACACCATGCGCCTGAGGGTGTTGTCCCGGCGCACGAAGTGATGCCAGAGGGCTCCCGCAATGTGCAGGCCGATCACGTAGTAGAAGACCGTGCCGATGGTGCCGTGCAGATGGCCGAGTTGTTCGCGTAGGGCGCGATTGGGTGTGAGCGGTGACGGAATCTGCAGCTTGGTGAAGGGAATCGTGAGCGGGCCGCCGGCGAAAACGGTCGCCAGTCCCATCAGCGGCTGGATCAGCAGGAACGCGTACAGCGCCAGGTGCGTGAGTCGCGAGAGTGCGGATTCCCAGGTGGCCAGCGGTGGCACCACCGGCGGCGGCGTGTTGCGCAGGCGGTGCAGCATTCGCGGCAGCACCAAGGCGAGTACCGCAAGGCCGAACAGGATGTGTCCCTGCATCGGCACCTTGCTGGCCGGCGTTCCCTTCGGGAAAACGCCCTTCAAATTGATGAATAAATACGCCAGCGCCACGGCGGCGAAGGCCAGCCAGTGGAACCAGCGCGCGGCCGGGGTGTAACGCACGGTTGAATTGGGCATGGGAGGGTCGCCAGGTGGACTGGGCCTTAGCGTATCCGGACTGGGAAGACGTGGGAATCGCTGCCGCAGGTGCAACTCTGCGCATCCCTTTGCCTGCGCGCACAAAAAAAATGCGCCGGACGAATCCGGCGCATTTCGTTATTCACTTGTCATCCGCATGTCAGGCTCGTCAGTGCGGAGACACAGCCCAGGCGTCAGTGCTTGGTGGCTTCCATCGCCCATTTGCGGTCGCGCATGACTTGATGCTGCTCACGCACCTTCGGAAGGAATCCGCGCACCGCTTCCTTGACCTGTGGCGCAACGTTGTCGTCTTTCAACACGTTGTCGAACGCGCACAGCAGTCGGTCTTCGGACGCTTCCAGTTCGGCGACGTAGCCGTAATCGGTGCTGCCCAGCTTGCCGCGGGCGTCGCCATAGAGCTGGTGCAGGGTGCCGCGGAAGGTGCCGATGGCTTCCGGGGAGCCGCCAACGGATTTGACTTCGCGGGACATCGCGCCGACCAGGCCGTTCTTGGAATCCGCCATGTGCCGGAACAGCGTCTGCAGCTGCGGGCTTTTTGCCTTGGCCGCCGCGTCGCCGTAGAACTCGGCGCCATCGCGGGTCACGGCGATCAATTCGTTGAGCGTGTTGATCTGCTCGTTGCGGATGTTGCTCTTGATGGGGTTGATGTTTGTGTTTGTGTTTGTGGTGGTATTCATGGATCTCCTGACTCTTGACGGACCGCGCGGTGCAGTCCAAAGGGAAGTGCGCGGCGTCCGTGCGTGTTGTCCCGATGTCTCCAGGACACGGTCATTATCGCAAACCGGGCGTTATGGCAGCGTGTATCTCATTGTTTTCATGGGTATTTGTCCCGATCAACTGGTGCAGACAGGGATTATGGGCAATCAAGTCCGTGCAGAAGGTGGCTTGAAGCAGGGCCCGGCACAAGCTTGCAAAGAATCAGGCGTGGCCCATTCGCTTGGCGGCGTACATCGCACGGTCGGCGTGCCCGAGCAGTGTTTCGGCATCGCTGCCATCGTTCGGAAAACAGGCAATGCCGACACTGGCATCCAACTCGAATGGGCCATCGGCCAGCATGTAAGGCGGATGCAGGCGCGCGCGAAGACCATTGGCGATGGTGCGGGCAAATGCGGCGTCGTTGCAGCCAGGTAGCAGCACCACGAACTCATCCCCGCCCACGCGCGCCACCATGTCGCCATGTCGCAGGCCTTGCTGGAGACGGGCTGCCACTTCGCGCAGGACATGGTCTCCGGCGAGGTGGCCGCCGCGATCGTTTGCCGCCTTGAAGCCGTCCAGATCGATGTAGAGCACGGCAAGGCCGTCGCCCGTCTTGGCGGCGTGCGCCATCGCCTGCAGGAGTTCGCGTTGCAGGTGGTCGCGGTTGGGCAGGCCCGTCAGCACGTCGTGGCCGGCGCGGTGTTCGAGCTCGATTTCAGCGCGGCGCAGCTCCCCGACTTCGCGGGCTACGCCGATACGCACGCCGTACTCGGGCAGCCAATGGGCGGCCCACTGGATGTCCACGCTGTGCCCTTGCTTGTGCACGTAGCGATTGCGGAAGTGCCGTTGCAGTGCGCCGGCCGTCACCCGTTCGGCCTGCTCGAGCGTCGCTGATTGATCGTCGGGATGGACCAGCTCGAAAATCCGCCGTCCGATCACCTCGCCCGGGGCATAGCCGAAGATCCGTTCGAAGCTGGCACTGACGAATAGCAGCTGGCCTTCGCTGTCGACGATGCACACGGCATCGGGCAACAGGTCCAGCACTTCGGTCAGTGGAGGCAACTTCGCGGTCATCGACTCGCTGCTTGGCGTGGGATCAGTGCGGCATTATCGCTGTCGTGCAGCCAATGAACAGGCACTCGATCACGTTGGGCACAAGACTAAGAAGGCGTCGCCACGTGAGCCCAAGACACCAGGCGTCGTTGATGCGAAAAAAAACGTGCGACGCCTTGGCGCCGCCCGCCGGATGTCAGGATGTCGCGGAACGTCAGTTCTTGTCTTCGTTGGCGCGAATGCGGTCTTCCAGGGCGTCGATCATCTGCTCGGCCTTGCCGCCATTTTTCTCGATGTTGCCTTCGATCTGCTGGGAAAGGTTTCCGGTGGCCTGGCCGACGTGCTCCCTGATCGCGCCCTTGATCTCGTGCGCCTTGCCGTCGATTCGATCATTGTCCATGGTGTTCTCCAGAAGCCGCGACAGTGCGGTTTGGAGCGACCTTGGTGGAAGCAGCGTTTGGAACACGTGAGTGTCGGTGGAAACAGTTCAGCTGCGGTAAGTCATAGCCTGTTTGAACGCGCCTCGCGGCGAGCGTGCTCTACGCGGGGAAAATGCTTCCGGAGATCGCGAATGTATTTGCAGTCATCCTTCAGCGAACACAATCGCCCAATCCATGTGCGAGCGTATGCGCAGGGTGTTGCAGGAAGAAGTCAACCATCGCACGGCTGGCGTTGGGGCCTCGCGGCTCGGTATAGGAGCCCGCGTTGCTTCCACCGGACCACGCATGACCGACGCCGTGCAGCACCCATTGCTCCAGAAGCGAGCGCCCGTCTCCATCCGTATGCCTGGTGCGTGTGTAGCGCACGCCACCGGCGGATTCGCCGTGCTCGACCGTAGGCCGTAAATTTTCTGCCGACCGTGCTCGCGCAATGACCTGTTCGCCATTGACCGGGTTGACGGTGGTGTCGCGATCGCCATGGAACACGATGGTGGGCACGGTGCCTGCGGCGCGACCCGCGGATGCCGGTCCACCGTTTTTCATCGCCGCAAACGCGGACGGCATGTCGCTGGCGGCGCCGCATGCCAGTCCGGAATGGACGCCGACGGCGGCGAACAGATCGGGATAGGTCGCGCCCATGACGGCCGCCGCAGCACCACCGGCCGACAAGCCCGCAACGTAAACACGTCCGTGCTGCACGGGGAAGTCGCGGATGACCTGGCGGGTGATGTCGGCGATCAGCGACGGCTCTCCGTGGTCGCGTTGCTGGTCGGCGGCGTTGAACCAGTTCCAGCATTTCGAGGCATTGGCCGACTGCGACTGCGCCGGATACGCGACCAGGAAGATCTTCTCCTCGGCGAGCTCATTCATGCGCGTGCCGGCCGCGAAGTCGTCGGGCGATTGCGTGCAACCGTGCAGCATCACCACCAATGGCAGCGGCTGGCCGCGATACCCGCTGGGCACGTAGAGCTTGTAGGTGCGAGTGCCGGCAGGGTTGGTGACACTGCGCGTCTCGAAGCGTGCTCCCTGCGGAAGATCGTTTGCGCCATTGCCTGCGTTTGGCGCACGCGCAAAGCCTGATGGCGTGGATCCACCAAGCACGCTGCGTAGCGTGCGCGGGATTGGTCGTCCCAATCCACTGCCAGCTGGAGGGGTGGGACGCGCGGGCTTGGTCACGGATGCAGTCCATGCGCCTGCTGGCGACGACGGCGGAAGCATATCGATCACTTCCTGATCTTGCGGTACGGCATTGGCTTGCGCATCGATGTGGTCATCCGTGGCAGCGCGCGCAGCGACGTGCGTGCCGCGCAGCATGGCCATGGCTTCATCCAGTCGGCCCTCGCGAGTGAGGCGAGTGACGTGGGCCATGTCGATGTTCGTGAGTGCAGTCATGCGATGGATTCCAGGAGTTCAGGGAAGTGCGTGGCGTCGAAGGGGAAGTGATGGGTTAACGGATGCGATCATGCAAAGCCGCTTTCACTGCGGATGAAGCCTGCAAGGCGCCAAGCACGCGAATGGACGCGATGGTGTCGCGCGCCAATTCGGGCGAAACATCCGGCCCGATGACGGCCAGCCCCAGCACCTGGATGTGCAGCATCCCACCGGCCGCGCGCACCGCTTCCAGGTCATGCCGGCTGTATTCGCGCAGCCCCAGGTCGAGCTGCTGCCTGGCCACGGATTTCCTGGTGACATCGCCGTGGCGATCGAGCTGGCTGCGGATTGCGGAGCGGATGAAGTCGCTGCGGTTGGAGTAGAACCCCTCCTGCACCAACAGGTCGACATGGCCCAGGTCGACATGCCCCAGGTTGATCGTGATCTTCTCGCTGTCCGCGACTTTGGGGCGCAGCTCCGTCAGTTTGTCCACCATTCGACCATCCTCATGCCATCCAGATGGATGGTATGCGGGCGCATTCCGGGATTGCAAGGCGGACGCGGAGGCCGACGTCGTGGCTACGCAAACAGACGGCGCCCTTAGGCGCCGTCTGGTGAATTAAAGCTTCGAGCGGCAGCGCTCCAACTGCACGACTTAAGGTCATGCGTGGAACGCGCGCGATAGCTTCCTGATTACTTCTTCTTGGCTTCGGTCTCTTCCTTCTCGCCGCTCTCCATCTTGCCGTGCTCCATTTCGCCCATCTCACCCTTTTCCATCGCGGCCTTCTTCATCTCGGCCTTGTCCTTGGCGCTTTCCCTGGCCTGTGCCTTGGGGGTTTCAAGCTCGGTGTAGGCGATCTTGCCCGTCTTCGCGTTCACCAGGATCTCGTGGATGTTCTTGGATTTTGGCGTGGCGATGTCGAACGACCACACCAGCGCACCGTGCTCGTTTTCCAGCTCCGCACTCTTGACCGTGCCCATCGGCACCTTGGCCAGCGCGGTTTTTTCCGCATCTGCCTTGGTGACGGTGGCTTGCGCCATCAGTGATGCCTGTGTGGGCTCGGCAGCGTGCGCGATGTTGACCCCGCCAACCGTGGCGGCGAGGGCAGCGGCGATGGAAAGGCTGATAGTCATGTTTTTCATGGAAATTTTCTCCGAAACGTGGGGTGAACTTCGTGGCGGGTCGCAGAGTGGTGATCGTCGAACGATGCCTGCCTGTCTACTGGTTCCTGCAACATAACCAGTATGAAAATGGCCCCATTAACGTTTTGGTAAGCGTCGATGAAATACAAGTAATCGTTCAGAAGCATGAATTCAAATTCATCTTCCCGCTGCGGCAAAACGATGAATCGAGAAGTCGAAAATTCGCGCCTGTACAAAGTCAGGATGCGGGTGACGCAGGCGAAATCAATCCGTCGTGCACAGTTCGGTCGTGGCTAGTCTCGCGCGGTCGCCACCGGCGTTCTTGCTTTCGTAGAGCGCCTTGTCAGCCGTCGCCAGCAGCTGGTGGCGCGAGCAGGTATCGCTGCTTGCGATGCCGATACTCAAGGTGGCATCGACGCCGAGTCCGATGACGTCCAAGGCAAAGCTGCGTTGGATGGTTTCAGCAAGGGCGAGCAGATCCTTGTCATTGCAATCAGTGATCGCAAGCGCGAACTCGTCCCCGCCCAGCCGGGCCGCCAGCTTCTCGCAGCGTGCATTGGCCTTCAGGCTTGCGCCAAGCGCGACCAGCACGGCGTCTCCTTGGCCATGCCCCTGGGTGTCGTTGACCATCTTGAAGCGATCGACGTCGATCAACAGCACTCCGATCGGAGAATGACGTCGAGCAGACGTCGCCAGCGCGGCCTCCCAACTCGACGTGAACGCGCGCCGGTTTGGCAAGCCCGTGAGTTCATCGGTGTGGGCCAGCAGTTCCATGCGTTGGGCAACCTGGGCGTGAAGTTCGCTCTGGCCGCGCGCATCCACGGCATCGCGCTCGGCAAGTTCAGCACGTTCGTTCGCCTGCCTTCGGTTGACCTCCGAGTGCAGCAATTCCTGCAATGCATCGGCGATCAATTGCATCGATGCCAGCTGGTCGGCGTCGAGGACGACGGCGCGACAGCTGGCGCCGCAAACCGTGCCGATCGGGCGGTCGTCGACGAGCAGCGGTAGCGCGAAGAAACTCGTCATCCCCAGTGCGATGGCGCCCGTCGTTGCAGGGACGCTGACGCCTACGTCACAGCTCTGGACATCACCGGAAAGGAACATCGACCGGCACATGGAGTCCGCCCAGTCGATGCGCCCGCCTTCGGGGATCACCATCGCGCCGGTATTCAGTGAAACCAGCACGTCCTGCTGCTGGCTCCCCCAGTCAATGGCGGTGATGAAACTGGTTTCCATGCCGGTAAGGTGCTGGACCAGCCGCAACAGCGGTCGGCCGACCTGCTCCAGTTCGGACAAACATGCGGAGGAAATCACGACACCCATGATGGTTCAGGACCCGGGGCAGCCAGCGCCCAAGGGCCTCCTGCCAGTCGAGAAGGCTCCAATTCTGGACCTGTGGCGCTCAACTAGCGAGCGCCATTCTTGAGGATCACCGACTGACGGCTCATCCCGTCGCGCCCGTCCGTTGGGCATCCTTGTCGGGCGATGACTCAGGCAGTCGCCAGGCTGGCAGTATCGATAACGAAGCGATAGCGCACGTCACCCTTGAGCATGCGTTCGTACGCCTCGTTGATGTGGGCGATGTCGATCACCTCGACGTCGGACGCGATGCCGTGGGCGGCGCAGAAGTCCAGCATTTCCTGCGTCTCGCGGATGCCGCCAATCAGTGAACCCACCAGCTGTCGGCGCCGCATGATCAGGGCGCCCGCAGCCACCGGCGCAGGTTGGTCCGGGACGCCGAGCAGGACCATGGTGCCGCCGACCTTCAGCAAGCCAAGGTAGGCGTTGTAGTCGTGTGGCGCGGACACGCTGTCGACGATCAGGTCGAAATGACCTGCGAGCCGTTTGAAGGTTTCCGGGTCGCGGGTTGCGGCGAAGTCATGCGCACCCAATGCCAACGCATCGGCGCGTTTGCTTTCGGAGGTACTCAACACGGTGACCTTCGCGCCCATCGCGACCGCGAACTTCACCGCCATGTGACCGAGGCCACCTAGCCCGACCACGGCCACTTCGTCACCGGCCTTGACGCCATGCCGCTTGAGTGGCGAGTAGGTGGTAATGCCTGCGCACAGCAGCGGTGCGGCGCGTTCGAGTGGGATTCCGTCGGGAATGCGCAGCACGTAATCCTGGTTGACGGTGATGCGGTTCGAATAGCCGCCGTAGGTCGGCGCGCCGCCATCACGTTCGTATGAGTTGTAGGTTGCCGTCATGCCGGGGTCGCAGTATTGCTCCTCGCCGGCGCGGCACTGCGGGCACACCCGACAGGAATCCACGAAGCAGCCGACACCCACCACGTCACCCACTTTGAAACGCTCCACTGCGTCGCCGGCGCGCGCCACGCGACCGACGATTTCGTGCCCTGGCACCATCGGGAAGATTGATCCGCCCCATTCGTCGCGGGCCTGGTGGATGTCGCTGTGGCACACGCCGCAATAGAGGATGTCGATGAGCACTTCGTCCGCGTGCGGCTCGCGGCGTTCGATGCTGAAAGGGGCGAGCGGCGAGCTTGCGCTGGCAGCGGCGTAGGCGGGCGTGGTCGGCATCGCAGGTTCCGGAGAAGGTGATCACCAATCGTACCGCTTCGGTTGTAAGTGCCTGTTTACAAGCGCTCAACATGCCGATGGCGAAATCAGGAGGACGTCAGCCGTCGACAACTGAATGCCGCCACGAATCAACGCGGTTGCCATTGAGTGAGAAGTACCGCGACAAGGGCGCAGGCCGCAGTGAGCCGGACTCAACACCTGCCGGCTTGTTCCCATCCGTTCGCCACGTGCCGCATCTTCTGTCCGTGCAGGCAGCGTTCGTTGCCATCGCCGCGTTGAACCGCGTCGCTGGTCCGCTTGTGTTGCCGTGCCTGGTCGCGCAGGCGTTTCTGCACTCGCAGTGTCTGTTCGCGGTCGGCGCGGTCAGCGGCATCCTGGGCGGCGGCACTCATCGGGCGTGAGTCGGCAACCGACCTGGAGTCCATGGGGGTCGGCGGCGTCACGCCTGCAGGCGAAGTCGCGGCTGGCGGGGTGATCGAAGCCTCGGGTGGCTCTGCGTGGCCGCAGGCAGACACGCACGCGATCAACAAAAACAACGTCGCGATTTGCGCGCCGGTACGCATCCGATATCCCCATCCGTTGTACGGTGGAACGAGCATACCCCGGAGCGTGGCTGCCGTTGCCGGTTTCAGTGGATGACGCGGCGAAACATCTGTTGCATCGGGCTAAACCTGAAGACTGATCGCAGCACGGTCACGATCCGTTTACGAGGATGTCGGTCCGGCGGTTGAACGGATGCGCACGTTGTTGGCGCGCACCGACCGCATTGCAGGAGCGATCAATGGGTACCACGACTTCCAGTTCCACTACGTCGTCAGGCGCGGCGGGTCGCGAGACCGGCGAGGCGAGCGGCCAGAAAACCGGGTTGCATCAGCCATCGGACGACAACCGCATCGAGGACAAGCTGGAGAACGTCGACCTGCAGTCGCGTGGATCGAGGGTGAACGACAATCTGCGGGACAAGCGCAGCAAGGGCGTGGCGGACGCGTACGACGACTCCATCACGCACGATGCCGACGAACAGTACTCGCAGGACAAGGCCGCTTCGCCCCGCGGAAATTGACGGAAGCGTCATTGCGCCAGATGCGCCCGGCCAACGACGCCGAGCGCGTTCATGCCGGCACGACTGGCCGCCGCCGCTCGGACCTCATTCGCGCTCGGGCATCTCCGGCAACTTTGTAATCACCTGGGCGACAGCACGCACGTGCGCGATGTCGTCTGGCAGGTCGAGCGCACGTTCGGCGCGTGCCAGCGCAATCGCCGAATGTCGATGCGCCGCGACGCGGTAGCGGGTGTCGTCAACGCGCGCCAGCGTGAGTAGCGACTTCTGCACGCGCAATGCAACTTCGACCAGGCCCGCACCATCGCGACCGATGGGGGTGAACACATCGTCGAACAGGTCGTCGACCCGCACCTCGGGCACATGCACGTTGGCGTGGCGCACGTCGGCGTCCATTGATTCGCTTGGCTCCGACCACAAGGCCAACAGACGCGTGGCTCGGCCGATGACGTCGATCGCCGTACCCGGGTCGTTGACCGCCGGCGAGAGGGCTCGCGAGGCGATCTCCGCCAGCACGATCAACCCAAACCGCGGGTCCTGGTCGAACGATCGCGCGTCGCCAACGGTGAACGCATCTCGTACTGCTGCGCAAACCTCGTCGTCGACCGTGCCGGTCAGCCGCGCCAGCGGACGCTGGCCGTCGACAAAGGTTCCGGGCAGCGAGGTGATCCATGCTTGGCCCGCGTCGCCGCAGGCAGACGACAACGCCGACATGTCGATGTGTTCGACGTATCCCATGCGCCCCGCATGCACCGGGCGACTGTCTTCAGGCGGAGGCCCGTCGGCGCGACGCGCGTCCAGGCAGGGATGATCGCGGCGCTCGACCAGGGCGCGCCTGGCTACGTCCTCGACGCGCTCGGTGGTCTCGCCGACCCGGCCCAGCCGCGAGACGTAATCGATCCAGCGCAACAAGGTCACCACGATCACCACGATCACGAACAAGGTGACCACGTACAGCACGACGCGCCCCGATTTGCCGTACAGGCCGGTCTGCAGCGCGATGATGCCGACAAGGCTGAAGAGAAATGAGCCGAGGAACGTCGCCAATGCGTTCTGTGCGGTGTGGTCCTCGCTCAGCAGCCGCGTCGCGCGCGGGGTGACGTTGTTGGTGGCCGAGCCCAATGCCGACACCAGCGTGCTCAGCGAGAAGATCGTCACCGACAACATACTGGCGGCAATGATGTTGAGCAGGCTGTCGACCGCGTCGGCGCCGATCATGTCCGGCAACTGGTATGGGATCACGCGGGAGGCGAAGCTTGCTGCAAGCGCCGTTGCCACGCCCAGCAGTGAGAACGCGCTTGCGCGCACCCACAAGCGGCGTCCCAGTTGCAACAGCAGCCACTGAAGGCGTGTCGAGGGGGAAGTCATGCCATGCGATTGTGCCCGAGCCCCGCGCGTAGGCAAGTGATGCTGCGCCAGTGAGACTCCCTGATGCCCACATGCGAGTGGGATAGCGTGTCAGCGTAGCAACAGTTGTCGGACGACATCACGCACGACGCGCACTCACATGAAGTCAGCAGATGCGCATTCCAGGCGGTTGGGATCGGGCCGATCCGGAACGCACGTAGCTGCACATGGCCGCCATCACGTCATCTGCCCACGACCGCAGTGCTGTCGTTGCCTAACCGTTGACGACGACGCCCTTCCAGAATGCAACACGATCCTTGATCTGCCTGGCGGCGTCCTTGGGCTCCGGGTAATACCAGGCGGCGTTGGCGTTGACCGCGTCACCGACAACGACATCGTAATAATGCGCGGTGCCCTTCCATGGGCACGTGCTGGTGTGCGTGGACTCACGCAGATG
>JBBSUF010000074.1:0-11046 GCA_038235185.1 Lysobacterales bacterium
GCGGCCTGGCGCAGCCCACGCCGATCCGCGATGCGCGCAGCGATGTGGTGCTGCGCAACTGAACCGGCGGAAACCCCATGCGCGTCACGGCTTGGCGCAGCCATGCGACACGCGCAAGATGGCCGCATGCGCGCGCACGTCTTCCTAATGCTGGTGTTGATCGTCGCATCGTCCTGTGCAATCGCTGCGGACGAAGTCACCATCTATCGCTGCACCGATGCTTCCGGACATCTCACGCTGGGTGACGCCCCGTGCCGCAAGGATCAGAAACAACAGACGCGCACGATGCTGCGTCCCAAGGACGCACCGAGGGCCAAGGCGAATCCACCGAGTGCGCCAGTGCCGCATGAGGGCATGCAAGCTCCGCGGATCGTGGTCGTGCATGCGCCGCGACCCCTGTACGAGTGCGTTCCTGAAGACGGCGAGCCCTACACTAGCGACAGTGGCGAAGGTCGACCGCGCTGGGTCCCGTTGTGGACATTGGGCTATCCCGGCAACGACATGTATTCCAGCAGCTCTGGAACACAGTTGGCCATCACCCATGGTGGTGTGCATATCGAGGGCGGGCGTACGACGCTGACACCACCGCTCGGCTATGGTCCTGCCGCGTATGGCGCGGGTACGTGGATTCGCGATGCGTGTTACGTCCTGCCGCAGGAAGAAGTCTGCTCGCGGTTGGTCGATCGCCGTGATGCGATCCGCCGCCGCTTCTTCAACGCCATGCCCAGCGAGCGGGACACGCTGAACGTGGAAGAGCGCGGCATCAATGCACGCCTTGACAACGATTGTGGAACCCGATGATGCCCTCGAAAAAAATGATGCGTACCACGAACATCCTGATCCTCCTGCTGTCCGGCTGCGTGCTTGCGGCATCCGCACACTCCGGGAAAACCAGCGTCGTCATCTATCGATGCACCAATGCATTCGGGGCGCTGACGGTGCAGAACGACACGCCATGTCCCAAGGGTTCGCGGCAGCAGAAGCAGGTGATCGAGCCACCGACGCCGATGCCCGCGTATCGACCACTACCGACCCCGAAAGTGATGGCGCCTGCAGCCGATATCGCCCCAGCTGCAATCGCGACGGTGCCGTCAACTGCGGTGGCGCCTGAACCTGCGATCGCCGACAAGGATCGCCTACCACCCCCGCCGCTATTCCAGTGCAACACGTACGACAACGACAGCTACTTCAGCGAAAACGCCACGCCCGAGCCGCGCTGCGTGCGCCTGCAGACCACCGACCTGCAGGGCAGCGACGACAGCAGTGGTGGCGTCGCCTGCCAGATGGTCACCGACCAGTGCCAGCGCGTCGGCGACGCCGCGGCATGCGATGCCTGGAAGAAGCGCCTGCGTGAGACCGAAGCGAAATGGAAGTTCGGCGTGGCCGATGACGCGGCTGCCAACAAGACCGATTACGACCGCGTGGAGCGCATCGTGCGCGACAGCACCTGCGGCAAATGACCCGAGCGCCTGCTCAAAACCCGTAGCGCAGGAAACCGCCGTCGACGGCGAGGCATTCACCCGTGACATAGCCTGAGGCAGGCAGGCACAGGAAGGCGACTGCAGCGGCGACTTCCTCGGGTTCGCCGATGCGGCCCATCGGGGTGCGCAGCAGGACTTCGTCCAGGTAATCCGGATCAGCCAGCGAGTCGGTCGTACGCCGCGTACGGATGTACCACGGGGCAACCGAATTGACGCGCACGCCGTCCTCGGCCCATTCGACCGCGAGGTTTTTCGTCAGCTGGTGCAATGCCGCCTTGGCCATGCCGTAAGCGGCACCGGTGCGCACGTGAGTGAGCCCGGACACGCTGCCGACGTTGACGATGCTGGATGCCGCGTGCCTGGTCAGCAATGGATAGGCATAACGCGATAGTTCGAAGGCGGAGAACACATTGACTTCGAAGATCTCGCGCCATTCGTCTTCGGTGTAGTCGACCGCCGGGCGCCGCCGATTGCCGCCGGCATTGTTGACCAGGATGTTGAGTCCATCGCCGCGATCCTCGACCCAATCCAGGACTTCCCGGCGTTGTTCCTCATCGGCGACATCGGCGACCAGCGCATGCACCAGGCCAATGGGGACTTCGTCGGCCAGTTCATCGCGCGTGCGCTCCAGCGCCGCGGCATCGCGCGCCACGATCAGCACTTCGGCCCCGAAGTCCAGCAACTCGCGCGCGATGGCGCGCCCGATCCCGGCGCTGCCGCCGGTGACCAGCGCCAATTGTCCATCCAGACGCCAGCGTTCGGAATGCATGGGCGATGCCTGCGTAGTTGCGGCGTAGCATAGCGCCGTGCACTCCCGCCATGTCACGAGCCACCATCATGACCACTCCACGCACGTCCGGCTTTTTTGCGCTCACGCCACTTCTTGGCGCAGCGATCCTCCTGCTGGCCTGTAGCGCCTGCAACAAACCCGAGCCGCCGAAAAAGGAACAGCCCCCCACGCCACGGGCTGCCGAACAACACACCGAATTGCGCGACGCGATCCAGGCTCCTATCGACAGGGCCAAAGCCGTCGAACCGCAGGTGATCGATGCCGCCAAGCAACAGGAAGATGCGATTGATGCGCAGGCGGGGGGTTGATTGGGGCGTTAACCCGGGCAACGGTCGCCCAATAACGAAATCCCCTGCATGCAGGGGATTTCACACGAGCTAGTGACGATTGCGAATTAACCGCCGCTGTTGTTAGGTGGTGTCATCGTGCGGCCATGGTTCAAGAACTGATCGGCATCATGGATGCGAGCCTCGCGATCAGAAACCGTTTCGCAGCGACGCTCGCTCATGTTGCTGCCGATTTTTTTCTCAATGTGGCAGATCTTGCGCTCGCCCTGGTTTGCCAGGAGGGTCGCCTTGATCGAATCCAGCGAATTTGACAACTCGACCTTCTGGCCTTCGTTGAGCTGATCAAGTGACGTCACGCCAGCGAGCATATGGAACACCTGATCCTGATTAGCTTCCATGCGTTGGATGGAGCTAGCATCCAGTCGGGAATATTCACCCTCACGTGCTTCAAGCTTGTCACGCAGCGAATGCTGGAATTGCAGGATGTCGGCAACGCTTTGCGGCGCATTGGCAGCCGGGGCAGTGTCGGCAGCAGCCAGGCAGGCGCCAGTGGCGGAAGCGAGAACCATGCCGCACACGAACAGTTTCAAGGAATACTTTTTCATAAGGTTGGGTCCAAGCAGGATGTCGGTACAGTCATCATAGACCTTGACAAATCCCGATATGTCAACGACTCCCATGATCGCGATCTCACCGTTCAGGCGGCAACGGCGGTCACCGGCTGGAACTGCTCCTCCTCGGTCGATCCCTTCAGCGCGACGTTCGATGATTGCGCGCCCTGGATGGCCTGGGTGATCGAATCGAAGTACCCGGTGCCGACTTCACGCTGGTGCTTGACCGCAGTAAAGCCTTGGCCCGCGGCGGCGAATTCAGCTTGCTGGAGATCCACGAAGGCGCTCATCTGTCGGCGCGCGTACCCGTGGGCGAGGTGGAACATCGAGTAATTGAGCGCATGGAATCCGGCCAGCGTGATGAACTGGAACTTGTAGCCCATGGCTGCCAGTTCGGTCTGGAAGTGCGCGATGGTGCGGTCATCCAGGTGCTGCTTCCAGTTGAAGCTCGGCGAGCAGTTGTAGGCCAGCAACTTGCCCGGGAATTTGGCGTGGATCGCCTCGGCAAACTTGCGGGCAAAGGCGAGGTCGGGCTTGCCGGTTTCGCACCACACAAGATCGGCGAAGGGCGCATACGCCAGACCGCGTGACACGGCCTGGTCCAGACCCTTGCGGGTCTTGTAGAAACCTTCCACGGTGCGCTCGCCGGTGCAGAAGGGTTTGTCGATGTCGTCGATGTCGGCGGTGAGCAGGTCGGCGGCCTCGGCGTCGGTGCGGGCGATGATCAGTGTCGGCACGCCCATCACATCGGCAGCCAAGCGTGCGGCAGTCAGTTTTTCCACCGCCTCGCGCGTGGGCACCAGCACCTTGCCGCCCATGTGCCCGCATTTCTTGGCGCTGGCGAGCTGGTCCTCGAAATGCACGCCGGCGGCGCCGGCTTCGATCATCGCCTTCATCAGCTCGAACGCGTTCAACACGCCACCGAAACCTGCCTCGGCATCGGCGACGATCGGCTGCAGGAAGTCGATTGCCTCATTGGAGCAAGCATCGTTGCCTTCGGCGTGATGCAGCTGGTCGGCGCGCAGCAGGGTATTGTTGATGCGCTTGACGACCTGCGGCACCGAGTTGGCCGGATACAGCGACTGGTCGGGATACATTTCGCCGGCGACATTGGCATCCGCCGCCACCTGCCAGCCTGACAGGTAGATCGCCTTCAGCCCGGCCTTGACCTGCTGCATCGCCTGGTTGCCGGTGAGTGCGCCGAGCGCGGCGACGAAGCCATCGCCATGCAACCCGCGCCACAGTTTGTCGGCGCCGAGTCTCGCCAGCGAATGTTCGATCGCCACCGTACCGCGCAGGCGCACCACGTCTTCGGCCGAATACGCGCGCGTGATGCCCGCCCACCGCGGGTTGTTGGACCAGTCGCGCTTGAGTTGTTCGGCGGATGGCAGCGAGGTTTTCATGACGGCGTTCCTGTTAGGGATGAGGTTTGGTGGGAATGGCAGCGATGCGATCAATCGATCAGCGCATACGCAGGGACGGTTAAAAATTCTTCCAGCGTGTCGCGCTGGGTGAGGTCGTCGAGCAGGTCGATGGCCTGGGCGAATTTCGATGCGCCGGGCAATGTGCCCTGTGCGGCCAGTCGCGCCGGCAACCCCAGCAGTGCACGCTCGAGCAGCGCGAAGTCCACCGGGGTGCCGTCGTCCAGATGCACAGCGCCCCCGCCGTGGTCGGCGGCGTGCAGCCATTGCCACAGTTGCGCCCGCGCGATCTCGGCAGTGGCCGCGTCCTCCATCAACCAGTGGATCGGCACGCAACCCAGACCGTCGAGCCACGCGGCCAGGTACCGCACGCAGACCTCGACGTTGTTGTCGAAACCAGCGTGGCTGATGCTGCCCAGCGGCGGGCGGATCAGGTCCTCACGAATGACCTGCACGTCTTCGCGCCGCACGGTGTGCTGGTGTCTGCACGGCATGTGCTCGTCGAAGATGGCGCGCGCCAGCGGCACCAGTCGCGGATGCGCCACCCACGTGCCGTCGAATCCGGCAGTGGCTTCGCGCAGCTTGTCGTCGTGGACGCGACGCATCGCAGTCGCATTGGCGTCGACATCGCCGGTGACGGGAATCTGCGCCGCCATGCCGCCCATCGCGTGCGCGCCGCGCCGATGGCAGGTCTGGATCAGCAACTCCGCATAGGCCTTCAGGAACGGCTGCGTCATCGCCAGTTGCGTGCGCTCCGGCAGCACCTTGTCGCGATGGGTGCGAAAGGTCTTGATGTACGAAAAGATGTAATCCCAGCGGCCGCAGTTGAGCCCGACGATGCGCGTGCGCAGCGCGTGCAGGATCTCGTCCATCTCGAACGCGGCCGGCAGCGTCTCGATCAGCACCGTGACCTTGATCTGCGCAGGCGGCAGGTCGAGTGCGTGCTCGATGTGCGCCAGCACCTCGTCCCACAGCTGCGCCTCTTCCATCGACTGCCACTTCGGAAGGTAGAAATACGGCCCGCGATTCTTTGCCGCGAGTGCCCGTGCGTTATGGAAGGCGAACAGCCCCAGGTCGAACAGGCTGGCGCTGATCGGCGCGCCGTCGACCAGGAGATGTTTCTCGTCCAGATGCCAGCCGCGCGGGCGCACCATCAGCACCGCCTGTTCGGCGAAAGGCTTGAGCTCGTAGCGCTTTCCGGGCGTGACGAACGTCAGCGTGCCCGCGATCGCGTCGTGCAGCGTGCGTTGGCCTGCGAGCAGGTTGGCCCAGGTTGGCGTGGTCGAATCCTCGAAATCGGCCATGTACACCTGCGCACCGGAGTTGAGCGCGTTGATGACCATCTTCGGATCCACCGGGCCGGTGATCTCGACCCGGCGGTCCAGCAGCGCCGACGGCAGCGGCGCCACGCGCCAGTCCCCGGTGCGAATGGCTGCGGTGTCGCTGCGGAAATCCGGCAGGGCGCCCGCATCGAACGCGGCCTGACGTTGTCGGCGTGCGACCAGGCGTGCCTGCCGATCGGGTTCGAAGCGCCGATGCACCTCGGCCAGGAACTGCAGTGCGTCGGGCGTCAGCAGCTGCCCCTGGCCGGGGGCTGCGCGCGTGAGCTCGATGCCGTCTGTTGCTACCGCTTCCATCACTGCCGCCATGTCGTGCTCCAGCTCTCCGGAACACGACCATCCGCTGTAGTACGGTATTTGACAAAACAGTTTTATCAATGCTTATTATTAGCTCTACTTATAAATAAAGTTCCCATGGCGGATCGAAGCCCAGCAGCGCCGCGCTTTGCCTACAAGGCCGATCGACTGAAACCGTTGCGGGCGTTCTGCCAGACCGCCCGGCTGGGGTCGGTGTCGCGTGCTGCGGAGGCGCTGTATGTCAGCCAACCGGCGATCACCCTGCAATTGCAGGCGCTGGAACGGGAGTTGGGCATCAAGCTGTTCGAGCGTAGTGGCCGCCGACTGGTCCCGACCCGCGAGGGCGACACCCTGTACGCACTGGCGCGCCCGCTGGTCGAGGGCATCGATGGTCTGGAGGCGGCGTTCCGCGATCAGCTGCACGGCCTGGACGCCGGCGAACTCGACGTTGCTGCCGGCAGCTCGACCATCCTGTACCTGCTGCCGGGGATCGTGGAAGCCTTCCGCCAGCGCCAGCCCGACGTGCGCATGCGCCTGCACAACGTCACCGGCGCCAGCGGCTTGGACCTGCTGCGCTCGGACGCGGTGGATTTCGCGGTGGGCTCGATGCTCGACGTCCCGGCCGACCTGACCTACGCGCCGGTATACCGCTTTGAACCGATGCTGATCACCCCGTTGGATCACCCGCTGGCCCACAAGCCGGAACTGAAACTCGAAGACCTGTCGCCATACGGCCTGATCCTGCCGCCGCAGCGGCTGACGACCTACCGCATGGTCGACCTGGTATTCCAGCGCAACCGCGTGCCGTACACGGTGGCGCTGGAGGTGGGCGGCTGGGAGGTGATCAAGCAGTACGTGGCCATGGGGCTGGGGATTTCGATCGTGACCGCGATCTGCTTGACCGATGCCGACCGCACGCGCGTCGCCGCACGCTCACTGGCGAAATACTTCCCGTCGAGGACCTACGGCGTGGTCATGCGCAAGAGCAAGCAGTTGTCGCTACAGGCGCGTGCTTTCGTCGAACTCATCCAGCCGGAGTTGTTCGACCGGGATCGCGATCGCGGCGGGCATTCGGAGCGCTGAGCCTCAGGTCCCCGGGGGATTCCCTGCACTGACCGCGGTGTCCTGGTAGGCGCCATACCGCTCCATCGACCCCAGGTCTCGACGCCGACGCACGATGTATTCAAACGTGCCTGCAATGCGGAACACCAAGTGCAACTGGTGGAAGCCGAGGTTGTCGATGAACGCGGCAAACAGCAGGCGAAGCAGATCGCGCATGCTGGCGGCACGCATGCGCGTGTGCTCCTGCAGCAGGATCGCCGACACAGACAGGAATGTCCCCAGCATGATCGCCAGTGCGAACAGCACCAGCATCCCCTTGAGGCTGATCAGACCCACCAGCCAGGCGACGGGCATCAACACATAGCCCAAGCCTTCGATCACCGCGGAAAAGCCTTCGAACAGCAGGAAGAATGGCATCCCGAACATGCCCGCCATCCCGTAGCGTGGATTGAACGTCATCTGCCACTGACGGAACAGCGCCTGCAAGGTGCCGCGTTGCCAACGGTTGCGCTGCGAGGCGTAAATGCGCAAGGTCTCGGGTACCTCGGTGTAGCACACCGGATCGGGAACGTATTCCACGCGCAGGCCTTCGCCACGGTGCCGTTCGTGCAGGTTCTTGTATAGGCGCACGGTGAAATCGATGTCGTCGGTGATCGCGGTCGCGTCGCAACCGCCGAGCTCCATGAACACGTCCTTGCGAACCACCATGAACGCGCCGGAGATGCATAGCCCGCTGCGCAGGCGCGCCAGCCCCAAGCGGGCCCACTGGAAACTGCGCAGGTATTCCACGGCCTGCACCAGCGCAAGCATGCGCCTGGGCACGCCGGTGTCGACAATGCGGCCATCGCGTACCTGCAGGCCATTGGCCGGGCGCACCATTCCGCCAGCAGCGACCACCCTGTTGCTGCGCAGGAAGGGCCGCACCACGCGCAACAGCGCATCGTCTTCGTAGATGCAGTCGGCATCCATTACGCACAGCAACGGGTAACGTGCGAGGTTGGCGCCGGCATTGATTGCATCGGCACGCGTACCGTTGTCCTTGTCGATGACCACCAGCGCCGGGTGTTCGAAGGATTCGTAGATGCCCCGCACCGCTTGCGTCTGCAGCTGGCGCTGGCCGAACTTGTGCACCAGCCGCAAACGGTAGTGGTCGATCAGCCGTTGCAGGGTGTGGTCCTTCGATCCGTCGTTGACGATGATGACTTCGAACGCCGGATAACGCAGCTTGAGTGCAGCATCGACCGTGCCGAGGATGACCTTCTCCTCGTTGTAGGCAGGAATGATCAAGCTGAAAGGCAGGGTGAGATCCGAGTCGGCGATCCGTTGGAAGTCACCAAAATTGATGCCGCGGTTGTAACGGCGCAGGCCGACGCTGCCGAGCACGATCAACAGCAGGTAGCTGCCGTGCAGGCACAGGTAATACACCAGCATCGCGACAAACGCGTCTTGAAGCAGCATCAAGCCCACATCGGCTCCCCTGCACGCACCGGCTTGCCCGCATGCTCCTCGAGCATCTGCCGGCTGATGTCCCGGGCAAAGCGATCTACGTGGTGCTCGCTTGCGGCGTGCAACAAGGCAATGCCGCGCTCCCCGATGTCATACAGCGCCTGCGCGGCATTGTGGCGCACCCACCACGCTGGATCGGCCAGCGTGACGTGCAATGCCTCGGCGGCGGTGCCGGCGCGCAGGCGGCCAAGCGCCTTGGCCGCCATGCTGCGCACTTCCCACTGCTGGTCACCCAGCGCAAGTTCCAGTGCAGCCATCGCATCGGGCCCGCCGATCGCGCCGATCGCCTTGGCGCTGGCCACGCGCATCTCCATGTCCGGGTGTTGCATGCAATGCAGCAACTCCGGCAATGCCGCCAGCGCCTCCAGCAGGCCGAGCACATTGATGGCGACGATTTCGCCCGGACTGCCTTGGGCGGATCCGGCGCGCAGGAATCCGCGCAGCGGCAGGATCACCGCCGGGCCCAATGCCATCAGGATCTCGGTGCCACGACGCAACGGCCATTCGCCGCGCAGGGCGATCGCGCTCAGGATCAGCGGCGCGGCATCGGCGTCGCCGAGTTCAACAAGCGCCTGTGCTGCGGCCAGGCGGGCGTCCAGGTCAGGATCATCGAGCTGCGCGCGCACGGCCGGAATGACGGCCTCGCTACCCAGAAAACCAAGCCGGTTCGCGGCGCTGGCGCGGCTCAGCGCCGAGCGCTGGCGCAGTTGCGCCAGGTCGCGGAGTTGCAGGCCTAGGCCGGCGTAGACCTGACGCAGGCGGCCGCGCTCCGCATGCGGTAGGCGGCCGGCTTCCTGCAACAGCACGCCGCGGGCAATCTCCCGGCGCAGGCGCATGCGCAGCTGAAACGCGTCCTGGGTGATGCGGCCAGCCAGGAAGTCCCGCAACAGCGCGCCCTGGCGCCCCCGAATCCGCTGCACTCGTGCCTCGCTCCGCTCCGACAGCCAGCGATCGCCCAACGCGTATGCAGAGAGCAGCACGACGGTTGAAGTCAGCACGACGAGTGTGTCGACGGCCGCCGCGTAAAAGCTGTCCATCAAAAACTCATCGCGACGCCGAGCAAAGCGCCGGTGCGGGTGTAATAGGGCTTGCGGTCCTCGTGGTCGGCGCCAACCACCAATGCGAGTGTCCGGTTAAGGGGAATGCGCCAGGTTGCCGCGTACAAATCGGCCGTGGTCAGCAGCACACCGGGCAGTTGCGGGTCGCGCTCGGGATCGGCACCGTGCGCGTAGACCAGCGTCAACCGGCTCTGTGTCGCGAATACGTGATCCAAGCGCAGCGAACGCGACTGGAAGCCGGTGGTGCCGAAGGCTTTGCCGTCGGCATAACGCAAGGTCACCCAGGTCGTGTCGCCGAACCAGACGATCATCCCCGGCCGGATTTCGTGCACGAGGCCGGTATTGAACCGCAGCTGTCGGTAGTCGAGCAGCAGCGAAAGCGTCCGCGAGACGCGCCATTCGGTTCCGGCGGAGAGGCCACGGCGCGGGCTGAAATCAGCACCAGGCGCCCGGCTCACGGCCGCGTGCCATTCCCATGCACGACTCGGATTTGCCGACACCGAGCCAGTCCACAGCGTGTCGGTGAGCGCACCGCGCTGGCGACGCTCCAGATCGCCGTCAAAACGCAAAGTGGGCGATGCCTTGTACAACACATCGAGTTCGGCGCCGCGCCAGTCGTCGCGACCATTGTCCAGATGGCTGGCGCTGAGCGTTGGCGTCAGCACCCAATGGTCGGTGGTATCCACGGGGGCCGCGTGCACCGAGGCGGCCGCACAGAGGCCTGCCAGGGTCACAACCCAGCGGCGCGTGGAAGCCGCTGGGCTCATGTCTGGGTGCGCATCAGATCAGGCCGCCGCACGTTTGCCCTGCTCGACGACCAAGGTGCAATGCGCAGCTTTTTCCCCATGCAAGCGGTGGCGTTCGGCGACGATCAGGTCGTCGATCGTCTGTTCCAGTGTGTGTTGGTGTTCAAACCCGGTCATGGCGCGCAGTCGCTCAAGGCTTGGACGGCGACGGCGGATATCCTCGAAGTCCTCCCCATAAGCCTCACGCAGCGGCACGTTGCGGATGGTGGAACGACTGTTGGCACGCGCGATCACCAGTTCGGCCAATGCCGTCATGCTGATCTCCCGGTCGTTGCCCACGTTGGCCACGAGTGTGTCGCGGCCGGCATGGTTGGCCAGCGCATCCAGCGCCACCACCGTATCGCGCACGTCGCAGAACGAGCGCGTCTGCGTGCCGTCGCCAAAGAC
>JBBSUF010000075.1:0-10974 GCA_038235185.1 Lysobacterales bacterium
CGGGGATATTGGCCTGTATAGCCTGGCCGTGGGTAAAGGGCTGACGATGTACGAAGGCGGTGTGTTGATGTCGCGCCACCCGCATTTGCGTGCGGCGCTGCGCGGTACCTCGGAGACGATCACCCCGCGCAAGCCTGCATGGGAACTGCGCCGTTGTATCGAATTGCTGGGCTATGCGTTGTTTTATCGCCCGCTCTTCCTGCCGCTTGTTTATGGCATGCCGTTACGCCGGGCACTGCGCCGCCACGACATGCTAGGCGCTGCAGGCGATCAAGTTCCCGCAACAATCCCGCTGCATCGCCCGGGGGAATGGCGGCAATCTGTCGTTGCCCGCACCGCCGCGCGCTGGTTGCACTACCGGGACCTCACCGCGCGCCAGGCGCAGCGCCGCAGCGCGCGATTGCGGGACATTGCAGGGATTCAACTGATCGAGGACGCACCAAGGGCGCAGGGGGTCTGGCCCGTGTTGGCGGTTTTAATGCCAGACGCCGCCACCCGTGAAAAAGTATTGTCAAGGTTGTGGCACATCGGCGTTGGGATTGGTATTCCCTTTGCGTTCGTCCTTGCGGACTACCCATTGCTGCATGGCATCATGCCCGCTGATGCAGTTGCCAATGCGCGTGGTTTAGCGACGCGGGTTTTGACGATCACCAATTCGCACTGGCTCGATGACGCCACGTTCGACCGCATTGCCGATTGCATTGAGGCCGTCATCCGCCCTGCAACACACCCAGCAAGCGCAGGTTGACCGCGTGCTGTTGCGCTTGATACTCGGCAAGTGTCTTGTCATCCAGTTCCGGTTGTCCGTCGATCGCTGACAGCATGCGTTTCCATCGTTGCGGGTAATTCGCGATCGAGACTTCGCCATTGATGTCGCTGCCGATCAGCCGATGCCGCAACGCGACGATCGCGTGCTCCAGGTCGGCGACGCGCAGGCAGCCCTGGTCCCAGTTGCTGCGCGCCTCGTCGGGCGCGAGAACGTCCTTGTCGATCGACAGATAGACAGGGCAGTCATCGAGTGCGAAATCGTCGAGCAATGCCGCCATCATCGCGGATGCGGTGTCGAAGTTACGAAAAGCGTCACGCAGGCCAAGCCGCCCGGACCAGCCCGTCTTCACGCTGATCGACCAGTAGCGCAGCCGCCCGCGGTAGAGCGGTAGCAAGCGGTTTTCCCAGGCATGCGCAACTGCGATGTCATGGGAGGTAATGCCGACAACGTCCACGCGTGCCACGTGCGGCAACGCGGCGACGCGGGATACCCATGAGCCGCAATGCACGCCGAACGGAAACCGCATGTTGTCCGGATGGTTGTCGAACACCATGACCCGCATCGGTCGGGGTGCCGACGTGCGTGCGATCAGCGGCAGGCTCAGGTGATGGAAATCGCCGCTTCCAAACAATACGGGGCCGTGAACAGCCGGTAGACGCGACGACACGTGCTGGTCGAACAGCCGCAACTGGCGTAGTGAACATGCGAAGCGCAGGCGATCGTGCCAGTCGCGCAGGTCAATCCGCGTCTCGCCGGGGAGCGTGCCGACCGATGCGTCGAGATCAAGGATCAGCGGTTGCATGTGCCTCCTCGCGCCAGGCGCGATCGCGCTCGAAGTAGCGCGCCAGCTTGCGCAGCGCAAAACGTAGCATGGGGTTCCGCGGATAGACCGCGTGGCGCGTGAACGTGAATTGTGCGCCCAGCTGCGCCTTCACCTCGGGATCGGTCCAGCCGGCGATGTATCGGCGCAAGCCGCGACTGCGTGCGTACTCAAGGTTTTCCATCCAGCTCACGGCGTACAGGTCGTGGTCGCGCGCGTCGGGATAGACCAGCCCCATGAATTTGTCCACCAGCGCACCACCATGCTCGAAGCACAGGTTCCACCCGATCATGCGCCCCCCGTGGCGGTAGACGAATACGATTCCGCCACTGTGCGCATCGCGCAACACGGCGGCAAAGAATTCCCGATCGAGGAAATCGAAATGCAGTTCGCTTTGCGCATACACGTTGCAGTACAACGCGTGGAACGCATCGATGACGAGATCATCTGAAAACGCCGCGCCGGTGGCGATCTGTTCGATCTCCAGTGCCGCGCGCGAGCGCAGCTTGCGCCGGATATTGCGCCGTCGGCTGCGCGACAGGCGCGACAGGTATTCGTCAATGTCGTCAAAGTCGATCGGTACCCAAGCCAGCGCCTGGCCTTCCACCATCACGCAGCCTGCCTTCTCGCAACGCGCGACAAACGAATCCACCCACATGTTGTCCGCCCCATCAAGCAGTGGCGAGGCGTGTGCGATGTCCTTGATGATCAGGAGCGGGCAGCGACGTGATTGAGTCGCCAGCAGGTGATCGGCAAAGTCCGCCGGATTGGCCCCACGCGGCAGCCAGGCGTATTCCGCGACAGTGGATCCAATGAAACATGTGCGCAATCGCAGCCAATGCTGCCAGTGTGCGAATCCCGGCCAATGATCCATGCGTCGACGCATTTCCGGCTCGACCGTGGTGAGGATGTTGAAATCGGTGTCGAAGGCCGGGATCCCGCTGGGCAGTGCTTGGGCGGTGAATCCAGTGGGTGGATGGGCGATAAACTCCCGCACCAGGGCGTCGGGCTCAAGCTGGCTTACGAAAGGCATGCGCAAGCTTTGCCCGATAAGGTCAGGATAGGTGCAGGATATTCCCTTAAAGGCTCCGGCCATGCATGGCCGGACGGAGGCAAGTCATGGATCAAGCGATTGCAGACCAGGTGTTCGACATCGTTGCCAAGCACGGTGACATCGACCGCGCCACCCTCACTCCCGCCGCGACGTTGAAGGACCTGGGTATCGATTCGCTGGAAGCGATCGAAACCATTTTCGATGTTGAGGAACACTTCAACATCAATTTCCCCAACCAGGACCCCAACCTCGACGACGGCACGCTGGCAGGATTGGTCGACTCTGTCGAGCAGGCCCTCGCGCTCAAGGCGAGCGCCGCACCAGCGGTCTGATCCGGCAACGCGCAGGAGTACGCACGCATGTCGCGCCGTATTGCCATCACCGGGATGGGTGCGATCAGCGCGCTCGGTCTCGGCGCACCCGCGTTGTGGGAGGGCATGCGGGACGCGCGCAGTGGCATCGCACCGCTGGTTCCACCCCCAGGTGAAACCGGCATTCGCATGCGCGTGGCCGCAATGGTTCCGGGATTCGATCCCTCCACGCATTTTTCGCCTGCTCAATTGACCCTGCTCGATCGTGTCTCGCAGTTCGCCTTGCTGGCGGCTGGTGAGGCGATTTCGCAATCTGGGCTGGTCTTTGATGCTCAATTGTCGTCGCGCACCGCGGTGGTTGTGGGTACTGGCATCGGTGGCGAAATGTCGCGCGACGAACAATCGCGGCGCCTGTATCGCGACCGTGCCGAGCGTGTGCACCCGATGTCGATCATCCGCATCATGCCCAGTGCACCGGCCAGCCAGGTCGGCATGACGTTCAAATTGCGTGGACCGACGTTCGCTGTATCCAGCGCCTGCGCATCGTCCAATCATGCGATCGCACAGGCAGCGCTGTTGATTCGCCATGGCATGGCTGACGTCGCCATCGCGGGCGGCACGGAAGCATGCTTCACGCTTGCCGCCATTCGTGCATGGGAGGCCATGCGTGTGGTCGCCGACGACACCTGCCGTCCATTTTGCGCGCAGCGCCAAGGCTTGGTGCTGGGTGAGGGCGCGGGGATGTTCGTGCTGGAATCGATGGAACATGCGCGTGCGCGCGGCGCCGAAGTCCTGGCCGAGCTTGCCGGCTTTGGCATTGGCGCCGACGCAGGCGACATCGTGGCCCCGTCCGCGGAAGGTGCTGCCTCTGCCATGCGGATGGCCTTGGATGATGCCGGATTGCAGGGCGAGGACATCGATTACATCAACGCGCACGGCACCGGTACTCCACTCAACGATCCCACGGAAACCCGGGCGATCCGGCTGGCAATCGGCAACCATGCCGATGCGTTGGCGATCTCGTCGACCAAGGGCGTGCATGGTCATGCGCTGGGCGCGGCTGGCGCGCTGGAACTTGTCGCCGTCATTGGCGCGTTGCGGGAGCAGGTCGTCCCACCGACGGCGAACTTCATCGATCCGGATCCGGCCTGCGATCTGGACTACGTGCCCAACACCGCCCGCGCCATGACGGTGCGTGCAGCGCTGAGTAATTCGTTCGCATTCGGCGGTTTGAATGCCGTGCTGGCGTTGACGCGTGCCGGCGAGTAACGCACGCGCAACCATGTGCGGCTAGATCGTCTGTTTAGCGCGTGTCAGCAACTGGTCGAGCAAGCTCAGTCCAAGGTCGATTTCCTCGCTGCTGATGTGCAGCGACGGTGCCAGCGTGATCACGTTCTTGTGGTAACCGCCGACATCCAGCACCAGCCCGATGGGATTGCCGTTGTGGCGGAGATCGCCGGCCAGGCCCATGTCCACCATGCGATCGAGCAGTTTGCGGTTGGGGGCGTAGCCGTCGGCTTCGCAGATTTCCGCGCGCAGCGCCAGGCCCAAGCCATCGACATCGCCGATTTCCGGATGACGCGTCTGCAGGTCGCGCAGTCCGGCGAGGAAATGCGCGCCTTTGCCCATCACCATGGACTCGTAATCGGTTTCGGCGAGCATGCGCATGGTTTCCAGGCCAACTGCCGTGCCCAAGGGATTGGACGCGAAGGTCGAATGCGTCGAGCCCGGCGGGAACACGGCCGGATTGATCAGCTCTTCGCGCGCCCAGATTCCAGCCAATGGATTCAGGCCGTTGGTCAGCGCCTTGCCGAACACAAGCACGTCGGGTTTTACACCGAAATGTTCGATCGCCCACAGCTTGCCGGTGCGGAAAAACCCCATCTGGATTTCATCGACCACCAGCAGGATTCCGTAGTCGTCCAGCACCTTCTTCAGCCCGGTAAAGAAGTTCGGTGGGGGGATGACGTATCCACCGGTGCCCTGGATCGGCTCGACATAGAACGCCGCGTATTCGCACTGGCCGGCTTTGGCGTCCCAGACGCCGTTGTATTCGGTCTCGAACAGGCGCGCGAATTTCGCCACGCACAACTCGCCGTATTCTTCCTTGGACATGCCCTTGGGGCCACGGAAGTGATACGGGAATTCGATGAACTGCGCACGGTGAAAATGACCATAGCGACGACGATACCGGTACGACGAAGTGATCGCCGAAGCACCCAGCGTGCGCCCGTGATAGCCGCCTTCGAACGCGAACACCAGGCTCTTGCCCCCGGAGGCATTGCGCACGATCTTCAGCGAATCCTCGACCGACGAGGAGCCGCCAACATTGAAATGCACGCGGCCCTGGCGGCCCCATTTGCGCTCGGCATCCTGCGCGATGGTTTTTGCAAGCTCGATCTTGGTTGGATGCAGGTACTGGCTGGCGACCTGAGGCAGCGTATCGATCTGATGCTTCAGCACGTTATTCAAACGCGGATTGGCGTAACCGAAGTTGACCGCCGAATACCACATCTGCAAGTCCAGGAACGGCAGTCCGGCGGTGTCGTACAGGTAGCTGCCATCGCAATGCGCAAAGATCTTTGGCGGCTCGCTGTAGTGCACGGTGTCGCCGAAAGAGCAGTAACGCGCCTCGTCGGCGAGCAGCGCGGCATCACTGGCGGCACCATGCTCCGAGGCTGGCTGGAGCATCGCAATCTTGTTCATGCGTATTCGATTCTTTGTGGGATCTGGGGAAGGGCGAGAGGTTGCACGTGATCAAAGCGGCCGGCAAGCAGGTCCGGAAGCAGCGCGATTGCTTCGGCGAATCCTGTAATCGGCCGATGTGCAACCTTTGCGACGCGGCAATGCTCGAGCAGGCGCGTCTTGGCGAAAACGAAATCCGCACACGCCGAGACGCAGACATCCGACTGGCCGTCGCCGATCAGCAGCACGTTGGCGCGATCGGCATGGCTGCCTGCCAGCGCGCATTTGCACGTGCCGCTTTGTGAACGACAGGTCACGTTGGCGTGCGGAGACTGCATTGCCCAACGACGAACGCCGACCTGTTCAAGATGGTTGGCCACGATGGGCAGGTGACCCAAACCATGATTGCCAAGGATCCTCGAAATCGCGTGATCCAACCCGTCGCTGACGATGGTCAACGTGATCCCTGCGTCCTGCGTCAGCGATACGAATTGTGCGAATGCCGGGTCGATCGGTATGGTGTCGAGGATGCGATTCAGATCCTGTTCGCTGGCGTCGATCAGCGCGATCTGGCGCGTCATGCAATCGCGCGAGCCGATCAGGCCGGCACGCCAGTCACGTTCGATGCTCTTCCATTGCGGCGCGGCGCACTGCTCCAGCAACGCATCGGTCGCATCAGGCAGTGAAACGGTGCCGTCGAAATCGCAGAGGATGGTCCAGGGACGCACGAGTCACCCGCACTGAAAAACGATACCGCGCAGGCTAGGTAGCCCGCCTTTCGCCGTCCTTTCCAGAGTGGAACATGCCGAACAGTTGACAACGGCAGCTGAACGTCGTGCGTGATACAAGGACGTCAACTTCTTATTTCGATGGGTTTGACGATGCATCCAGACGATCGCAAGGCGTTGCTCGAATCGGGCCGTCGCATGCTCAACAAGGTCCCTGAAATCACCCTGTATTTCTGGATCATCAAGATCCTGTGCACCACAGTGGGAGAGACCTTCGCTGACTATCTCAGCACGAACCTCGGCTTGGGCCTGACCAATACGACCTGGCTGATGGGCGGCCTGTTGCTGGTCACCCTGGGCTTTGAATTCCGGTCGCGCAAATACACGCCTGGGCTGTACTGGCTGGCCGTAGTGTTGCTGAGCGTCGTCGGCACGTTGATCACCGACAACCTCACCGATAACCTCAATGTCTCGCTGGTCACCACCACGATTGTGTTCAGCGTGCTGCTGGCGGCGACATTCGCCATCTGGTACGCAAAGGAGAAGACGCTTTCGGTGCAATGGATCGACACCACGCCGCGCGAGGCGTTCTATTGGCTGGCGATCCTGTTTACGTTTGCACTTGGCACGGCGGCCGGCGACCTGTTTGCCGAGCGCCTGCATGTCGGATACCTGCTGACGGCGCTGATCTGCGCTGGCCTGATCGCAATCGCGGCGGTCGCGCACCTTCGCTTGGGTGTGAATGGCGTGCTGGCGTTCTGGATCGCCTACATCCTGACGAGGCCACTGGGTGCGTCGATCGGTGATTACCTGTCACAGCCCGGGACGGACGGCGGCCTGGGCCTGGGGACCGTGGTCACCAGCGCGATTTTCCTGGCGACCATCCTTGGGCTGGTGATCTACCTGACGGTGACCCGCAAGGATGTCGCCGTCAAGCCGATCGCATCCTGAGGCCCTGCTGCCAGGTGCTCGGTTGGCGCGTGCTGTGGGATGTCTGATTCAGCGCCGTCGCGATCGATAGTGGCGACGTTGTGCTCACGCTCGCATTGGGTCCAGCCGAACTCGTCGTACACATTGATCCGGTGATTCGTATCCAGCTTGGCCACCACCGAAAGGGGGCCAGTCCAGAGCGCGGGCATTTCGATCTGCATGGTGCGGGCATCCAATCGCTTGAACTGCAAAGCCGCCTTCCTTGCGTCGGGCAGTTCAAGCGTGGCGGCGTGGATGACGCCATGAGAAGTCATCGCGACGATCTGCAGGCGTCGCGCCGCAACCACTCCCAGCCGGCCATGGGCGCGCAACCGCCAGCGCCACGTCGGGAGGGTTTGTGGCGCGATCATGCCGGGTTGAACGTATCCCTCGGTCGGAGCGACGAAGCGCAACAAGCGTGAAGTGCCGAAACGCGTCTGGCTGACATGCGCCAGCGCTGCCGCACGCTTGCCCACCATTTCCTCCTGCGTGAGCGTGACATGCGAGACATCGTGCTGTTGACCATTGCGGCCATGTAGCCAGTAGGAGATGGCGCGCGCTTGGCTGTTCTCGCCGCGCAGAGCGGCCATCAGCATGAGCGCCAGGGCGCTGTGGTCGGGATGGGAATCGAACACGCTGGGCATTGCCACCAGAGTGGGCCTATGCGTTGCGATCAGTTGCCGCAGTTGCGTAACGGAGGCGTTGCCATCGCCCATCAGGCGCTTCGTCAAGCCCTGGTCGGCCCACTGCAGGAAGCTCGCATTGTCGATGGAAATGCCGAGGGCGTGCAGTGCGATGGTCGCTTCGGCGTGACGCACCGCACCCCAGCGCCGCGCGGCATCGGGCCCCAGGTTCCAGCGCTTTTCGATCAGTCGCTGTGGCCATGGATTGGAGTCACCATTGGTCGCGATGACCACGGACACGGCTGCACCGGCGCGTCGTGCACGCTGGATCAACCCACCGCAGGCGAGGCTTTCGTCATCCGGATGCGGTGCGAACACCAGCAGCCGGTCGGAGGCGTCACAGCTGATTTCATCCATGGGTCTAGTGTGCCTGCGTTGGCGGCATCGACAGCAGTGCCGCCGGAGCCCAGACAAGCTTGACGTGTCCGGGTTGGGTCGTGGCAAGCACGTGGCGTCCGGCTGACAACCGAGTCGGCAGCGCGGATGCATTTCCGTCGATGGATGCGCCGCGTGCCGCCCCTGTCACTGCATATTCGCCAGGCAGGAGGATCTCGAAGGGTTGCGTCATGCCCGACTGCATCTGCCCGAAATCATGCCCGGCCACCCGTAAGCCATTGCGCACTGGCAGATAATTGGCGGCGATGAAGGCCGCGTCCTGCGTTGGCAAGCGCTCCATCCACAGCACATGCGTGTTGGTGGCGAGCAGGCGTTGCGGGATGTCGTCGATGATGAGACCGCGCTGGATGCGTGCCTGGGTGATGCCTTCCAGCACGAAATAATATGGCCGGCGTCGATACACCGACGCCCCCTTGTCGTCCATCACCGGCTCATCGGGCGATGTCACCGCGAGCACATCGGAAAGCGATGCACGATAGGGAGCGATGTGGTCGTTCCATGGCAGGCGTTTGTGCAACACCGACAACAGCGCTGCGATGGCCAGTGCAATCGGAATCCAATTGAGGCGCGGCCAGTCACGCGTTTGCCACCAGCCGGCCAGTCCAATCGCCAGCAGCGGAATCGACGGCAGGTAGTCCTGTCGCGTCAGCAATGGCCAGGTACCGAACAACAACAACATGTACGCCAAGGCCGAGGCGATCACCAGGCAGCGGCGTGCTGACAGCAGTGGGTCGATGGACGATCGCAACACCTTCCGCACTGCGATGCCGAGTAACGCGAGCAGCACGAGCATCAGCGGAATGCGCCAGTCGTGACCGTGGGTACGGCCGAGTCGCGGCAACAGGTTGTGGTCGATGACGCCGTAACGCATTGCCGCCAAGCCGCCCTTCGCGGCAACAATGCCGACGACGAATGCCGGGATGACGATGACTCCCGCAAGGATCGCACCCGCGCTTTTCACGCACGCCACGGCGGATGGGCGCACGCGGGCGGGTAACGCGAACTGGACGAAACCCCACGCTAGCACTAGCCCGGACACCAGCAACGTGGTTTTCATCGACACGGCAAATGTCGCACCGATCAACACACCGACACCGACCGCGCGCAACAGTGTCCAGCGTCCGCAGGCGGCAGTCGCGATCGTGGCGATCCATGCCATCGCCCACAGCCCGTCGGTGCGGAACTGCCCCGACACCAGCAGATAGGGTGGATAGGTGCACGCGAAGACGATCGCCCACAACGCGACCTGTCGATTCCACAACTGGCGTGCAATCACTGCTGTCAGTGCGATTGCCGCGACCGCGACCGGCACGATCGCCAGCCGCATCCACAGCAGCACATCTGGCGTCTCGCCAAGCATGCGCAGCACTGGCGCATACAGCATGTGGAACAACGGCGTGTGGTTATCGAACACATCCCGGTACGGCACCAGTCCCTGGCTCCAACCCCAGATGACGTGCAGGTGCTGGGGCTCATCGGAGTTCAGCGGCGTGCTGCGCAGCAAGAACACGCGCACGAAGGCATAAGCGGCCAGCAGCGCAGCGACGGCATGGGAGCCACGAGGCGTGCGAAGCGCGGCAATGGCGGGGGAAAAGCGTGTCGGTTTGATCAGGGTCACCAAGGGCGCCAGGCGATCCATTGACGCCGTCGTTGCAGGTAGGGCGGCAATCCGGCTGCGGAATTACGCGCCGCAAAAGCTTCCATCATCATCGTCGTGGCAGTGGCTTTCGGCAAGCTTTCCTGTCGCATCAGCTCTCCGCATGGGTCGCCAGTGCTTCCAACAACGCGTGCCCATAACGCTCCAGTTTGCCCGCGCCAATGCCGCTGATCATGGCCAGTGCGTCGAGGTTTTCGGGAGATTCCAGCGCGATTCCGCGCAAGGTGCTGTCGTGGAAGATCACGTAGGCCGGCACGCTTTGCGCGCGTGCGGTGTCGCTGCGCCATGCGCGCAGGACGTCAAACCGCGACGCCGCGTCGGCGGGCAGTGCAACCCCTCCGGCTGCTGCCCTCGCGACGCGATCGCGACGGGTAGCGGCTGCTGGTGGCTCGGTGCGCAGCGACAACGTGCGATCGCCTTTGAGGACCTCGCTGCTGGAAGGCGTGAGCCGCAGCGCGCCATGTCCCTCGATATCGACTTCCAGCAAGCGCGCAGCGACGAGTTGTCGCACGACACTGCGCCACTGTTTGGCATCCAGCTCGGAGCCGATGCCATAGGTGCTGAGTTTGTCATGTCCGTTCTGCCGGACCTTTGCCGTCTCCGCGCCGCGCGTCCGACTGAACCAATTGGGCGCGTGTCCGGCTGGCAAAATCGTCCTGCTTACCAGATCGGGGCAGGGCGGCCCCCTGCGGCGTCACGGCGTCCTTATCGATGCGAAGTATGTCGGCCCACTTCATCGACCAATAGTCGGCGTATTCGGGGCGGGCTAGCAGGGCGTCGATGAGCTTCGCCCGTTTGCTCGGCTCCGTGTCGGCGATGAAATTCTTGGCCTCATCGGCGGTCGGAAGCGTTCCGATCGTGTCGAGGAACACGCGGCGGAGGAACGTCGCGTCGTCGGCTAA
>JBBSUF010000076.1:0-10918 GCA_038235185.1 Lysobacterales bacterium
CGACCCGGCCGCAATGCACCGGCTGCTGTCGGTCAACACCGATGCGGTAATCGCATACCTGTCCGCGCAACGTGCGGCGGGCGCGCAGGTGCTGCAGGTGTTCGATACCTGGGGCGGCGCCCTATCTCCGGCGATGTATCGCGAATTCTCGTTGCCATACCTTGTGCGCATTGCACGCGAACTGGAGCGCGGTGACGGCGACGAGCGCACACCGCTGATCCTGTTCGGCAAGGGCAACGCGCCCTATCTGGAGGAGCTTGCAGCCAGCGGTTGCGAAGGCCTCGGCGTCGACTGGACGGTGACGTTGGAAGAAGCCGCCCGCCGAACGCAAGGCAAGGTGGCCTTGCAAGGCAATCTGGATCCGGCGATGTTGTATGGCACCCCCGATGCCATTCGTGGCCAGGTGCGTATCGCGCTGGACAGCTTTGCTTCCGGCAACGGCGGCTCGCGCGAAGGACACGTCTTCAATCTCGGTCACGGCCTGTCACCGGACATGAGTCCGGACCACGTCGCTGCGCTGGTGGATGAAGTACACGCCCATAGCGCACGTTGATTGTAGTGCGGCGGGCCAAGGCTCGTCATTCACTGGCCGCACCGATCGGCACTTCCATCTTCTGCGTTGTCGACGAGCGCTCGTTATAGTCGGGTCGTTGTCAGCGACGACTCAACACCATGGCTTCGCAACCCGCATCCCGACCGCCGATTCCGCGCACGATCTGGGCGTTGGGATTCGTCAGCCTGTTCACCGACATGGGCTCGGAGATGGTGCACAGCCTGCTGCCGGTGTTGCTCACTGGCCTGGGTGCCAGCGCGCTCACCATCGGTTTGATCGAAGGCTTCGCCGAGGCGCTGGTGCTGGTCACCAAGGTATTCTCCGGCTATCTCAGCGACGTGATCGGGCGGCGCAAACCGCTGGTGCTGCTCGGCTACGGACTGGCGATGGTGGTGAAACCGCTTTTCCCGCTCGCCACGTCCATCGCAATGGTGACCACGGCCCGGCTGCTTGACCGCTTCGGCAAGGGCATCCGCGGCGCGCCGCGGGATGCACTGGTCGGCGATCTCGCACCGCAATCGATCCGCGGGGCATGTTTCGGCTTGCGGCAATCGATGGATACGGTCGGCGCAGTGCTCGGGCCGTTGATTGCAGTTGCCTTGTTGTGGCGGCTTGCAAACGACATGCGCACGGTCCTTTGGTTCGCGGTGATTCCCGGCGTCATCGCGGTATTGCTGTTGCTGCGCGTACGCGAACCTGCCGATACGGCAAGCCGCAGCGCGCGCCTGCCGCTGAGTCGCGAGGGCCTGACGCGACTTGGCGCACCGTTCTGGCGCCTGGCGCTGCTCGGCATGCTGGTTGCCCTCGCCCGCTTCAGCGAAGCGTTCCTCGTATTGCGCGCTTACGAACGCCATCTGCCACTGACCTTCATCCCGCTGGTATTGGTGGTGATGAGTGTCGTCTACACGCTGACTTCGTATCCGGTGGGTCGGCTTTCCGACCGGATGTCACGTACGACGCTGCTGGCGCTGGGCATGCTTGCGCTGGCCGCCGCGGATCTTGCGCTGGCATTGGCACAGGGTTATGGATTGCTGTTCACCGGCATCGCGCTGTGGGGACTGCACATGGGAATGACGCAGGGGATCCTCGCCACGCTGGTTACCGATGTCGCACCAACCGAATATCGCGCCACTGCGTTCGGCATGTTCAACCTTCTTTCTGGCGCAGGGTTGCTTGCCGCCAGTGCCTTGGCCGGATGGTTGTGGGATCGTCAGGGACCTGCGACGACGTTTTGGGTCGGAGCGTTGATCGCATTGGTCTCGACACTGTGCATTGCGCTTTTTTACGGGAATACCGCATCGGCTCGCCGGTGATGCCGTTGACTCCACTATCTATCAGTACCGTGGATCGTGGCTGCATGGCGGTCGGCCCGTATTCACCTCCCGTGGACTTCCCGCGTGTCAGCGTCCGTCGGTCAATCGCCGCTGGAGAGAGAATCATGCAAACGAAATTGATCGTCGTGGCCATCGCTGCGACATTTGCGCTGTCCGCCTGCTACACCGCCCGGCCCGTCGTCGTGCAGACGCCTGCCAATCAAGTGATCGTCCCCGTGCCGGTCGAAGTGCCGGCACCCGTGGCTGAGCCGATGCCGGCTCCAATGCCCGCACCAATGCCGATGCCGATGTCGCTCCACGATAGCGTCCACCAGGCGCTGATGGACGGAATGGGCGCGGCGGCCAATGACATCGAAGTCCGCGTGGATGGCAGCCACGTCTATCTTAGCGGCCACGTGGCCACCAAGGCCGACCATGATCGGGCCGACGAAATAGCGGAAAAGGTTGCAGGAGTGACGAAAGTGGATCACAGCGGTTTGAAGATCCACTGAGACTCCGCATCTGTACAGGAAGCCCGCCAAATGGCGGGCTTTTTTTATATGCGGGTTGTCCGTTGATGAGCGGGATTGGTACCCGCAACCTAAATACATCCAAGGGTCGGATGCGGAATCAAGCACACGCCGCGTCAATCCCAATCATCCGAAAACCCCTTCAAGGTCATGATTCCTCAATCACCTCCGGTACCAACGCCTCGATCGCCTCTGCCAGCATCCCGCCGGTGAGTGGCTTGCGCAGGAAACCGTCGAAGCCAGCAGTGCCGGCGAGCGATTCTGCTTCTGCATCGGCACGTGCGGTGACTGCAAGCAATGGCGCGACGAATCCTTGTGCGCGCAACTGCCGGGCAAGTGCGAGACCATCCAGGCCGGGCAAGTCCAGGTCCAGCAAGGCGATGTCGAAGCGGGCCACGGCGGATTCGGCCAACGCGGCAAGACCGTGTGCGACATGGACGACACGATGGCCCTGCGCCTGCAACAGGCCGACCATGACTTCGGCGACAGTGGGGTTGTCTTCCACCAGCAGAACGTCAAGTCCACGTCGCGATATCCCTGCCGATTCGAACAGATTGGTCGGTATCGCCGTGGCAGCGCGCGGCAATGGCAGCTCAACGACAAACCGCGTTCCCTGGCCGGGTGTGCTGTCGACCGTGATGCGTCCCGCCATCGCGGCAGCAAGCTCCTGGCTGATGGCTAGACCCAGGCCACTGCCACCATAACGTGCGGATGTGTGGGAATCAGCCTGCTCGAATCTCCGGAACAACCGGGATTTCTGCTCGTCATTCAAACCAGCGCCTGTGTCCCTCACTTCAAAAAGAATGTCCTCGCCGTGTCCGATGCTGACGTGGAGCCCGACACTGCCATGCTCGGTGAATTTGATGGCATTGCCCAGCAGGTTGAGCAGGATCTGCTTGATCCGCATCGGATCGCCCAACACAACCGTGGGCACGTCGCTCGCGATGGCATCATCAAACTGTAGGTGATGCTGCTCGGACAGCGGCTTCATCAACTCGATGACATCGTCCAGCATTCCCCGCAATGAAAACGGTTGGGCATCGAGTTGCAGCTTTCCGGCTTCGATCCGCGCCAGGTCGAGTGCGTCGTTGACCAGCCGCAGCAGATGGTTCCCGGCGCGACGGATCGACTCCGTGTAGCCACGCTGGCGAGCATCCAGCTGCGTGCCGAGCAGCAATTCGCTCATGCCCAGCACGCCGGTCATCGGCGTGCGGACTTCGTGGCCCAATGTTGCCAGGAAGCGGGTTTTCGCCAGCGAGGCCTGTTCGGCCAGCGTGCGTTTGTGCTCGGCAAGATGCCACTCGTGACGCCGACGCAAGCGCGCGCGGTATGCCGCTGCCAGTGCCCACAGGATCAACGCCACAGACATCGCGAAAGCCGCCATCGCCCATGTTGTCCGCCACCACGGCGGTGCGATCCGAAAGCGGACGACCCGCACGACGGACCAGACGTTGTCCGCAGTTTTGGCCTGCACCTGCAAACGATAGTCGCCCGGAGGAAGTTGCGGGAACACGCGATCCCCACTGGCGCCTGTTTCGATCCAGTCCAGATCGTAATGCTGCAGGTGGAACCGATAACGATGCGACTTTGCATTGTCGAACGACAACAGTCGCGCGACGACGCGCAGGTCGCGATCGTCATGTTCGATCGTGATGGCACCTGTGCGCGCGAGTTCGACGCGCACGTCCCCACGACGCACGCTGATCGACTCGATCACCAGTGGCGGCGCGGCAGCAGCCGGGTGCACCACCGCAGGATCGAACAGCACCAGGCCGTCCGGAGTCCCTGCCGCGATGCGTCCGTCCTGCGGACGCGCCACCGGCATGTCGCCAAATTCCTGGCTGGGAAGTCCATCGAGCACCCCGTAGGTTCGGCTGCTGCGTGAGACCGGATCAAACCGGATCAGGCCGCGGACACTGGTCAACCAGACCCTGCCGGCGATATCGATCGTCAGGCCGTTGGGCGCAAGTGCCGGTAGCCCCTGGTGTTGGTCAAAATGCTGCAGGGGCGTCAACGCATCGCCGTGCCATTGCATGTAATCCAATGAACCAAAACGCGCCAGCCAGACCGCCTGCCTGTCGTCCATGCCGAACGCGTAGACCATGTCATGCGGCGCACCAGGAATCGGTTCAAGTCGATGATCGCCGGCGTTCCACGTCAGCATTCCCTGTGACCCGGCGATCCAGATGCTGCCATCCGGACCCGTGCCGACCTGTCTCAGGTCAGAGCCGGCCTGCAGACCTTTGCGGCCATCGGGCAGGATCGACTCCACCACGTGCCCGTCACCATCGCGCAACTGGATGCCGGATTTTTCAGAGGCGATCCACAACATGCCGTCGGACGTTTCCGTCAACCATGCGCGGTCGCTCGGCAAGGCCGCGTCCACCGTTTGCTGCGCGCTCCAGCGCTGCACCTGGCTGGTCGACGGGTCGAATCGTGCAAGTCCCTGGTAGTAGCTGATCCAGACGCGTTGATTGCGGTCCTCCCGCACGCCCATCGGCATGTAGCCTGCACCGGCATCGACCAATGCATGCTGGATGTCGCCGGTTTCAGGATCCAGCCGATCCAGCGTCCCGCCGCTACCCACCAGCCACATGTCGCCACTTTGCGATGGAGAAATTCCGTGCACATACGCGTTGGCAGGCGACGCCAGGGTATCGAGCTGCCGCGACAACACCGAGAAACGCCGCCAGTTGGCGCGCAGGTACCACAGGCCGCTGTCGCTGCTGGCAAACCACAAACCGCCTTCGCGATCCTCGTACGCGCGCGACCATGACGGTTTGACCGCGCCGTGGACGGAATTGCTGTACAGGGGGACGTTGTGGACTGGGCCAATTCCTGGCTGACTACTCTCGAGCATGCCTTCGCTGTCGCGACCGAGTCCGTCGAGCGTATCCAGCCAGTCGATGCCACCGCGATCGCGCAACAGCAGGTGGAAGACTGTCTTGTTGTCGTCAAGCGGCCACGGGTGCAAGGACACGCGTCCGTCCGGAGCACGCGCACTCACGCCACGTGGCGTGCCGATCCACACCGTGCCATCAGGCGTAATGGTCAAGCCGTTGACTGCCGGCGAATTCACCGTCGACGCAGGCAGCCGTTCAAAATCGCGCCCAGTCCAATGCGCCACGCCATGCTTGGTGCCCACCCACAACGTGCCATCGGGCGACACTGCGAGTTGACCGACATTGGCATCAGGCAAGCTGCGCACGTCACCTGCGCGCGGCATGAATCGGGTGATCGCCCCATTGGCGGACAATCGATGCAAGCCGCCATCGGACGTGCCAAACCACAGCGCGCCGTCCGGGGTGGACGCGATGGACCAGACATCGTTGCTGCCGATGTCTGGATTGGACTGGCGATCGTAGTAACGGAAGGTGTTGCGATCCACGTCCAGCATCGCAAGTCCGGCATTGCCGGTACCAATCCAGACGCGATTGCGTGCGTCGACATGGACCGCCCAGACATTGTTGTCGCGAAGCCCCTGGCCGACCCGCCAGACACGGAACGCGATCCCGTCATAACGCGCAAGCCCATCGCTGGTCGCGATCCAGAGATAGCCAAGGGCATCTTCCGCGATGTCATTGATGCGGTTGGACGGTAGGCCATCGGCAACGGTCATCTGTTGCGGTTGCGGTGTTTCCGGCAGGCCCGCGAAAGCCGGAGACATCAAGCAGAGACACAACATCAGCCATATGCAGGCCGCGTGCAGCAATCCGCTCCGCCCTTCAACCAACCGCAGAGCACTCAACCGTGCTGGCGACGGTACATTCATTGGACCTCTCCCTGGCGCGCCCCATATCGCCGCGGCATGGTCGCAATGCCACGCCTCGCGTGCAAGGGAGGTTCAGCCGAGCTGGAACGATCCAGCCTAGAATCCCTTGCATGGCCCAGCAGGCTGCGGAGAAAGGAATGACACGACGTGATCTGATCCTCTCGTGCGTACTGGCGCTGAACGGATTGGCCGTGACGCGCGTGGCCGACGCCAAAACTGCGGCATATCACTTGGACCCGGTGCATACGCGGGTGTTGTTCGCGGTGAGCCACGCAGGGTTTTCGCATGCGCTGGGGACAGTATCCGGTAGCACCGGCACGCTGGAGTTCGATCCAGCGGACTGGTCGAGCGCGAAGCTTTCGGTATCAGTGCCGTTGACGCGCATTGACCTGGGCGATGCCGGCTGGAATCGCGCTGCCAGCGCCCACGGCCTGCTCGATGTCGCCGGTCATCCCATCGCAACCTTCGTATCCAATCGCATCGAGCCCAAGGACCCACAACACGCCAACGTCTGTGGCACGCTGGCTTTGCATGGCGTTGAGCATGAAACTTGCCTGGCTGTGACCTTCAACCAGCTCAAGCATCACCCGATGCCGCCGTTCCGCCGCACGGCCGGTTTTTCGGCAAAAACGACCATCAGTCGCAAGGCCTTCGGCATCGACGCTTGGCCGAGCGTCATCGGCGACGACGTCGAGTTGCGCATCGAAGCTGAAGCCGTGCGCGGTGGCAATGACGACATCGAACCTGTGCCCGCTGCAGATCCTGCACCGCCTGCATCACGACATTGATGCGATGACACGCATGCTGGCCACGTTGAAAAATCCGAGCGACCACTGGGGCCCGGTGAGCCAGTCGCTGCACTGGTTGATCGTGGTGTTGATCCTGGTCATGGCCTACCTGGGCCTGACCATGACCGACCTGCCGAACAATCCTCACAAGCTCAACATCTACGCACTGCACAAGTCGATCGGCATCACCATCCTCATGCTGGTGTCGCTTCGCGTGTTGTGGCGGATGTACGCCGGCGCACCGCAGTCATTGGCCAACATGCCGGTGTGGCAAGAGCGCATTGCCGCGATGACGCACTGGGCGCTGTATGGACTCCTGTTCGCGTTGCCCGTCAGCGGCTGGATCGTCAACTCGGCCGCGGGGTTTCCACTGCAATGGTTCGGGCTGGTCAACGTGCCGTCCATTGCGAGGAAGGATGAAGCGCTGCACACGCTTGCGGTTTCGATGCATCAATTCCTGTTCTGGACGTTGATTGCGCTGGCACTGGCACATGCTGCGGCGGCGTTCTACCACCATCTGTTCCAGCAGGACGCCACCCTCATGCGCATGCTGCCGCGTCGCTGGTCGCGCGGCGCGGACATTACCGAGGGTCGTTCCGATGCCTAGATTTCCCTTAGCCGTGTTGTTGCTGATGGCAACCCCGGTCTTTGCCGCCAACTATGTGCAGGCACCAGGCTCAGCGCTCGTATTTGCAGGCACGTACCAGGGCGCAGTATTCACCGGACATTTTCCCGGCTTTGCGACGACCCTGTCATTCGATCCCCTGCACCTGTCGACGGCCAGTCTGGACGTTCGCATCCCATTGGCTACCTCGACCACTGCCAACGCCGATTACGATGCCCAGATGCGCGGCGATCCCTTTTTCGATGCATCGAAGTTCGCGCAGGCACGCTATGTCGCCACGCGGTTCCGCAGCCTGGGTGGTAATCGCTTCATCGCCGATGGGACGCTGTCGCTGCACGGAATGACCAGACCGGTGGCACTGACGTTTACGTGGGCGCCAGGCGTGCATCCGGTATTGACCGGCAAGGCAACCGTGAAGCGGCTGGACTTCGGCGTGGGCGGAGGCGATTGGGCGGATACAGGCTTGATCGCAGACGACATCGCGATCAGCACGAAGGTCATCCTGATGGCGGGCAAATAAATCAACTTCATTCCATCGCACGAAACCGATCGATCAACCAAGTCCGCTAGTGGTGGTCTGGTGTGCTATTGCCGCGCTGGGTTCGAGCCCGAACTTGCCGCCGAGCTGACAGAGCGCGCCGCGATGGCGGGTTTCAGCGGGCATGCGCGCACCGAGCGCGGTAGTGGGTACGTCCTGTATGCCGGCGTCGATGGCGCGGGACTGTCGCGCGCGCTGCCTTGGCGTTCGTTGATCTTTGCGCGACAGAAACTGATGCTGCTGGCCGAACTGAGTGCACTGGATCCGCATGACCGGATCACGCCGATCCTGGCGGCACTGAACGACTCGCATCATCCAATCTTCGGCACCCTGCTGGTCGAGCACCCTGATTCGGACGACGGCAAACCCTTGGCCGGACTGGCACGCAGTTTCGCCAATGCATTGCGCCCTGCTTTACGCAAGGCTGGCCTGCTGGCCACGCACGATGATCCATCGAGACCACGACTGCATGTCTGCTTCGTCGAAGGCAGCCACGCATTCGTGGCGTGCAGTGATCCGCAGGACAGCGCCCCATGGCCACTAGGGATTCCACGCCTGCGCATGCATGCAGAAGCACCATCCCGCTCAGCGCTGAAGCTGGAGGAAGCCTTGCTGGTGCTGCTCGATGATGACGAACGTCAGCGCCTGCTGCGGGCTGACATGAATGCAGCTGACCTTGGCGCCGCGCCCGGTGGCTGGACGTGGGTGCTGGCGCGACAGGGCCTGCGCGTGACGGCAATTGATAATGGCCCGTTGCGTCCGCAATTGCTGGAGAACGGTCGTGTCGAGCATCTGCGCGCCGATGGATTCCTCTGGCAACCACCACGCGCACTGGACTGGATGGTGTGCGACATGGTCGAGCAGCCGGTTCGCGTCGCCGAACGCATGGCCACTTGGCTGCACGAAGGCTGGTGCCGACACACGATCTTCAATCTCAAGCTGCCGATGAAAAAACGCTGGCAGGAAACCTTGCGTTGCCTGCAAGTGCTTAACGATCAGGTGCAGGCGCCACTGATGGTACGTGCACGACAGCTCTATCACGACCGCGAAGAAATCACCGTCTTCGCGACCACGCTGGCGCGAGGGAAGCGTTGATCACGTTGCATCTAGCGGCAACTCGATCCGGAACAACTTTAAACGCTTCAAATACCCGCAGCGCGACGCCACAGCCTCTGTGTGATGGGCGGCCATCGCCCGGCCAGACCGAGCAGCGGCCCGCGCAACAGCGTCGGCAGGAGCGCATCACTTCCGAAGCCGCGGTTAATGGCGCCAAACGCGTGCGCCGCCAGCGCGTTGTCACTTTTGCGGATGCGCGCCCAGCGCGCCAGACGCGAGGGCGATGTCCAGTCGGCGTTGGCAGTGCGTGCAGCGAGGATGCTGTCGCGCAACGCCACCACATCACGCAATCCCAGGTTGACGCCCTGGCCTGCCAGCGGATGCACCACATGCGCAGCGTCGCCAATCGCCAGCACGCGGCCGTGCACCGACTCACGCACCAGTTGCCGGCGCAAGGGAAATGCCGCGCGCACTGAGCGCAACGCCATCGCACCCAGTCGTACATCGAACGCACGCGTCAACGCGGTCTCGAAGGCAGCTTCGTCCAAGGCCAGCATGCGGGCCGCGTCCTCGTCGGGCAATGTCCATACGATGGAACCACGGCATCCACGCGGACTGCCTTCCATATCAGGGCATGGCAGCAGGGCCAGTGGGCCTCCGCGCAGGAATCGCTGCCACGCGGTGTGCTGATGCGCCTGCTCGGTCGCGACATACGCAACGATGCCGCGCTGCGCATAGTCATGGCGATCGACCGCCATTCCTGCCAATTGACGAACGCTGGACTCAGCGCCATCAGCGGCAATGACGATGCTCGCATCCAGCCGCGATCCATCGTCCAGGGTCAGGCGTACGCCTGCGTCGTCCTGCTCGAGTGCATCGACGCGTGCCGGACAACGCAGTTGCACGCCGGCCGCGGGCAATGCATTCCAAAGGCGATCGACCAGCAAGCCGTGTTCGACGATCCAGCCCAGCTCACGTCTCGCGAATGTATCGGCATCGAAAGTCAACTCGTTGTCCGCGATGCCGAAGCCACCCGAATCCCAAACCCGCATGCGCCGGTAGGGCTGCGCGCGGGCGCGGATGACTTCATTCCAGACGCCACACGAGTCAAACAACGCGGCGCTATCTGGTGCGAAGGCATACACGCGAAGGTCCGGGCGATCAACATCCCAGCGTGCCGGCTCCACTGCTTCGATCAGTGCGACATCCAGGCCGGAGCGGGCCAGTGCCAATGCCGCCGCGGTGCCGACCACGCCACCGCCAACGATGGCCACGTCCAGCCGTGGTCGGCGGCTCATGACGGCGCCCGGCAAAGCAAGGGAACCTCGCCCCGATAGCCCATCGCGCCACCAACGAGCGCCGACTGCATCGATGGCACGCGATCAAGCGCCAGGAATCCCAGCGCGCGCAGCGGGCGCAGCAGAGTCGAGGGATTGGCGGTCAGTCGCGCCAGGCCATCTGAAAATGCAAGCGTATGTTCGCGATCATCCTGTCGGCGCGCGGCGTATGCCGCGAGCATGGCATCGCTGCCAAGGTCCTCGTGCGCATCTTCAATGATTTCAGCCAGTGTCAACGCATCGCGCAATCCCAGGTTGAATCCCTGAGCGCCGATGGGGTGCAGTGTCTGTGCCGCGTTGCCCACCAGCACGGCGCGTGAGGCAGTCAGATGATCTGCGCGCAAGCAGGTCGCGGGATAACGACTTCGCGCGCCGACGGATAGCAGGCGCCCGACGCGCCAGCCGA
>JBBSUF010000077.1:0-10683 GCA_038235185.1 Lysobacterales bacterium
AGTGCTTGGGATCGACGATGGTCGAATTGATGTTGGTGAAGATCTTGAACTCGCGCGAGCAGCGCACGTCGTAGCCGTAACTGGAGGTGCCGTAGCTGACGATGCGGTGACCGTCGGCCGCATGCTTGACCTGCCCTGGCTCAAACGGCTCGATCATCGCCTGTGATTGCGCCATTTGGCGGATCCAGCGGTCGCTCTTGATACTCATGCACGGATTCCTGGCGGCGTCTTGGCCGTGAAGTGTCTATTCTACGCGGCGGTCCACCTACGACGTCCAATAAAAAACCCTTCCGGCATGAGCCGGAAGGGTCGGGTTTGAAACGCGATTTCTGGGTGACTTAGATGCAGCCCGGGAACTTGAATGTCGCAATTTCCGTGCTCCAGTTGAACGCGCCATTGGTGCGTTCGTACTCGGTGGTGTACCAGAACGTGCAATCGTCGGTGGGATCCACGCTCAACGCGCTGTAGTCGCCCCAACGCGCCAGGTTGGAACCAGTCTGCGAGCCGGTCCCGTTGAGGAGTATCGATTCCCCCTGCAGCGTATTTAACGGATCGGTGGCCAGGCGCCCGGTGTAGCGGATGGCCGGGTTAAGCGAGGAGCTTGAAGTGCTGTAGCCAATCGCCAGGTTGCCTTGCTTGTCCATTGCCGCCGATCCCATCCAGCGATAGTTGGTGTCCGGAGCAAAGCTCGACTGCTGGTAGACCTGCGGCGTGCCGGCAAGATTCCGGATCTCATACCAGCGCACGCCGGTGTAGGGAGCCTTGCGGCTGGTTCCGACCTTCACTGAGTGATTGACCACCAGCGACTCATGCGTTCCGAAATTACGGTAGGCCAGCCGGAACATCAGTCGGTCGCCAAGGGAATCCAGCTTTTGTCTGGTGCCAGCCTGCGGAACACAAGTGCCGCCACCGCATGCCGTGGCAAAGGCCGCCACTGGGATGCTGGTGGGACCGCTCAACGTGCTGTTGGCGGGCGTGGTCCAGTCGACATGGAACTTCCAGAGATTCAATGAATTGGAGCCGAAGTTCAGCATGTAGTTCGGGGCTCCGGCCGGCGGTGCGGTGGCACCGTCCAGGTCAGCTGGCAGTACGCCGCCGTAACTGGTCGACAACTGATAGCACTGCTGCGTGGCAGCTGCACCCGTAAGCATCTTCGCGCGATCGTAGGCGCACAATTTCGCGCCTCCGAATGAGTTTCCGTTGAAGATGTTGAAGGTCTCGTAATACGCGTCCGGCCACACGCCCATCTTCGGATAATCAGGGAATGAACTGCCGTAATTGAACGCGTACAACCAGTAGCCGCCGGTCGCGTCGCTGGTCTTGGATACGGCAACGCACTGGTAGTAAGGCGCAGCTGTCACCGCGAACTGCGACACCACCCAGCGGTTGGCAGCCTTGTCGTAGACGACTACGGCATCACCATCGTTGTCGGTCTCACAGGGGCCACCAAAGCCGCGCCAGAGGGTGTTGGTCGGTACCGGCCCGTAGAGGACACTCTTGCTTGCCTTGTCGAATATGGCGAGCCCCGAATTGACCACCTGGACGTACTGGGTTGCGCCCACGGCACCAATGGTATCGGGCGGTGCGCTATTGACGGTGAAGCTGCCGGCAGGGCCGACGAATCCGACTCCCACTCCGGGAACGCCGCTGCCCAATACGGGAGCAGCAGTCCTGGGGGCAGTGCCCTGAACGGCTGTGTCAGCGTGGTTGCCTTGCGTATCAACGTTGGGCAGGCGATGGACCGGATGCTCTTTCGGTGGCTTGGTGAGATCAGCCGGGCTGTAAGACGCATGGCGCAGCGAAGCAAGCTGGCCACGATGGGCGGTGGTGACATCCAGCTTGGCCGCATGGGCAAGCGGGACAGCAATGAACGAGCCGGCCGCAACGAGCATGCAGGCAGGCACGGCCGAAGCCCCCTTCTTTATGAGTGAACCGATCATGGAAAGCCCCTAGGTTGTTGTCACGCTGCGCTAGGACCGCAATGGTCCCTGTTCAGGCAGGATGGGAGTGCCCGATTCTGCGAAGCTAGCCCTTGTGCGATCGCACATTGTTAGGTTTATGTGACGGGGTTGCGTGGCTCACGTAAGCAACGAAGCTGCGATTCCCATCGGTGCCCGCGGGCGGGACGCCAGCCGTGCAGCAAGCCTGATTGCGGTGGCGCGATAGGCCCGGGCGGCCAGTGATGCGGGAGCCGACACCATGATCGGTACACCCGCGTCTCCCTGCTCGCGGATGCCAATCTCCAGCGGCAAGCTCCCAAGCAACGGGATTCCGTATTGCGCCGCCATGCGCTCCCCACCGCCCTGGCCGAACAAGTGTTCGACCTGTCCGCAATTCGTGCAGACATGCACGGCCATGTTTTCGACCAGGCCCAGTACCGGCACCTGCACCTTCTCGAACATCTTCAGCGCCTTGCGTGCGTCCAGCGTGGCCACATCCTGCGGCGTGGTGACGATCACGGCGCCCGCGACCGGGATCTTCTGCGCCAGCGTCAGCTGGATGTCACCGGTGCCCGGTGGCAAGTCGACGATCAGGTAATCCAGCCCTTGCGAAGCGTCACCGCCCCACAAAGTGTCGTTGAGCAGTTGCGTCAACGCCGACGTCGCCATGGGCCCTCGCCAGATCATCGGTGTGTCGGGTTCGACCATCAAGCCGATCGACATCGCTTCCACGCCATGCGCACGCATGGGTTCAATCGACTTGCCATCGGGGCTGTCCGGCTTGCCTGACAGGCCCAGCATCATCGGGATGCTGGGGCCGTAGACATCCGCATCCAGCACCCCGATCCGCGCGCCTTCCGCTGCCAGCGCAAGGGCCAGGTTGACGGCCGTCGTCGATTTGCCGACACCACCCTTGCCCGACCCGATTGCGATGATGTTGCGCACCCGCGGCAGCGGCGACACATTCGGCTGCACCGCATGCGAGGCGATGCGCTGGCCCACCTCGAAGCTGCTGACCTGCAACCCGTTGGCCTCGACGACTGCCGTGACGACTTCACGCAAGGCAGCGATGCCTTCACCCCCCAACGCGTAGCCCAGTGTCAATGCGAGTGCAGCGTGGGACCCCTCGACTACCGCCCGGATACGCGTGCTGGTTGCCGCAAGGGTCAGGCCGCAGGCGGGGTCGATCGCGTCCGCGATGCGGGTTTCCAGCTCGTTCATGGCGTGATCCAAAACCATGGATTGTAGCGGCCGGGGTCAAATTGCCTGCGCCGCCTGAAGTCCGACCTGAACCGGCAGCAGCGGCTCCCCTTCCATACGCGGGCGGATGCGGTATAAATCGACAATCCGGCGACACATCGTCGTTCGGGTCATTTGAACTCCTGGAGAGGAACCATGCGAATCAAATTCATCGCCCTGCTGCTGCTCATGCTTCCGCTGGCGGCTTTCGCGCAGAACACGCCTGTCGGAAAATGGCGCACCATCGACGACAAGACCCACAAGGTCAAATCCGTCGTCGAGATCTACGATGCCGGCAATGGTTCGTTGTCCGCCAAGGTGCTGCAGGTGCTGCAATCCGACCAGGGTTTGAACCCGGTCTGTGTCCATTGTGACGGGGAACGCCATAACAAGCCGGTGACCGGCATGGTGATCGCTTGGGGGCTGAAGAAAGAGGACAACAGCTGGGAAGACGGCAAGATCCTGGACCCCCACACTGGCAAGATCTATTCGGCGAAGATGACACCGATGGATGGCGGCGCCAAGCTTGAAGTGCGCGGGTACATGGGCTTCTCACTGTTCGGCCGCAGCCAGACGTGGATCCGCGAGCAGTAAACACCGATATAAGACAGTCGGCTCGAGACTCCATTTTCGCGACCCGGCCTTGTCCGGGTCGCTTCGTATCAGGTATACGAATTGGGCCTGCCGGGTTTGATGCGACAATCGTCAGTCGCTCGTCAACATCATCGCCATGCCTCGTACTGCCGTCGTCACCTGCGCCCTGCCCTACGCCAACGGCGCACTGCACCTGGGTCATCTGGTGGGTTACATCCAGGGCGACATCTGGACGCGCGCGCATCGCATGTCCGGGGACATCGCGCATTTTGTGTGCGCCGACGACACCCATGGCACGCCGATCATGCTGGCTGCGGAGAAAGCTGGACTCGCTCCTGAAACGTATATCGCCGGCATCCAGTCCGGGCATGAGCGGGACTTTGCCGCGTTCGACGTCGCTTTCGACCATTACGACTCGACCCACTCAAGTCATAACCGCATCCTGACCGAAGCGATCTACGCCAAGCTCGACAACAACGGGCACATCAGCCGCCGCAGCGTGGCGCAGTTCTACGATCCGGCCAAGGGCATGTTCCTGCCGGACCGCTACGTCAAGGGTATCTGTCCAAATTGCGGCACGCCGGATCAATACGGCGACAACTGCGAACATTGCGGCGCGACATACGCACCCACCGATCTCAAGGAGCCGCGATCGGTGCTCAGCGGAATCGAGCCAGAGCTGCGCGAGTCGGATCATTTTTTCTTTGAGGTCGGCCAGTTCGATGCCTTCCTGCGCGACTGGCTGGCGGGCGATGTCGCAGTGCCGGGGGTCAAGGCCAAGCTGCTGGAATGGATGGATGGCGAAGGTGGCCTGCGCGCATGGGATATATCGCGCGATGCGCCGTATTTCGGCTTTGAAATTCCCGGCCATCCCGGAAAATATTTCTACGTCTGGCTGGACGCGCCAATCGGTTACCTCAGCAGCCTTCAAGTGCTGTGCGAACGCGAAAACCTTGACGTGTTCCGGTTTCTTGCGCGCGACAGCGATGCCGAACTGCATCACTTCATCGGCAAGGACATCGTCACCTTCCACGGCCTGTTCTGGCCCGCGGTGCTGCATGGCGCAGGCTTCCGCGCACCGACGCGGCTGCACGTCAACGGGTATCTCACCGTCGGCGGCGCGAAGATGTCCAAGTCGCGCGGCACCTTCATCATGGCGCGCACGTATCTGGACGCTGGCCTGGATCCGGAAGCGCTACGGTATTACTTCGCCGCGAAGTCGTCCGGTGGCGTGGATGATGTCGATCTGAACCTGGCGGATTTTGTTGCACGGGTGAATTCGGACCTTGTGGGCAAGTTCGTCAACCTGGCAAGTCGCTGCGCCGGGTTCATCGAAAAACGATTCGACGGCATGCTTGCCGATGCATTGCCGGAACCGGCGATGTATGCACGCTTCATTGCGCAGTTGCCGACCGTTGCAGCGGCCTACGCAGCCAATGATCCGGCGAGCGTCCTGCGCATGACAATGACGCTGGCCGACGAAGCGAACCGTTACATCGATGAGCGAAAACCCTGGGTGATCGCAAAGCAGGAAGGCGGCAATGACGAATTGCAGTCGGTGTGCACGCAGGGACTGAACCTGTTCCGCGCACTGGCGATGATGCTCAGGCCGGTATTGCCGCGCATCTCGTCGCAGGTGGACGCTTTTTTTGGCGCAAGCGCGCCACTTTGGCAGGATCTTGATGCGCCGCTGGTGTCGCGACGCATCAATCCTTACACGCCGTTGTTCACCCGTATTGACCAGAAGAACATCGAAGCCATGATCGAAGCGAGCAGGGAAACAATGCAACCGACTACTTCGGCACAAACGCCTTCCGTGGAAGAAAAGAGCTTGAAAACGGCTGTGCCGATGTCCGAATCCCCAGCTCCGGGTTCCGCCCTCATCGGCATCGACGATTTCGCCCAACTCGACCTTCGCATTGCCACCGTGTTGGCCTGCGAGCTGGTCGATGGCTCCGACAAGCTGCTACGTTTCCAGCTCGACGCCGGTGAACTTGGCGAGCGTCAGATATTTTCGGGAATCCGTGCCAGCTATGCAGATCCCGACAAGCTGGTCGGGCGCAACGTTGTTTTCATCGCCAACCTTGCACCGCGCAAGATGCGTTTCGGGATCAGCGAAGGAATGATCCTGTCTGCCGGGCTGGACGGCGGCGGCTTGCACCTGCTGGATGTGGACAGTGGGGCGAAGCCCGGCATGCCGGTGAAATAGTCGAGCGTCATGCCCGATCTCACCGAACGCCTCGACCGCATCCTTCCGCAAACCCAGTGCGGGCAATGCGGGTATGCCGGCTGCCGCCCTTACGCTGAAGCAATGGCGGCAGGCATAGCCGATATTGATCGGTGTCCGCCAGGTGGTGATGTGGGTGCACATGCATTGGCGCACGCACTGGGTGCGGCCCCTAAACCATTCGACCGTACTCGTGGCGAACACAAGCCTCCGCATGTGGCCCTCATCATCGAAGCCGATTGCATCGGCTGCACCAAATGCATCCAGGCCTGCCCTGTCGACGCCATCATCGGCGGAAGCAAATACATGCATACCGTGATCGAGCCACTCTGCACCGGCTGCGAGCTGTGCATACCTGCCTGTCCGGTGGATTGCATCGACTTGCTCGCGCTGGCGTAGGGCGGGCTCAAGCCCGCCATCAAAACTACGGAATTCTGCGGCGGGCCGAGGCCCGCCCTACTTGCACGCCGAACAAATCCTCTCGACCTTGTAGCCCTTCACACGCAGCTTTTCGACCACGCCATCGCTCCCCAGCAGGTGCAACGCACCGACTACGACCAGCGTGTCGTCGTGCCCTGGCGTTTTCAGTCTCTGCTCGATCTTTGGCAGCCACGCATCATTCCGGTCGACGTCCAGATGCTGGTACAACTTCGGATAGTGGCGTTTCATGTCGACGGCCATGCCGCTCCATAACGTGCCCGCGTCACCCGCACGCCACGCGGCATGCAGCTTGTCCAGCTCCTGCTTGGCTTGCGTGGACTCGCCAAGCTCCTCGTCGAGGAACTGCAACTGCTCGTCATGATCCATGCTGTCCAGGAACGCGATCTGCTGCGCGCCCGTTTCCAGCCCCACCGTCGATTTCCCCTGCGCCTTGGCCTGGTTGGCGAGATGCAGGTCCAGTCCCAACTTGGGATCCAATCCGCGATCGGTCATCTCGACAAGGCTGATGGTCAGGCCGACAAACCATGGCTGGAACAGTTGCAGCATCTGCGGCGGGATGCCGGCTTTCTGCAGGCTGGTCCCGTTGGCGGTCAGCCAGGTTTCCAGCTTGCGCGACAGCGCCGGACCCAGCTCGCTGTTCAGTTGTGTCCCATCCTTGCGCAACGCCGCCTGCCCCATCTGCATGGCCAAGGCCGGTGACCCGATATCCTCCGGTGGGATTTCGAACATCACCAGCTTGGCATCCGCCAGGGCATTGTCGACATCCTTCGACAATGGGTAATCGTCAGGCTTCAACAGATGGAACGAGCCCAGCAGGTAAACGGCGTTGTCGGCGTCGGACACCTTCCACAGCAGTGGCGTTGGTGGCGATTTCGGCGGCGCGGCATGGGCCGCCGTCGCGACCAAAAGTGCTACGCATGTCAGCAGGGCGGCTGTGAACTGACGCATGGAATCCTCAGGAATGCGGTGGTTTGCGATATGCCTTTTCACCAGCGGTGATGGCAAGGTCGAGACGATTTTCGGGTGGCGGCAACGGGCACGTCGCGAACGCGGTGAACGCGCACGGCGGATTCCGCGACTGGTTGAAGTCCAGGATTACATTGCCCTTGGCATCAGGCAGCGGCGCATCCAGGAACCGTCCGGCGCCATAACTTCCGTGACCGTTGGTGCGGTCGGCAAACACCAGGAACAGCACGCCCTCGCCTTCATCCAGCGCCTCGATGCGATAGGTCTTGCCGCCGTGCTGGAACTCGACGACGCCGGGGTTGGCCATCGCATCCACGCCGCCAATGATGTTGGCGACGTCAATCGTCTTGGCCGTGGTGTGTGCAATGAATTTTGCCGTGATCTTCCACGACGGGTCCGCCGGCCAATAGTCCAGCCCGGCAAACTGCGTGCGGCTCGGCGCATCGGCGTGCTTCACCCGTAATGCATGGCGATCGTTGCGTTCAATAACGGTTGCCAGCCCCTTTCCGTCATCAAACCCGATCACGCTCGCACCGGCCTTGTCGGCTTCGGCACGTAATGTGACCGGGCCCTTGAGCGGTTGTCCATCCAGCGTCAACAGCGCTGCCTTGTCGGGAACGAATTGGGCCCGCTGATCAGCGGCGTGCTTGTCGGGGATGACGATCATGCCCAGGTGTGCGGGCCCCATCGACAGGTGGATGCCATTGCCGGCATCGCTGCCGATGTAATGCGCCCCGGGGTCCAGCCAGTGCAGGCCGATCAGGCTCGTCCATCCGTCAGGCTTGAGCAGTCCGATGCGACGATCGTCACGCCACGCCTGTTCGCTCTGCGCGAATGCCGTCGCTGCTGCTGAATCCATTGTCGACGTCCCGTTGCTGTTGCTGTTGCGTTGGCATCCCGTCAATGCCGCGACCACCATGCAGATTGCCAGGCCAGATGTTCGATGGATCAGATGCATGTCAGCGCCCTCGCAGGAACCATTTGTCGATTTCGGCCAGGCTGAATCGTGCCCAGGTCGGACGGCCATGATTGCATTGTCCAGAGCGCAACGTGGCTTCCATTTCCCGCAGCAATGCGTTCATTTCCGGGATGCTCAATCGCCGGTGCGCGCGCACGGCGGCATGGCAGGCCATGGTGGATAACAGCTCGTCGCGCGCTTCCGCGATGCGGCGGCTGTCGCCATGTTCCCGCAGGTCTGCCAGGACATCGCGCAACAACGCTTCGACGTCGCCGTCCGCCAGCAGCGCCGGGACGCCACGCAACAGGAGGTTTTGTGGACCAGTGCGCGACACCTCGAAGCCCAGCGCACCCAAGGTTGTGGCTTCACTTCCCGCGATATCCGCTTCGCGCTCGGAGACCGCTACCGCATGCGGAACCAGCAGTGGCTGCACGCGCACGCCGACACCATCGTGCGCTGATTTCAAGCGTTCGTAACCGATGCGCTCGTGCGCGGCATGCATGTCGACCACGATCAAGCCATCGACGGTTTCGGCCAGGATGTAGATTCCGTGCAGCTGGGCGATGGCATGGCCAAGTGGTGGCAGGGTTGCGTCGGTGGATCCTGGAAGCCGGTTCGGGTCAATCGCCACGTTGACTTCAGGCCCGCGTGAATACAGCGCCGCATAACCCGCGCGCACCTCGTCGACTTGCAATCCCAGGTGCGGCTGCGGCGTGCTCCATTGCGATGCACTGACCAGTGGTGTCGACGCTGCAGCGATGACGGGCGTGCTACCCGCGCGCGTAGTTGCCAGCGCTTCCTGCAAGGTGCGATACACGAAGTCGTGGATCAGGCGCGATTCGCGGAACCGCACCTCGTGCTTGGCGGGGTGCACGTTGACATCCACCGCCCGCGGATCGAGTTCCAGGAACAAGACGTACGCAGGTTGTCGTCCGTGGAACAGCACATCCGCGTACGCCTGCTTGACCGCATGCGCAACGCTGCGGTCGCGGATGCCGCGGCCATTGACGTACAGGTATTGCTGATCGGCACTGGCGCGATTGTAGGAAGGTTGCGCGATCCATCCGTGCAGGCGAAGACCGGCGCCACCGTGGTCGATGCGCAGCGCATTGCGAGCGAATTGCTCACCCAGCGTTTCCAGCAACCGCTCGGATGAAGCCAGCACGCTGTCGCCCCGATAGCGCCGGGAAGGCTTGCCGTTGTGCGACACACGCAATTCGACATCCGGGCGCGCCAACGCGAGCGAGCGCAGCCATTCCTCGATATAGTTGAGTTCGGTACGCTCGGCACGCAGGAACTTGCGTCGCGCAGGCACGTTGAAGAACAGGTCGCGTACCTCGACCGTGGTGCCTTGCGGATGCGCTTTCGGCGTGACATCACCCACGCGACCGCCATCGACCTGCAACGTGGCGCCATGCTCGTTGCCGTTGTGGCGGGAGGTCATCGCAAAGCGGCTGACAGAGGCAATCGATGGCAATGCCTCGCCGCGAAATCCGAGCGTGGCAACGGCCTCCAGGTCGTCCAGCGAAGTGATCTTGCTGGTGGCATGGCGGGCGATCGCAAGCGACAGGTCTTCGGGGGCAATGCCATCGCCATCGTCGCGGATCCGGATGAGGCGGACGCCGCCCTCCTCCAAATCGATGTCGATCCGGCGCGCGCCGGCGTCGAGCGCATTCTCGACCAGTTCCTTGACCACGGACGCAGGCCGTTCGACGACTTCGCCGGCCGCGATCTGGTTGATGAGGGTGTCAGGCAGTTGGCAGATCGTCACTGCCGGCAATCATAGCGGGGCCGCGCGCTTATGGGCTGCCGCCGCCTGGCATTCCATTGGATCCAGCATCGGCGCGCGCGGCGTACAACGTGCCTGGCGGCGGCTGGCGGATGAAGTACGCATTGACGCCGTCGAGCACGGCGCGGGCAAGCTGCGCCTGCTGCGCCGGATCGTTGAGCCGACGCTCTTCATCGGGGTTGGAGATGAACGCCGTCTCGACCAGCATTGACGGCACGTCGGGGGAGCGCAACACCACGAAATTGGCGCGCTCGATCTCCTGCTTGTGGGTCTTGCCCAAGTGCTTGAGTCCAGCGAGCACCTGGTTGGCCATGTCCTCGGAAGCCTTCATGCTGGCGCTCTGCGACAGGTCGAGCAGCACCGACGCGAGGGTGTCGTCCTTGTCCTGCAGCCTGACGCCGCCGACCAGATCCGCGGCGTTCTCCTGGCGGGCGAGCCAGCGTGCCGCCTGCGAGGACGCGCCGCGCTGGGACAGGACAAACACCGACGAGCCACTGGCATCCGGGCTGGGGGAGGAGTCGGCGTGGAT
>JBBSUF010000078.1:0-10656 GCA_038235185.1 Lysobacterales bacterium
CCAGCCAACAAACACCCGGAACCCCCAGTGGATGGCCTTGCGAGCGAAGATCCGCCGCCGCGCTCGATCGCGCACCAGCAGATGCAGCAACGGGACGCCGATCCCACCCAGCACCACGCCACCCAGACCGAACGTCGCAAAGCCCAAGCCGCTCGCGACCACCCGCCAGCCGCGATCAATCGCCTGCAACATGACGCCGCCCAAGCCGACACGCGGTGCCGAGGCGGCCCTGCAACAGCCGTCGATGCGAAGGAAGCAAGCGCATCACGCAAAGGTCGCCGGGCGATGCATAACGAATTTCGATTGAATTTGGCCGACAGCGCATCAGACGGAATCTGCGGGCCGGCGGCGTCGATTGCCGGCGGCGGTGGAACAGGTCACAACCCACGACCCGGCAGTTACCCGCCGGGTCGGTATGGATCAGCGCGACAATCCGAACAACAGCGACGATACCCAGCCCTTGTTGCCCAGTTCATCCTCGACTTCCCACATGACGCCGTCCTTGTTGCCGGTCGGATACAGCATCATGCCCGGATCAAGAGGACGCACGACCGAGCCACTGCCTTTCGAGTTGGCGAACAAGCGACCCGGCTTGCTCATCGTGACCGCCTGCTGGGAATTCGCGGCCGAGGCGTTGTCGGGCAAGCCACCCAATTGCGCGATCAGATCCGTATATGCCTGCAGGTAGGCAAGAGTGATGACCTGGCCGATTTCAGTGTTTGCATAACCGGTCGCACCCGCCCCGGCGAAGCCGCCGAAGAACGCACCACCGCCCGCACCCCAACCGACGTCGGTCTTCCTGGCGCTGCCTTCTACCATGGCCACCTGTTCGGAAGAACGCACGTCGGTCACCGTCAACACAACGTCAGCCGACTTCTTCTTGATGTTGATGCCACCGACGACTGCGCCTACCGCTCGATTGCCGATCAGACCGCCGAGCATGCCGCCGATCGCATTACCGCCGGCATCGGAGTTCTGCGAAACCAGGTCGGGAATCAGTACGTAATCCGCCGCCTTGATCTGGCCCTTGCCAATATTGGAGCGACCACGCAATTCGCCGCCCGATGCCAGTTCGCGCTCGGCCTTCATCGCTTCCATCCCTTTGCCGCGATCAACCAGGGTGAAGCAACGCGACTTGCTGACGAACACCTTGAGCAGCGCCGCCGGCGAGCCCAGTTGCTGGGCGTACCACCAGTTGTTGTCAGGCTCGATGACCGCGATCGCACCGAGGCTCTTGGAGCAGGTCGGGATCTCAGCGGACTTCTCGGCGCGGATTTCCTGCGCGGATTTTTGCTTCGCCGCAACCGGCGACGCCGCGACCAACGCGACGAGCACGCCGCACAACAACGGAACCGAATTCGCAAAACGGTTTTGATTCTTCATGATTGCCCCCTAAAGTGACCTGGATCGACCGCACCTGCGGCCGAATGTCCAAAGCATAACGCAGCATGGCGCTTACGCAGGACATGCTGGATTTTCCTGCCAAGCCGAATCCTGCGCAACGGAGTCATCATGGCCCTTATTTTCGAACCCGCCCCCATTGCTACGCTTGCCGTCGTCGGTACCGCCGAGCGATTGCCGGTCCACCGCATCTACTGCATCGGCCAGAACTACGCCTTGCATGCTCAGGAGATGGGCAGCAGCGTTGACCGCGAGCGGCCGATGTTCTTCATGAAACCGGCCGATGCGATTGTGGTCGGCAACGCGGACGTTCCGTATCCGCCGGCAACCAATAACCTGCATCACGAGGTGGAGATGATCGTCGCACTCGCCAGCGGTGGTCGCGATATTGCTGTCGAAAGGGCGCTGGAATGCGTCTACGGCTACGGCGTCGGCCTGGATCTGACCCGCCGCGACCTGCAACTGGAAGCCAAGCAAAAGGGCAGGCCATGGGATACCGCCAAGGGTTTCGACCATTCCGCGCCGGTATCGGCGATCCGTCGAGTCAGCGAGAGCGGCCATCCGGCAGACGCAACGTTGAGCCTGCGCGTCAATGGTGATGTGCGGCAGAGCGAGGACATCGGACAGATGGTTTTCAGCGTGGCTGAAATCATCCATGAGTTGTCGAATCTATTCGAGCTCAAGGCGGGCGATCTGATCTTCACCGGCACGCCCTCGGGAGTGGGGCCGTTACTGCGCGGCGATCAATTTGTCGCTGAATTGGCTGGCGTCGCAACATTGTCCGGGCGAATTCGCTGACTTTCGGTTGCGGTGGTTGGGGGTAACCTGTCCGCGCAATAAGTGAATTTTTCAACTACCAGAACGGAGGCAAAGCAATGAGCATGATTCGTGAGTTCAAGGAATTTGCGATGCGCGGCAGCGTGGTCGACTTGGCGGTCGGTGTCGTTATCGGCAGTGCGTTCGGCAAGATCGTCACGTCGCTGGTCGACCAGATCATCATGCCGCCCATCGGCTATCTGATTGGTGGCGTGGATTTGTCCAAGTACAAATGGGTACTCGTACAAGCCGCCGCCGACGGCACGGGCGAAGTGGCGATCGGTTACGGCGCGTTCCTCAATACCCTCCTCCAGTTCCTCATCATCGCCTGGGCAATTTTCATGGTCGTCAAGGCGATCAACCGGATGACCAAGAAGGAAAGCCCGGAGGCAGCGGAAGAACCGACGATCCCGCAGGACGTGAAACTTCTCACCGACATCCGCGACCTGCTGCGCAATCGCGCGCCCTGATCTTTCTCACCCTTGCCGCACAAAATAACCTGACGCCAGTCGGGGTTTTTGTGACGGTGCATGACCATTGCCACAGCCGGATTCACCGCACTTTTGGCATGATCGCCGCCCCAACTCGGACGAATTCGCCATGCGCCTGACCGCCCTTACTCTTGCTGCGCTGTTGTCGACCGGCGCCGTCAGCGCTGCCGAAAAGCCCACCACTCTCAGCGCCGACGCATTGAAAACCGCTGCGACCCTGCGCGAGCAGGCGTTGCAGGACGACGTTGCCTACGAAGTTGTTGCAGGCCTCAGCACGGAAGTTGGCCCACGTTTGGCCGGCAGTGAGGCGGACCAGCGCGGTCGCGACTGGATGGTCGCCAAATTCAAGGCGCTGGGTTTCGACAAGGTCTGGACCGAGCCGGTCAGCTTTCCAAAATGGGTGCGTCGCAGTGAGTCGGCCAACCTGATCGCGCCGTACCCGCACGCGTTGGCGATCACGGCACTGGGTTATTCGGCGGCGACGCCGGCCGGCGGATTGAGCGGCGAACTGGTTGCGTTCGACTCGCTGGATGCGCTGAAGAATGCCGATGCCGCCAGTGTGCGCGGCAAGATCGTCTACATCGGCGAGGATCACATGCACGCCAACAGCGAGGGTGGCGGCTACGGCAAGGGCTCGGCGATCCGCACCGGCGGCCCGTCAATTGCATCGCAGAAAGGTGCGGCTGCATTCCTGCTGCGCTCAGTTGGGTCGGACAGCAACCGGCTGGCGCACACGGGCGTGACCCGCTTCGAGGATGGCGTGAACGCGATTCCGGCAGCGGCGGTTTCCAATCCCGATGCCGATCTAATCGACGCGGTGCTGAAGGCGGGCAAGCCGGTGACGGTGCAGCTGATGCTCGATGTTGGCATGGACGGAACCTACACCGGGGCCAACGTGATCGCTGAAATCAGCGGTCGCGACAAGGCCTCCAAACAATATTTCCTGACCGGCGGCCACCTCGATTCCTGGGATCTGGGTACGGGAGCAATCGATGATGGTGCCGGCGTCGCCATAGCCACGGCCGCGGCGCATTTGATCGGACATCTTGAGCAACGACCGCGGCGCAGCATTCGCGTGGTCGCCTTTGCCAACGAGGAATCCGGCTTGTTTGGCGGCAAGGCCTACGCCGAACGCCATCGCGATGACATCAGCAACGCCGTCCTCGGCACGGAATCGGACGCCGGAGCCGACCGCATTCGCAAGATCAGCGCCAGCGTCAAACCATCCGCGCGCTCAGCGGTCGACAGCATCGCGGAAGTATTGAAGCCGTTGGGTATCGAATACGACGCGAAGGCTTCCGGCGTTGGCGGATCGGACCTGTCCGCCGTGCACGCCGTCGGCATGGCCGGCTTGTCATTGCATCAGGACACCACGCGCTACTTCGACTGGCACCACACCGCCAACGACACGCTCGACAAGATCGATCCCGAACAGCTGCGCCAGAACGTGGCGGCCTACGTGGTGGTTGCGTATCTCGCCGCCGAAGCGGAGGGGGATTTTGGATCGGCCCCCGGTGCGTTCGCGAACGACGCTGCTGAACACTGATTCGCGGGTTGAGTGCGCGGGTCTCCGATCAGCAGCCGTAGCCAAGCTCAGCCGTCTTTGTGGCCAAGGGCTGCGCGGATGTCGACCTGACGCTCCTGCGCCTCGCCATCCAGCATCCACGCGATGCGGATCGGCGATTTCGCCAGGATGACTTCGCGAGGACCGGTCAAGCTGACAAATCCATCGACGGAAACGGGTAGCGCCAAACTCGACTGATCGAAAAAGTGAGCGACCACGGCGGTCGCCTGTATCGGCACCGCGATGTCGATCAACAACGGCGCACTGGTATCGCCCGTGCGATCAACCAAGGGCGCGCTGGCGCGGCCGCGCAAGGTATCGAATACGATCCGGTTCGGGCTGGAAATGGCTGGAGCGCTGCTTTCCGTCGGAGCCATCCAGCGAACTGCCGACGCGCCCAACACGGCCGCCATCACAACCGCAGCGACCATCGACAGCGGGCGAAACCATGTAGCCCGTGAGGCAGACCGCGGGTCGGGTTTTACCGCGTGCTTTGCTTGATTTGCGCTATCACGGTCCATCACGGCAGCATCCGGACGCTGTTGCGCGTGCCATGCATGCAGGCGGTGTCGGTATCGATCGCGGCTATGAGGCGACGTTTGGCGAGGATGTAGGCGTCCAACCAAACTGTCTCTGCCGCGGTAAGTACACCTTCAATGCAGCGCTCCAGCCAGGCATCTTCCAGCAAACGTGACATCACTTTTTCGGGCAATTCATCCATCACAGACAGGTAAATCCATATTGGCGTTGCAGGAAGAGCGACCCAACAGCGTCAATTGTCGTGATCGCCGCGCTGTTGTCGCCAGTATTCGCCCATCACCACGGCCGCGCTGGCCGCGATGTTGAGGCTTTCGACCACGCCACTGCCGGGGATGCCGACCCTCAGGTCGGCAGCTTGGACCAGCACATCGCTCATGCCCTCGCCTTCGGCCCCGAGGATCAAGACAAGGCGCTTGGGCAGCGCAGTGGCATAAAGGCTGCTGCCGTCGCGCGGCAGCGTCGCCGCAATCGAATAGCCCGCATCACGCAGTTGCGCCAGTGCGCCGTCGTTATCGTCGATGCGTGCCAGCGGCACCGCTTCCGCGCCACCTTCCGCCACGCGCGCCGCCGCCCCGGACAGGTCCAGCGACGAAGCGGCCGGCACGATCACGCCTGCCGCGTCGAAATGCGCAGCGGTTCGCAATAGGGCACCCAGGTTGTATGGGTTGCCGACGCCATCCAGCCAAAGCAGCAGCGAGGCCTGCGGTTCTGGCGGGGCGGCGTGCAGCAAGCCGGCGAGGTCCAGCGGCGCATGTCGCAGCATGTCGAGACAAACGCCTTCGTGATGGCGCGATCCGGTCAGTCGATCAAGGTCGGCCGTTTCAACCACGCGATAGCCCAACTTGTGCTGCACGCACCAGGCAAGGACTGGCTTCAGCGCGCCAAGCCGTGCTTCGGTGAGGTAGACCTTGCGCAGGTCGTCGGGTCGTTTCGCAAATGCAGCCAGGCAGGCGTTCACGCCATACCAGCGCGCCTCGCGATGAGTGGGTCGCGATGTTACGTCGCCGGCGTGTTCGTGCTCATCATCGTCGCGTCGAGGTGGCTGGCTGCGTGACGGCGAGCGACGTTCGGCACTCTCGGCAGCCGCACTCTGTTGCGTAGGCTTGCTGTCCTTGCGCCAAGGATCGGCTGATGCCGCTGGCGACGAGGGTGCAGCTTCGTCGCGCGATCGTTGGCGCTCGCGCTTGTCAGGCGAGCGCGCGGCGGGTCGGGCTTTGGCCCAGGGGTTTTCGTCGGTCATTGGACAGTCCTTTCAATGCCGATCAGGATAACGCGACGCGCTACCCCGACGGGCTTTAGGATGCTGCTTATGCAGTATCAGGCCAGTCCGGCCACGTCTGGCGTGTCCTGTTCCAGTTGTTCCAATTGCTGCGCCAAGGCGTCCGGCGAGCGCGTGTACGGCGCCAGCAAGCAATAGAACGACGGCACCACGTACAGCGACAGCAAGGTGGAAAACGCGACACCGAAAATAATAACCACGCCAATCGTCGACCGACTTGCCGAACCTGGTCCGCCCGCAAGCACCAGCGGCACCGCCCCGGCAATGGTCGCCACCGACGTCATCAGGATCGGCCGCAAACGCACCGACGCGGACTCGGCAATCGCTGTCGCCACGTCGCGGCCTTCGTCGCGCAACTGGTTGGCGAATTCAACAATCAGGATGCCGTTCTTTGCAGCAAGACCAATCAGCATTACGATACCGATCTGACTGAACAGGTTCAGCGTTCCGCCGGTAAGCCACAAGCCAATCAATGCGCCGAGCACGGCCAGCGGAACCGTCAGCATGATGACCAGCGGATGGATGAAGCTCTCGAACTGAGCGGCCAGCACCAGGTAGACGATCAGCAAGGCCATGGCGAATGTCAGCAGGATTGCACTGCCGGCTTTCTGAAATTCGCGAGAATCACCCTTGTAGTCAAGCTGCGCGGTGGGCGGGAGTTCCTCAGCGGCGACGATCTTCACCCACGCCAATGCGTCTCCCAATGGATAGTCCGGCGCCAGTCCGGCTGACAGCGTGATTGCCCGCAAGCGGTTGAAGCGGTTGAACTGACCCGGTTCTGCGAGTTCGCTCAAGGTGACGAGATTGGCAAGCGGAATCAGTTCCCCACTGCGCGCGGACTTTACGTTGAGGTTGGCCAAGTCGGTTGGCGATGCACGATCGTCGTGTTGCGCCTGCAACATCACGTCGTACTCCTCGCCATCTTCGACGAACGTTGTCACGCGTCGGCCACCCATCATGGTTTCCAATGTTCGTCCGATTTCCTGCGCCGATACGCCGAGGTCGGCGGCGCGGGTGTGGTCTATCTGCACGCGCAGCTGCGGCCGGGTTTCCTTGTAGTCGGAATCCGCGCCGAACAGTTTCGGGTTGTCCTCCATGCGCTTGAGCATGCGATCGCGCCAGACCACCAACTCCTCGTAGTCAGGCCCGCCCAGCACCACCGAAAGCGGTTGACCACGGCTGCGGGTCAGACCAGTCCGCACCTGAGTCACGGCGCGCACACCCGTCAGTTCATCAAGTGACTTGCGCACATCGTCGGCAACTTCGACGGTCGATACATCGCGCTCGTGCCAAGGCGCCAGGAATACACTGGCATTGGCCGTATGCATTTCCTCGCCCGCGCCCCATCCACCCGGTGCGCGCGCGTTGACGCGGAGGATGGGTTTACCGGGGCCGACGAACGTGGCCAGCTTGTCTTCAACTTTTTTCAGCTGCTCGACCGTATAGTCGTAGCCCGCGCCTTCCGGACCATTCACCGAAACGAAAAACACGCCGCGATCTTCCGCCGGCGCAAGTTCGGTCGGCACCGTCTTGACCAGCACGCCAGCGGCAATCAGCGCGAACACCATCGCGATGCCGAACAAAACCGGCTTGCCACTGGAGCGTTGCACCTGGCTTTTGTATGCGCCCGTGACGCGATCCAGATTGCGATTCATCCAGCGATTGAAGCCGCGCGGCTTCTCGTGCTTGCGGACCAGCTTGGACGACATCATGGGTGTCAGCGTGAGCGCGACGAATGCCGATATCGCGATGGTAGCTGCGAGGGTCACGGCAAGCTCGCGAAACAATCGCCCGTTGTTGCCTTCCATGAAACCCAGCGGCAGAAATACCGCGACCAGCACCGCCGTTGTCGCGATCACCGCAAAGGCAACCTGCTGGGTGCCACGCCGCGCCGCCACCAGCGGCGGCTCGCCAAGATCGGCACGGCGCTGGATGTTCTCCAGCACCACGATGGCATCGTCGACGACCAGGCCGATGCACAAAACCAACGCGAGCAGGGTGAGCAAGTTGATCGTAAAACCAAACGCGTACATCGCGATAAACGCAGATATGACACAGACTGGCACCGTCACCGCAGGGATCAGGGCCGAGCGCAGGCTGCCCAGGAACAGGAAGATCACGATCACCACCAAGGCGCCGGACTCGAGCAAGGTCGCGTAGACGCGATCGACCGACGCCTCGACGAACTCGGTGGCGTCGTAGGTCGGGAAAATGTGCGTACCCGGCGGAAGTGACGCTTCGATGCGTTCGGCTTCCACGCGGGCGTCGCGGGCGACGGCCAGCGCGTTAGCAGTCGAGCTCTTGACGATGCCAAGGCCGACGTTCGATTCGCCGTTGCTGCGGAAGTAAGAGCGCCGCTCCTCTGGCCCGCGCTCGACCTTGGCAATGTCGCCGAGCCGAACGAGGTAGCCGTCTTCGCCCTTGGCCAACGTGATCGCGGCGAACTGTTCGGCGGTCTGGTAGGTGCGTTCCACGCGCAGGGTGAAGTCGCGATTGTCCGACTCAATGCGGCCGGCCGGCAGTTCGATGTTCTCGCGGCGCAGAGCGGCCTCGACATCACTCGCTACCAGACCTCGCGCCGTCATCGCGTTGCGATCCAGCCATATCCGCATCGAGTAGCGTTGGCCGCCAGCCACGCGTACACGGGCAACGCCGTCCAGTGCCGACAGGCGGTCGACGACGTAGCGATCGGCGTAGTCGGTGAGCGCCAGCGCATCGAGCTGATTCGAGCTCATGCTGAACCAGAGGATCACGTCGGAATCGCTTTCCACCTTAGAAATTTCCGGCGGATCGGCTTCGTCAGGCATGCGGTCCAACACGCGACTGATTGCATCACGGACGTCATTCGCTGCGGCTTCAATGTCGCGACCGACGCGGAACTCGATCGTGGCGCTGGCATTACCATTGCGACTGCGCGACTCGATCGTGTCGACGCCTTCGATACCGGCCAGCGCGTCTTCCAGGACCTGGGTGATGCGCGTCTCGACCACCGCCGCCGATGCACCCGGATAGTTCACGTCGACCGACACGATCGGTGGATCAATGGCCGGCAACTCGCGCAGGCTCAGTCGCGAAAACGAAATGATGCCGATGACGACCAGCAACAGGCTCATCACTGTCGCAAACACAGGCCTCTTAATGGAGATGTCGGATAGGAACAAAGTTTAGTTCCGCCCGCCGTTGGTGACCGGCAACGTCACGACGAATTCTCCTCGTCCGCCGGTTTCTCCGCAGGCGCATCCTTCGCCAAATCCTCGACAATCCGCGACCCATCCCGCAGCCGCACGGTGCCTTCAATCACGATGCGGTCGCCGGCGTTAACGCCATCGAGAACCTCAACTTCGCCGCGCCGACGCGCGCCGAGTTTTACCTTGACCGATTCGACGGTGTCGTCATTTTTCACGCGGAATACGGACGACTCCAATCCAACCTGCGTCACCGCGATTTCCGGTATCACCAGCGTCTGCCGTTGCGGTTGCAACACCTGCGCGGTCAGCAACATGCCGCCGCGCAACAAGCCATCCGGGTTCGGTATCTCGGCGCGTACCAGCACGGATCTCGTGACCGGATCGATGCGCGAATCCAGCGACTTCACGGTGCCGCGAAATTCGCTGGCCGGAAACGCGACGCTGTGGGCGACGATTTCGTGTCCAGGCGTCAGCGCGGCGAGATGCACTTCGGCAATGGGGAAATCGAAACGGATCGATGAGATATCGTCGAGCGTGGTGATCACCGTACCGGGCGTCACAAGCGCACCGACGCTGACCTGGCGCAAGCCGAGCACGCCGCTGAAAGGCGCGGTCACCACGCGGTCCGACAACTGTGCACGCAGGGCATTGACCCGCGCTGCATTGGAATCTCGGCTGGCCCTGGCGGTATCGAAAACGGATCGCGAAATCGTGCCTTTAGCGACCAGGTCCTGCTGGCGCTTGTACTGGCTGGCCGAATCAACCGCCATCGCTTGCGCTTCCGCGAGAGACGCAACCTGCTGGCCCGACGTCAGTTCGACCAGCACGTCGCCAGCGTTCACATTCTGGCCATCGGTAAAATTGATCTTGCGCACCGCTTCGGTGATCTTCGCCGTCAGCACAACCGACTCGCGTGCCTTGGCCGTGCCAACAGCTTCCAGCGTGTCGCGCCAGGCCGTCGGTGCCAACGTCATCGTGGTCACCGGCACTCGCGGTTGCTCCTGCGGCGCGGCATCGGGCTCGGCCTTGCAACCGGAAAGGGCAAGTACCAGCAGGGCGACGCCAAACAGGGGAGTGAAGGACTTCATCAATGGAAGCGAGCCGAGTCTTGCGATGCGCCGCACGACAGCGCTCGCGCCGCCTGCACGCGGCCAGTGCAAAGGCCGCCTAGCCTAGCCGATAGCCGGTTAATCCCCCTGACCCAGAAGTCACCCGGTAACACGGGCAGAAAGCCGTACGTTCTGGTCGATACCGATCACGACCGGTTGCGGTTTTCGGCAAGGTCCGCAACGCTTGCGGGACGCATTCGCACAAACCGCGATTCGCTGATTCGCCTCGCCTCGTCTTCGCGTGCCTTTGCGCCACCTGCAAGGAAAC
>JBBSUF010000079.1:0-10632 GCA_038235185.1 Lysobacterales bacterium
ACATTGGGGATGCACATGAGAGCGACGAAGCTAGCCATGCGCCTGCGGGAATACGACTGGATGGCAGCGGCCATTGAGCTGTTGATCGTCGTGGGCGGCATCCTTATCGCGTTGCAGGTCAGCAACTGGAACCAGGGTCGGCTGGATGATGCCCGGGCGGATGGCTATTACCGGCGCCTGCATGACGAGTTGTCGGCGGACGGACATAACATCGACACGACGCTGGTGTTCTGGGGCAGGGTCGCGGGCTACGGGCAGGCCGCGATTGCCAACGGGGAAACCGGGCGATTGGTCGACGGGTCGAACTGGAAGACGGTGCTGGCGTGGTACCAGGCCAGTCAGTTGATGCCTTTCCAACTCCGCGACACCACGTATACCGAGATGCGCGATGGTGGCGGACTGGCCCTGATCGACAATGAGGCACTGCGCAAGCAACTCGCCAACTACTACCAGCTCTCCGGTACCGGCATCACCGCCAACATCCTGCGTCACGACCCCGCTTATCGCGGGCAGATTCGGGGCCTCACGCCGTGGCATGTGCAGCAATACATCTGGGCAAACTGCTTCCGGCAGAACAAAGGGGGCAACGCTGCCGACCAGGAACTCATCGATTGCCCGGCACCGATTAGCGAGCAGGAAGCTGCAACGATCCTGGAATCCTATCGTCACTCCGAAACGTTGTTGCAGAACCTGCGCTCATGGATGTCGACGCTGAGTGTGAGCAGGATCGTCCTTATTGGAACCCACAGCGATACCAACGAACTCGCCGCCGAAGCCCAGGCGGCACGGGCCCACTAACTCGTCTACCTGATCCCTTTCGGTCTCCGCACGCGTGACCGCTTTCCCAAGTTGTTGACGTTGCCCTCCTGAGTTGCGTCGCCGGTGCCGTGCCCGACGTAATCTTCAGATATCAACGGCTGGCTTTATCGGAGGTGGCGCGTGGCCAAGAACGGGCAAGTCCCTGTACTGCACCGCGTGCTCGGCGTGCGCGACCTGGTGCTGCTCAATATCGCAGCCGTGGTGGGCTTGCGCTGGTTGTCGACGGCCGCGCAGATCGGACCATCCAGCCTGGTCCTGTGGTCGCTGGCGCTGTTGGTGTTCTTCATCCCACTGGCCCTGACCGTGCTGGAGTTGAGTTCGCGCCTGCCGGGAGAGGGCGGCCTGTACCTGTGGTCGAAGGCGGCCTTCGGCGACCTGCATGGCTTTGTTGCCGGATGGAGCTACTGGATCTCCAACATGGTGTTCTTCCCGACGCTGCTGCTGTTCCTGGCGGGCGTCTCGATCTACATCGCCGGGGATCGCTGGCTGTCACTGGCGGGGAACGTCGTCTACAACGGCGCGTACTGCCTTGTGGCGCTGTGGGCGGCGACCATCCTCAACATCTTCGGGCTAGAACGCGCCAAGTGGCTGCAGAACATCGGCGGCCTGGCGACTTGGCTGACGACGGCATTGATCCTGGTCTGTGCCGGCGTGGCCTGGCACCGGTTCGGTGCGGCCACGCGGATCACGGCGGCCAATGTCCTGCCGGATTTCGGTTCGCTCTCCACCTTCTCGACGCTGGCGATCATTGCAGGCGCCTATACCGGCATGGAACTCGGCCCGATCCTGGGTGGTGAAATCCGCGATCCGCGAACCACCATCCCGCGTGCAATCCTGATTGCGGGCATCCTCATCGCAGCGATTTACCTGCTGGGTACCGCAGCGCTGCTGGTCGCGTTGCCGACACGCCAGATCGACGTCATCGCCGGCATTCCACAGGCGCTGGCGGCGGTCGGCAACCGGATCGGCCTGCCGTTCTTCGGCTCGCTTACCGCGATGTTGCTGACACTGGCGTCGCTTGGTGGACTGGGTGCCTGGATCACCGGAACCGCGCGCCTGCCACTGGTCGTCGGCGTCGATCGTTACCTGCCCAGGCCGCTTGCCGCGCTGCATCCGAAATACGCCACGCCACACGTTGCGCTGCTGACGCAGGCGACGATCGTCAGCATCATCCTGGTCGCCATGCTGTCAGGCAGTGCGATCCACGAGGCTTACGCGATGCTGATCGACATGACCCTGATCCTGACGTTCATCCCGTTGCTGTACCTGTTCGCCGCGCTGCCGGTATTGCGGCGTCGGAGCACTGGCGATGAAGTGGGTATTACCCTGGTCCCCGGCGGAATGTTCGGCTGCTGGCTGGTGAGCGGCATGGGGCTGGCGATGACCCTGTTGACCATCGTGACGTCGCTCGTGCCGCCCGACCACAACGCCCATCCGGGTGTGTTCTTCATCAAGGTCTGCGGCGGGTCGTGCCTGTTGTTAGGAGTCGGGCTGGCGTTCTATGCGCGCGGACGCGGCGCCAGGGCCGTCGCCGCGCTGCAGGCAGCAGAGACGGATGTGGTCAACCAGTCGGCGTCCTAGGCATTCCCTGCGGCACGGGGAGTAGCGGTCATGGCACGAACATCGCTGACCGCACGTGCTGCGATCGGCTCCAACGCAGAGCGTCGTCGTAGGGAGAGACCAGTAGCAGCATCCGGCCCCCTAGGTTTACCAGACGGCCTGGGCCAAAGCATTGATAAGCAATAAAGACTTGACGACAAACGATAAGATATATATTGTTTAACAATATATTCTGTCGAGGGTCATTCGATGCTTCGTTCCCCATCCAATGCGCTGCCGATCGCCGATGCCGTCCTTCGCGTCCTGATCATCCTCAACTGGATCTATGGCGCGGTCGTCCTGGCAATCCTCCTGGGACTGATCTCATCTGGGCAATGGACCCTGGCGGCGCTCGGCGTCCCGACCATGGATCAAACCAGCGCGTTGCTCATGGGTATGCGTGCAATTGCCGCGCTGGGACTGATGGCGGTTCCGTTGAACCTGGCCGTGCTCAGGCGGCTGGTCGGCATGGTGCGGACGGTGCGCGACGGCGATCCCTTCGTCGCCTTGAATGCAGGTCGGATGCAGGTGATTGCCTGGTGCCTGCTCGGGCAACAGGTCCTCAGCGTGCTGATCGGGCTTGTCGCTCGATGGGTTTCGACGCCGGCGCACTCGCTTCACCTGGACGCTGGATTTTCACCCAGCGGATGGCTGGCGGTCATCCTGACGTTCGTCCTGGCACGCGTCTTCGTGGAAGGCACGCAGATGCGCCATGACCTCGACGGGACGGTGTGACATGGCCATCGCCGTCAAACTCGATGATCTTTTGCACGCGCGGCGCATGACGCTGACGCAGCTGGCGGAGCGCGTCGAGATCACGCTGGCAAATCTGTCGATCCTGAAAACCGGCAAGGCACGGGCCATCCGCTTCTCCACGCTTGAATCCATCTGCGCAGCACTGGATTGCCAACCCGGCGACATCCTGGAGTTCGTACCCACGCCGGGCAGCGGTACTGGGGAAACTTTGCAACACGCCAACGCAACGGAGCTCACGTGAACACCACCATGCGCGGAACAACCCAGTTGCCACAGGCAATACATAACGAAGATGTTTCGCTCGTTCGCATCTACGTGCTACGCGCGACTTATTTGTTGATCGTGATCGGGCTCGGCGCGATGGTCGTGCCAACGGTCCTCAGTCGGACAGCCGTGGGGTGATCCCGAGCTTGCTCGGCGGCGTCTGGTTGCTTGCGTGGATCGGCTTGCGATATCCGCTGCAGATGCTTCCGCTGCTGCTGTTCGAGCTCGCCTGGAAGTCCATGTGGATGCTCGCGTATGGATTGCCGCAATGGATCTCCGGGCAGGTGCCACCGACATTCGCCGAGGATGTCTTTGCCATCGGCCTGGGCGTGGTCCTGATGCCGCTCGTGATTCCGTGGAGCTATGTGTACCGGCACTACATCAAGCAACCCGGCACCCACTGGCGCTGATCGAGCCAGTGGCTGCGACGCTTCCGGCCAACTTCAAGCGATAAACATGCGGAAAGAAGAACGCCATGACGAAAAGTTACGACCCACCTCTCACTGCTGATCCGCATGGCCCGCTCTATCGCGTCGATAAGGCGATCAAGTTGGCCCAGGAGCGGCTTGATGCCGCGATCGATGCCAAGCGCCACCACACCAGCCAGAATCTGGCCCAGGAGGTCATCAAGGAAGCGCGAGAGGAACTCAGGAAGTCTGAGAAGTTGCGTGTGCTCAAGATCATTGAACTCGCAGCTTCAAAAAATGGTGTCAATGACAATTTCTGATCGACAGGCGTGAGCTGCACGGATCGCGCGTGCAGTTGCCCGACGGGAATGTGCCCTAACGCCGTATCGTGTGAGTCCACCACGAGATCGAGTCGGCATGGTCCCGGGAAGTCTCGTGGAAACAAGCACCGGAGCTGCGCATGCTGATCCTTCACTCGTTCTGGTTGTCCCTCGCCACCTACCGTGTCCGCATTGCACTCAATTTAAAGGGCGTCCCCTTCGAAGAGCACGCACATAACCTCGCTTCGGGCGAACAGCACTCGCCAGACTTCCGGAAGCTCAATCCTGCAGGTGCCGTGCCCGCACTGGAAGGTGGCACGCTCAAGCCGCTGACGCAGAGTCTCGCCATCCTGGAATGGCTGGAGGAAACCTACCCAACGCCGCCGCTGCTGCCGCCCGACAGGGAAGGGCGCGCCAACGTGCGATCACTTTTCCTGCTCACGGCCGCAGACGCACATCCTCTCGTCGTGCCGCGCGTACAGGCACGGCTTGCCAGGCAATTCGGATCGGATGAAATGGCAGGACGCGCCTGGTCCGCCCACTGGTTTCGCGAAGGTCTTGTCGCGTACGAAGCGCAACTCGCGCAGGGTGCTACCCGCTGCCACGGCGAGATGCTCAGCATTGCCGACCTTGCGTTGGCCAGCCACCTCGTGGGTGCGGCACGTTTTGGTGTTGGACTGGAAGAGTTTCCGCGCACTGCTGCCGTGGGCGAGAGCCTGTTTGCAATACCCGAATTCGCTGCTGCACATCCGCGATTCCAACTCGGAGCGCCTGAAGGCTGAGATGCATTGAAACGTGGGTTTGTGAAAAAGAAAGAATGGTGTCAGGAACAATTGAAGATGTTCGTCCCTATTCATGCAGAAAAAGTAGTTCTTCTCCACATGCAGGGTCTGCCGCGTTAGTCTTGCGGCGTTCAGAGGAGGGTTGAAAAGATGAGAGCCACCGTCGTCGGTCTCGTGACGCCGCACTTGTTGCGCATCGTCGACCTCGCCAACGAAGCCGAGAAGGGCGTCAAGGTGAAGTTTCACCTGCGCGATGCGGTAACCAAGACGATGCGCGAGCTGAGCGACCAGTACAACGCACCGGCGTTGGTGGCGGCGTACGTCGACGGGCTGAAAACCGCTGCAGACCAGGCATCGAGCACCCGCGTGGCGTACATCAGCGTCCTGCTGGCCGCGTCCGCCGAGGCGCGCAGTCTCAGACGCGATTGAAGGGGAAAACAAGGGTTAGGGTCGACTTCCCAGGTTTGCGCCAAAGCCAAGGTTGTTGGCGAATAAAAAAAGCCAGAGACAATGTCTGTGGTCCAGAAGACTTCGAAGCCTCCCTCGCTTGCAAGCGCGGCGAGGCGAGGCGACCGTTGCTGCACACGGATGAGTCAAACGCTCAGGGTTTCTGATCCCGCTTGGGGGTTGCCGACGCTGTCGATCACTAGGCGCATTCGCTTGCCCTGGTGGTAGAAGCTCGCGCGGTAAAGGCCGGCGTCTTCCCCGATGCCACGTTCACACAGCACGGTGATTTTTTTGTTCTCCATCAGCTGCTGAAAGTCAGCAAGCGCCAGCCCGAGGCCGCGCGCCACGAGACCGCCGTCGATGTCCACCGTGTTCGATGCATTTAGCTCGATGGGGATGTTTTTTTCCATGCCGGTCGTTTCGGTAATGCCCGGAAGGCCGCGCAGGGACTTCCGGACTGACTGCCTGTCTGGTTTGCCGCTCAATCGACCGCGATCGTGCCCTTCATGACCGTGGAGTGACCCGGGAAGCTGCAGAAGAACGCGAACGGACCGTCGCCCTGTATCTTGGCGACTGGAAAGCTCACGGACGTGGTTTCGCCTGCACCGACCAGCTTGGTGTGGGCAATGACGCGCGTGTCGCCCGGCTTCACGTAGTCGGCACTGATGCCCGCGCCCATGCCGTCGGCATCGATCGCCTGCATGTCGGCAGCCTTGGCAATCACGACGTTGTGGCCCATCGCAGCCACCGGCATCTGACCTGGATGTTTCAGCGTGATCTTGAACTCCTTGCAGGATGCGGGAACGATGATCGAGCCGATGTTGTATTGCATCGCGTCGCTGCCCTCGATTTCGGTGGCGCAATTTTTCACCACTGCAGCAGGTTTATCGCTGGCTGGTGCAGCCGCAACCGGCATTGGTGCGGGCGTATCGACGGATGTCGAAGTGGCGGTTGGCGCGGGTGCGGCGGCCGGTGCGGGGACGGCGGTGTCGGCGTTGCTGGAAGATTTGTCGCCGCAGGCGACTAGCGCCAGCGCGCATGCCGCTGCCAGGACGGGGATTCGGATGTTCATGAGGAAGCGCCTTGTGTGAGGGTGTGCTTCATTATCCGACGTGGATCGTTGCGTGGCGTCAACGAAACCGATCCAGGAGACGGAAAGTGGCGATCGGTTGACATGGATCAAGTGGAGCGCGCAATTCGCCTCGCATCCTTTCACCGTCGGTATGCACCGACGCCTAAAAGGAAACTCAATGCAATTTGAACTGTCCGCCCGCGATCTCGACGCAACGAGGCTCGCTGCAGCGCTGCGCCCGCTCGATCCTGAAGCCCATATCACCCTGGATGCCGCTCGCTGCCGTCTGGAAGTGATCTCGACCGCAACGGCCGTACAGGTGCAGGACGCATTGCTGCAAATCGGCTGCGTGACAAAGCCGCTGGACCAGGATGTCCATATCAGCGGTGGAAGTACTTGCTGCGGCCATTGCTCCTAGAAAGCAGGGTCAGATGTTGAAAAGCAGGGTCGGGCCAAGTGCGTTTAGAACGGACTCCCAATCGCTGCGGCCCTGACTTTGTTGACTGGCAAGACTGTGCCGCTTCCAGTAGGTTGCAGGCTCTTGACGGGGAATCCATCCATGAAACCTTTTCTTGCCACCCTGTTGGCGTTTGTCTTGATGCTGGGCACGACGATGGCCGTCGCCGCATCGACCGACGACACCGCGCAGACCACGACTGCGGCCACGGCAACCGCGGCACCTGCTGCGGCCACGACCCATTTCGACGTGGAAGCCGCCACCACCGCGTACCTGGCGCAGTTGTCTCCGCAGGCGCGGGCGAACTCCGACGCGTACTTCGAAGGCGGTTACTGGCTGTTGCTGTGGGACGTCCTGGTCGCAGTGGGACTTGCCTGGTTGTTGCTGGGCACCGGGCTATCGGTGCGCATGCGCGACTTCGCCGAGCGCCTGACGCGGTTCCGCTGGCTGCAGACCGCGATCTACGTGGTGCAGTACATCCTGCTGACCACGCTGATCACATTGCCGTGGAGCATCTACGAAGGCTACGTACGCGAGCACAAGTACGGGTTGTCGACGCAGGACTTCGCCCAGTGGATCGGTGACCAGGCCAAGATGCTGCTGGTCGCGCTGATCCTCGGCACGGTCGTGTTGACGATCATCTATGCGGTGATCCGAAAGGCTCCGCGCACGTGGTGGTTGTGGGGCTCGGGCGTGGCCTTGGTGTTCGTCATCTTCGTCGCGACCATCGCGCCGGTGTATATCGCCCCGTTGTTCAACACCTACAAATCGTTGCCGGACACGCCGCTCAAGGCGCAGATCCTGTCCATGGCGCGCGCCAACGGCATCCCGGCCACCGATGTGTACTGGTTCGATGCGTCCAGACAGAGCAAGCGCATCAGCGCCAACGTCAGCGGCATGTTCAACACCACGCGCATCAGCCTCAATGACAACCTGCTCAACCGCAGCACCCCGAACGAGATCAAAGCCGTGCTGGGCCACGAGATGGGCCATTACGTGCTCAACCATGTGTACAAGGGCGTGGTGTTTTTCGGGCTCCTCATCGTGATTGGTTTTGCGCTGGTCGCGCGGGGGTTCGGCTGGGCGGAGCGTCGCTGGGGACAGCGCTGGGGCATCCGCGACATCGGTGACGTCGCTGGCCTGCCGCTGATCGCGGCGTTGTTCGCGATCTTCGGTTTCTTCGCGACGCCGGTGAACAACACGATCACCCGCAGCATGGAGGCGGAGGCCGACATGTTCGGACTCAATGCCGCGCGCCAGCCCGATGGCTTTGCGCAGGCGGCCGTGCAGTTGTCGGAGTACCGCAAGATGCATCCCGGCCCGGTGGAGGAGGCCGTGTTCTTCGATCATCCGAGCGGCTGGAATCGCATCCACCGTTCGATGGTGTGGAAGGCCGAGCATATCGGCGATGCGGACATCCGTGCCGGAAATGCAATCGCGCCTGCGGGCGCGCGCTGAAGCGCAAAAAAAGGCCAGGCTCATTTCTCCTGCGATGAGGCTGAGGCGCGTATCCCGTAACCATGACGACCATCAATGAAATGGCTTGATCGCCTGCGTGTTCGCCGTACGTTGCGCGACCACCCGATTCCGGACGGGAGCTGGCACAAGCTCATGCACGAGGCGGATATTTTCCGTGGCCTCACTTCGGTCGAACGCGTCCACCTGCGCGAGCTGAGCACGCTGTTCCTGCATCGAAAAGCATTCAGCGCGGCACAGGGATTTGAATTGACGGGGGACATCCTCTTGGCCGTTGCAGCCCAGGCCTGCCTGCTGATCCTGAAATTGGAGCTGGACTATTACGACGGCTGGGTCGAAGTCATCCTGTATCCGGGTGCGTTCAAGGTCTGCAGGGACGTCAGCGAAGGCGGCGTGGTGACACACGACGCTGGTCATCTTGCTGGCGAGTCGTGGCAACGCGGGCCGGTGGTGCTGTCCTGGGAGACTGCCGCGGCCGACCTCGCCGGCCATCATTCCGGACATAACGTAGTGCTGCACGAGTTTGCCCACAAACTGGACTCGCTGGATGGCAGCGCCAATGGCATCCCGCCACTGCACGCAGGCATGGTTCGTGAGCAATGGACGCAAGTCTTTACAAGCGCATTTGATGCACTACGCAGCCAGCTGGACCATCACCATCCGCATGGGATCGATGCCTATGCCGCGACATCGCCTGCCGAGTTCTTTGCAGTGGTGACCGAAACGTTCTTCTCCGCGCCGGCGACGTTGCAGCACCACTTCCCAGCCGTCTACGACCAGCTTGCGTTGTTCTACCGGCAGGATCCGAAAAGCCGGTTAACCGCGTAGTTCGTGCCTGTGTTGATGCGATAGGAAATGAATCCTGCTGGTGCCCACACGTGCTTGGTCCCGCTGTTAATATCCATGCACAAGGGCACCCAGCCGGCGTTCTGGCCGTGTGGGTGCGGATTTGATTTTGCAGGCAGCACGGGGGTGCTTTGTGATTGGCGGTCGTCTGGATCCTTCTGGTAATTCCGCGCGCGCCTGCATTGGCGACATCGCGCACGACAGCAATGTCACCCATGCGTTGCTGCAGGCAACCGGAGGTGTCCACCACTGGTTCTGGAATGCCCACGGCACCGTCCGCGATCGTCGAGCTGGAGTGTTGCGCTCATGACGCGCCCCGAGAATCCTGGATCCGTCGATGTACAAGACGTGGCGGAGAACTTGACGGTCTACAAGACGCTGCTGGAATCCACCAACGCGATTCCCTGGAAGATCGATTGGGCCACCCTGCGTTTTTCCTACATCGGCCCGCAGATCGAACACCTGCTGGGATGGTCACCCGATAGCTGGTTGAGCGTGGACGACTGGGCCACGCGCATGCATCCGGAAGATCGCGAGTTCGTAGTGAACTTCTGCGTGGCGCAATCGCAGGCCGGGGTGGACCACGAGGCCGACTACCGCGCCCTCACGAAGGATGGCGGCTATGTCTGGATCCGCGACGTGGTGCACGTGGTGCGCAACGACGCGGGCGAGGTCGACAGCCTGATCGGCTTCATGTTCGACATCAGCGAGCGCAAGCGGGCCGAGGAAGAGCTGCTGCGGCTGCACAAGGAGCTCGAAGCGCTGTCGCTGACCGATTGGCTCACCGGTATCGCCAATCGGCGCATGTTCGACCAACGCCTTGAAACCGAGTGGAACGAATCACGGCGCAGCGACAAGCCACTGTCGCTGGTGCTGGTGGATGTGGACTGGTTCAAGGAATACAACGACGCGTACGGCCACGTGGAAGGCGACGCATGCCTTCGCCGCGTCGCCGGTGTGCTGCGCGACGTGTCACGACGGCCGCGCGACGTGGCGGCGCGATTTGGAGGCGACGAGTTCAGCTTGCTGCTGCCGGAAACTGATGAAGCCACCGCGCGCGCACTGGCCCGGGACTTTGCCGAGGCCGTTGCAGAGCTGCGGATCCCGCACGGTCGTTCCGGGGCGGGAGAACTGGTGAGCGTCAGTATTGGGGTGGGCACGCGGTCTGCCGGAAATGCCGTGGATGCCGACGCATTCGTGCAGATGGTGGATCAGGCGCTGTACGCGGCCAAGCGCCGTGGCAGGGCCCGCATTGAAGTGCGTGCGATGCAGGACGACGCAGCGAGCCTGCCCCCGCCGGGTTGAGCCTGACGACACTCAGCTCAGCGCAGTATTTTTCAAGATAAGCCGGCCTTGCGCCTGCGCTCGCATCGGACTCACGCTTCCG
>JBBSUF010000080.1:0-10510 GCA_038235185.1 Lysobacterales bacterium
AAAACAAAAAAAAAAAACAACACCTTAAAAAACGTAAAAGCTTTTTTGAGAAAGGAGGGAATTGAACCCTCAAGATTTGAAAATCGGTGGATTTTGAATCCACTGCGTCTACCATTCCGCCACTTCGGCATGCATCAAGCCCAATTATAGCCGAGGACTAGATCGCTTCGTCTGTCGTCAGCAGGTTTGATTTGCGCACGAACCATTCCTCGTCCTGCGGAACGAACATCGAGCAGCAATCAATTGGCGCCTTGTAGATATGCAGCGAGATGGCGACGACATCCGGGCTGGCATTGCGGATGGTGTGGTACTCGTGCGGGGGGATAAGGCTGCCGGCACTGCCGGGGCCGGCCTGCATGCCGCCAGCGGCACGGAAGCGGAAACGTTCGCCGTCTCGTTCCAATAATTCGTACTGGGTGATTTCCAGTTCGCCATCCCAGACGCCCTCGACGCACCACAGGCCGGAATGATCGTGCACGGGTGTGCCCTGGCCTGGCCCCCAGGTCATCGCCACGACGCTGTAGCCATGGCGTTGGCTGCGATATAGCTCCCGACGTGCGTAGTGGTCGACGATGGGATCGTGCACGCAATCAGGAAGCTGCACGTCGCGATCGCGGATCATCGCGCACAAGGTGTTGCGCAAGGCGGAGGTGATCGCATGCTGGTCGCCGCGTTCGACAGCGGTGTCCAGCGCCTGTACGAGCTTGTCGTGGCCGGGGAAGGTGACGTCAGGGCACGGCGCATCGTTCATGCAGGAATTTTACTCCGCGGCGAGGCTGTTGGGCCGGTTGCGGTCAGGTGGAATGTCGGTAAAGCACCCGGAATCCCTACAAAGACGCCAGGAATCCCCCGACCGCCGGTCCGAAGCGCTCGATATCGACCAGGAACGCATCGTGTCCCTGCGGGGATGGGAATGGCAGGAACGTCGCGTCGGCGCCGCCCGCGCGCAGCCCATCGGCGATCTGTTCCTGCTGCTGAAGGGGGAACAAAATGTCTGTAGACACCCCGATCGCCAGTGCTTTGGGGACGTGGATGGAAGCCAGGCCAACCATGACGTCATGGCCGTCAGGGGCATATTCGGCCATGTCGAACCAGTCCATGGAACGGCTGAGGTAGAGATAGCAGTTGGGATCGAAACGTCGCACGAACCTGCGTGCGTGGGCCTCAAGGTAACTTTCGACCTGGAACTCAAGTGCGAACGGATCTTCATCGTCGCCACGATCCTGATCGGCCTCATCCAGCCGCACCCGCCCGAAACGCCCGTCCCATTCCAGCGCCGAGCGATAGGTGATCACTCCGAGTTTGCGCGCCATGCGCATGCCGGCTTCGGGATAGTGAGACTCATCGTATTGACCGAGATTCCAGGCAGGATCCAGCCGGATCGCCTCGCGTTGCAGCGAGCGGATGGCGATCGAAAACGGAAGCGCGCGCGCACTTCCGGAAATATTGATATGGCTTCGCGCCGAGCCAGGGTGGCGCAGCAGGAACGCCAGTGCGCACATGCCGCCCATCGAGTTGCCGATCACGCAAGCCAGTTGCTCGACACCCAGCGCGCGCACGACATCTGCAGATGCATCGCCAATGTCCTCGAGCGAAAGATCCGGAAACTCGATGCGGTACGGTTGGCCGGTATCGGGATTGATCGATGCGGGACCGGTGGAGCCCTTGCAACTTCCCAATGCATTGACGCAGATCACGAACCAGCGATCGCTGTCGATGGCCTTTCCCGGGCCGAGCATCGCTTCCCACCAGCCAGCCTCCGGGTTGGCGGCATTGCCAGCCGCGTGCGCGTCGGGAGACAAGCCGGTCAGGATGAGGATCGCGTTGCTGCGCGCGGCATTCAGCGTGCCCCATGTTTCGTAGGCAACACGCGCGTTGTGCAGCACGCCGCCACGCTTCATCTGGAATGACGACGGCAAGTGGTGGAAGCGCGTTCCCTGCGGGATGAATTCAGTCATGCAGGCTGTCTATCGGTGCATCGCGCCGATCGTGAGCTCGACCGCGTGAGTGGTGGGCAGGTGCACGTGCACAGGGGCAGATTCAAGGTCACCGGGCTGCGGCATGGCATTTCCGCTCGACGACAATCGCGCAATGACTTCGACATCCTGCAGTGCGGAAATTTTCTGCATCGGCATCGGGCCGTCGCTGTCATCGAGCGTTGCCGTGAACGGCAGTTCCTTCGCGCTGTGTTTCTCCACTGCGACCGGCATGGGTGGACCGTTGGGTACGCGTGCGATGACGAAGACACTGGCGCCAGCATCCACGTGCGCAGCGAGCGCCGGGTCCAGGATGACGTGGACACTGAGCGTTCCGTCGCCTGATGAAGCCACTGCAGCCGGGAGCGGGGTCAAGCCTGCCTCGCTGCGGGCAGCATTGATCTGCGCGCGCAGTGGCGCGGCCGTCCGGGCGTCGACCTGTGCCAGTAGTGGCTCCCATGTCTTCGCGGCGTCGGCGGGTTTTCCGGCTTGGCGCTCGGAGATTCCGAGAAACCACCGCGCCCGCTGTTCCTGCGGCTGCACCTGCAATGCATGTTGCAACAGTGCGACGGCCTTCGTGTCGAAGCGATGCTGTGGATCGGCGAGCGCGCTTGCTTCGGCGGCTTCCACCAACACGTCGGGCTGATCGGGCAGGAGTTTTGCGGCATGGATGTACGCGTCGCGCGCCTGCTTGGGTTGCTGGTTCGAGGCATACGCGCGACCCAGTAGTCGCCAGCCTTCGGCTTGTTTCGGATCGCGTTGCAAGGCGGCCTGCAGTTGCGTGATGGCATCCTGCAATGTGGCGGGCGCGTTTACGAGCTGTGGATTGAGGGCGGCAGGCGTTCCAAGCAAACGGTATAGCCCGGCAACGGCGAGTAGAAGGACGCCAGCCAATGCAGCGGTGGACATTGGTGCTGCGCGCCACAGCGGCCGCAATACCAGACCCATTACAACCAGACAAACCAGCGCCGAAAGGACGATGAATGTGGTCGTCATCATCACCACTCCTGCGCGTCGTCGACAGGCAAGGCAGTCGTGCTCGCATGCTGGCGGACGACGCGTGCCACCACGAAACCGCCAGCGAGCAACAGCAACGCCGGGCCAAACCACAACAGCCAGGTCTTGGCTTCGACGCGCGGCTTGTACAACACGAATTCACCATAACGCGCGACCAGGTAGTCGCGGATTTCGTCATCGGTTTTCCCTTGCCGCATCAGCTCCAGCACTTCGCGCCTCAGGTCGCGCGCGATCTGTGCGTTGGAGTCGGCCAGCGTCTGGTTCTGGCACATCACGCAGCGAAGTTCGGTGACGACGTGAAGGAAGCGCTGCTCTTCGCCAGGACTGTTGAAGCGCAGGGGTGCGGGATCGGTGACGACCTGTGCGCCTGCGGTCGCCGCGATCAGCACAAGCATCAAGCCAAGCAGCCAGGATTTCCAGCAACGCATCATCGCGCCCGTTCCGCCGACGCCAGTGCAGGCAACAGTTCGTCATGGACGATGTCGTCGGTCAATGCACCCACATGTTTCCAGCGGATGATGCCGTGGCCATCGACAAGGAAGGTTTCCGGCGCGCCGTAGATGCCCCAGTCCAGCGCGTAGCGGCTGTCGATATCGACCAGCACCAGCCAGTACGGATTGCCGAACTGCTCAAGCCAGCGCAAGGCGTCGGCGTGTTCGTCCTTCCAGTTGTAACCGATGACCCGCACGCGCTTGGTCTCGGCAAAACGCGTGACGACAGCATGTTCCTCGCGACAGGACGGGCACCAGCTACCCCAGACATTCAACACGAATGGCGCGCCCTTGAGGTCGGCCAAGGTCACCAGGCGACCGGGTTCGTGCAGCACCGGAAGTGAAAATTGCGGCGCCGGTTTACCGATCAGCGGCGACGGCAATGCGTCGCGATCCGGCCTGCGGCTGAGCCATACGCCGGCCGCCAGCAGGATCGCGAGCGCGCCGAAGATCGCCAGCGGCAGCCATCGCCCTGGCTTCATGGAAGCGTCCCGCGTTTCGTCTCGTCATCAGGGCCGTCGCTGGAACGGCGAGCTGTCCTGAAGCGGCGATCGGTGGCGGTGACAAACCCTCCCAGCGCCATCAACACCGCCCCCAGCCAGATCCAGCGCACGAAGGGTTTGACGTGCACGCGCAGCGCCCAACTGCCCCCACCAAGCGGTTCGCCCAGCGCGACGTAGATATCGCGGGTGAGGCCAGGCTCAATCGCCGCTTCGGTCATGACCTGGCCGCCGCTTGCATAACTGCGTTTTTCAGGGTGCATCGTTCCCAGCGCGATGCCATTGCGCGAAACCGCTACATCGCCGCGACTGGCGATGTAGTTGGGACCGACGTGTTGTGTCACGCCATCGAAACGAAATGCGTGCGCCCCGAGCGTGACGGTTTGCCCGGGCGCAAGTGCGAGTTCGCGTTGCCGGCTCAGGCCTTCTGTCAGCAATGCACCGATCACGAAGATGGCGACACCTGTGTGGGCCAGCGTCATGCCCAGCATTTCCGGCGTAAACCGGCTGCCCGACATGCGCAGGCGCGACCACAGGAAACGTGCGGTTCCCAGCAGCACCCATGCGGCGCCTGCGACACCCGCGGCCACCTTCCAGGGACCTTGCGGCGCCAGGAAAAACGCCGCGATGCCGATTCCCAGCGCCAGTCCCGCCCATGGCAGCAGCATGGCAATGGGACGTGATGGTTGTTCGCGCTGCCAGCGCGTCAGCGGGCCGAACGGCAGCAGCAACACCAGCGGCGCCATCAGCAACACGAACAACAGCGCGAAATAGGGTGGCCCCACCGAAATCTTGCCGAGGCCGAGCGCGTCGGCGAGCAATGGATACAGCGTGCCGAGTAGCACCATCGCGCACGCCGACGTGAGCAGCAGGTTGTTCGCGAGCAACAAGGTTTCGCGCGAGGCGGTGGCGAAGCGGGTGTCGTCGTTCGCACCGGGTGCGCGCAGTGCATATAGCAGCAGCGAGCCTCCGATGACGATGGCAAGAAAAACCAGGACGAACAGACCGCGCGTCGGGTCGGCGGCGAAAGCATGCACGGATGTCAGCACGCCCGAACGCACCAGGAACGTGCCCAGCAACGACAGCGAGAACGCCGCGATCGCAAGCAGCAGCGTCCATCCGCGAAAGCTTCCCCGCTTTTCGGTCACCGCCTGCGAATGCAGCAGTGCCGTGCCGGCGAGCCACGGCATGAAGCTTGCGTTTTCGACCGGATCCCAGAACCACCAGCCGCCCCAGCCAAGTTCGTAGTACGCCCACCACGAGCCCAGCGCGATGCCGATGGTGAGAAACCCCCACGCGACATTCGTCCACGGCCGCGCCCAGCGCAGCCAGTCACGCCAGATCTGGTCCTGGCCGGTCTGCTTCGCCATCCTGTTGTCGAGCAGCGCGGCGATCGCGAACGCGAACGGCACACTGAAGCCGACGTAGCCCAGGTAAAGCATCGGCGGATGGATGATCATCCCCGGGTCCTGCAGCAGCGGATTGAGATCTCGGCCTTCAACTGCCGCCGGCAGCTGGCGAGCAAACGGGTTGCTGGTGAAAATCAGGAACGCGAGAAAGCCGAATGCGATCACGCCCATCACGCCCAGCACGCGGGCGATGACCGGCTGCGGCAGGGATTTGGAAAACATCGCGACCGCCCCCGTCCAGATCGCCAGGATCAGGGCCCACAACAGCAATGAACCTTCGTGCGCGCCCCAGACCGCGGTGAACCGGTACACCAGCGGCAATAGGGAATTGGAATTGACCGCGACGTACTGCACCGAAAAATCGTGTGTCACGAAAGCATGCGTCAGGATCGCGAACGCGGACCCGACCAGCGCCAGCTGCATGTAGGCCGCAGGCCGCGCAACCGCCATCCAAGATGCAATCCCGCGATGTGCTCCCGCCAGCGGTAATGCCACCTGTAGCGCGGCGACCAGCAGCGCGAGGATCAGTGCGATCTGACCCAATTCCGGCAGCAGCATCGACATCATTGTTGCGCTTGCGCCGGCATGTCCGCCGAGGCCTCTACGCCATGCCGCTGATGTGCCGCACTCATCTTGTCGGCGACTTCCTTGGGCATGTAGGTTTCATCATGCTTGGCCAGGACTTCATCGGCGACGAAGGTGTTGCCCTGCATGTGGCCGGTGGCGATCACGGCCTGTCTTTCGCGGAACAGGTCCGGAAGGATTCCCGTGTACGTCACCGGCAAGGTGCCATCGCCATCGTCGACGGCGAAGCGTGCCTGCATCGATCCCTTCGCGCGCTTGAACGATCCGGCCTGCACCATTCCCCCCAGGCGGAAGCGCGCCTCGCCGGACGCCACGCGTTGACCCGCTTCGCCCTTCAATACTTCGGACGGCGTGTACAGATACGCGACGTTCCGCTGCAGCGCCATGGCCACCAGCGCGGTCGCGGCGGTAGCGGCCACCAGCAGCACCAGTACCAGCAGCAGGCGACGTTTGCGGATTGGATTCACTGGTTCAACTCCACGGATGACGCTTGTGATGTGTTGCGTGCAACTCGTAACTTCGCGGCGCGCAACAGCGCGCGTCGCTGCATGATCGGAACGACAAAGTCCCACGCCAGCACGATCACGAAGACGCAATATGCCGCGATGACGTAGTTCCGGTAACTCATGGGGTCACGCGCAACGACACGGGATCCGCCAACGTTGCAACCCATTGCTTGCCTGATTCGCGGCGCAGGTTGTCCGCGCGTGCGCGCGCCAGCAATGAGCCGAAAAACCACAGGTGCGTGCCAACTACCATCGCCCACAACGGCGGCAGCATGCTTGCGTCCATGTGGGATTTCCCGAACAGGCTGATCGTCTGTCCCTGGTGCAGTGAGTTCCACCATGTGACCGAATAGTGGATCACCGGCAGCAACGCAACTCCGACAATGGCAAGCAATCCGGCAGCGCGAGCCGCTGCGCGACGATCGTCGATTGCGTTGTAGAGCCCGATGATGCCCAGGTACAGGAACAGCAGGATCAGTTCCGTTGTCAGGCGCGGGTCCCAATCCCACCACGTCCCCCACATCGGCTTGCCCCAGATCGAACCAGTGGCCAGCGTGATCAGGGTGAAGGCGGCGCCGATCGGAGCACAGGCCATTGCCAGGATTTCGCACAACTTGATGCGCCAGATCAACGCGACGGCGGCATAGAACGCCATCAGCCCGAACGCCGCCATGCTCATCCATGCGCTGGGCACATGGATGTAGAGAATGCGGAAGCTGTCCCCCTGCTGGTAATCGGCGGGCACCACGAACAATGCCCCATAGAGGCCGTAAACCATCACCAGGAAGGCGATTCCATAAGCAATAGGTCCCCAGCGGGCCGCGAAGCGCTCGAAATACGGCGGCGAGCCAAGTTGATGGAACCAGTGGGTGACGCGATTCATGGATTGGATTTCAACTCGATGTTCAACTCATCGCAATACGGATCGCTGCCGCGGCGGCCAGCGGTGCCAGCACAAGCGCCAGGACCAGCCCGGCGCCCAGCAGGAGCAACGCACCACTCGAATCCAGCCCTTGCGCCGCCGCGGCGACACTGCCGGCACCGAAGACCAGCACCGGCACATAGAGCGGTAACGCGAGCAGGGCGACAAGAATACCGGAGCGGGGCATGCCGACGGTCAATGCCGCGACCACTGCGCCCAGCAGGCTCAGTAATGGGGTCCCCAGCGCCAGTGAGGCCAGCAGGACGGGCAATTGATCGCGCGGCAAGTGCAGAAGTTCCGCAAGCACGGGCGTGGCGATCAACAGCGGCAGGGCTGTCGTCGTCCAATGCATGAACGTGCGCACGAGGACCAGCCAGGCCAGCGGTACCGGTGCCAGCATCCATTGCTCCAGCGATCCATCCTCGGCATCGCTTCGGAACAGCGTATCAAGCGCGAGCAGTCCGGCCAGCAGCACCGCCAGCCACAACACGGCAGAGGCGACCTTCGCCAGCACCTGCGCCTCGGCCCCGAGCGCTAATGCGAACAGCACCACGACCAGTAGCGCGAACAACACCGGCTGCAAGGCATCCCCGCGGCGACGCCAGAGCAAGCGCAGGTCTCGCACCATGAGCGCTTTTGCGGCAGGCCACATCATGGCGTGCGCTCCAGCACCAGCATCCGAGTGCGCACCGGTGGCGCGGCGTAGGCCCCGTGCGTCGTGAGCAGCGCAGCGCCACCATCACGCAGATGCGCCTGGACCATGCGGTTGACGAGATTGATCCCATCCAGGTCAAGATTGGCGTATGGCTCATCCAGCAGCCACAACGGAGCGGGCGCCAGCCAAAGCCGCGCCAGCGACAGGCGCTTTTTCTGGCCAGCGGACAGATGCCGCGCCAATGTGTCGTCGAATCCTGCCAAGCCGACCATCGCCAGCGCATTAGCAGGAAGCTGCCCGCGACGACGCCCGTGCAGGCCGCAGAGGAAGTCGAGGTTTTCCAGCGCCGACAGATCCTGCTTCAGGGCAGGAAGATGACCCAGGTAGGACATCGCCGATGCGCGCAGCAGCGCGGTCGCGTGCCTGCCATCGATGTCGACTTCCCCTGTCTCGGCATGCAGCAATCCGGCCAGTACGCGCAGCAAGGTGGTTTTCCCGACGCCATTGTCGCCTTGCACCAGCAGCGCTTCGCCCGCATCCACGGCAAAATCCAGCGGCCCGAAGACACACTGCTCGTTGCGCATGAACGCAAGCCCGCGCGCTGCAAGCAGGGGCAGGGGATGTGGAGTGGAGTCCGACATTGGCGGGCGCATGGCCGGCACGAAAACCTCAATTCTACAGCGATGCCGTGCGACGGCCGGGTGGTTCGATCAACCCGTGCGACTGTCCTACACTGGTTGTCGGTTTTTGACTCAAGTCGATCACGATGACCGCACCGACCCTATCGACCAAACTTCCCAAGGTCGGCACCACGATCTTCACCGTGATGTCGCAACTGGCCGCCGAGCACAACGCTGTCAACCTGGGGCAGGGATTCCCGGACTTTTCTCCACCTGCGCTGCTGGTTGATGCGCTGGACCAGGCCATGCGTGCCGGCCAGAACCAATACTCACCGATGACCGGAATCGCGTCGCTGCGGCAGGCGATTGCACACAAGACCGAGCGCTGCTACGGCTGGCGGCCAGATGCCGATACCGAGATCACCGTCACCTCTGGCGCGTCGGAAGCAATATTGGATGCCGTGGCGGCGGTCGTGCGCGCAGGGGAAGAAGTCATCGTGCTTGATCCCTGCTATGACTGCTACGAGCCTGGCATCAACCTTGCGGGTGCCATCGCGATCCATGTCCCGCTGGATCCGCAGACCTTCGCACCGGATTGGGACAAGGTGCGTGATGCGATTACGCCACGCACGCGCATGCTGATGATCAACAGCCCGCACAACCCATCTGGCGCGATGCTGACGACAGAGGACATGGCATCCATTGCCGGATTGTTGCGGGACACGAACATCTGGCTGCTCTCCGATGAGGTGTATGAACACATCGTCTTTGATGGTGCGCGTCATGAATCGGTGTTGCGTTATCCGGAATTGCGCGAGCGGGCATTTGTCATCTCAAGTTTTGGCAAAACCTATCACTGCACTGGCTGGAAGATTGGGTATTGCATCGCGCCGCAAGCCTTGTCCACGGAATTCCGTAAGGTGCATCAGTACAACACCTTCTGCAGTTTCACTCCGGCACAACATGCATTCGCGACCATGATTGAAGAGCAACCCGAGCATTACGAGCAGCTCGGCGCGTTCTACGAGCCCAAGCGTGATCATTTCCGGCAGCAGCTGCTGACAACCCGACTGAAACCGTTGCCGGTGGCCGGCGGCTATTTCCAGCTTGTCGATTACTCAGCCGTCAGTGATCTGGATGACCTCGCATTCTGCCGTTGGCTGACGGTCGAACACGGCGTGGCTTCGATTCCGCTATCGCCTTTTTATGCCGATCCGCCAGTCGGACAGCGCCTGGCGCGGCTGTGTTTTGCCAAGAACGAAACGACGCTGGATGCAGCGATCGTCCGACTGCAGAAACTCTAGTCGACATCGCATGGAGCACGTCACGCAAGATCTTCGCATCTCACTCGTCCAGGGCGCGACGCGCTGGCATGATCCCGCCGGCAATCGCGACTATTACGGCGGCTTGATGAGCAGCCAGCGAGGTGCAACCGATCTCATCCTGTTGCCGGAAACCTTCACCAGCGGTTTCAGTAACGAGGCCATCCAGGATGCGGAAACCATGCAGGGCATGACGGTCGACTGGCTGCGGGAAAAATCACGTGATTTGGGTGCGGCCATCACAGGTAGCGTGCAGATCCGCGACTCGGGTGCCGTGTACAACCGGCTGTTTTTCGTGACGCCCGATGGCGAGTCGAGACATTACGATAAGCGGCATCTATTCCGCTATGCCGGCGAGCACGAGCGCTATGCATGCGGCCGGGATCGCGTGAGCGTCGAATGGAAAGGCTGGCGCATTTGTCCGCTGGTTTGCTACGACCTGCGCTTTCCCGTGTATTCGCGCAACCGGTTCAATGTCGAGCGTGCCGGCGCCCTGGACTACGACCT
>JBBSUF010000081.1:0-10422 GCA_038235185.1 Lysobacterales bacterium
ACGGCGCCGAGCTCCCCGGCAATCAGCTGCGTGCCCGTGGCGACCTGTTGCAGGCTGTCAGCTTCAATCTTGCCAGCCGCGAAATCCGCCCTGCCCATTGCCAGAGCCGGGACCAGCACATCGTCGAATACAGTTGCCAGGTCGCCATCGTCCACCAACGACTCGACCAGCTCCTCTGCTTCGTCCACGTCGCGCGCCAGCAAGCGCTGGTAGTAGCGCACCGGTGGCTCCAACGCCGGGCGATCGCCCAACATGGTGTCGAAAAATTTCAGGAACGGCACATGCCGCCCGAGCACCACCAGGCACACCGTCAACGGCGAGGCCAACACCAATCCGACCGGACCCCAGAACCACGTCCAGAATGCCACCGCAACCAGCAACGCGGCCTGCGACACGCCCATCCCGCGCCCATAGACCATGGGTTCCACCACCATGTTGGTGATCAGTTCCAGTACGCCGAACAGCCCGACCACCTCCAGTGCCGTTGTCCATTCGCGCGCGATCAGCAGGCTCAACATGATCGGCAACATCGCCGCCAGCCACGGACCCAGGTAGGGGATGTAGCGGAGCAACGCAGCGAAGAAGCCCCATAGCGGTGCGTAAGGCACGCCGATCAACCAAAGACCGAGCATCACCGCGATGCCGTAGCCGAGGTTGACTAGCAACTGCCGTAACAGGTAGCGGCTGACGCGGCCGCCAGCATCGTCGAGGGCACGCGTGGTGTCGGCCACCTGCGCAGGCCCGATCAGCGCAATCACGCGATCGCGCAGGTCCTCGCGGTTGATCAGCATGAAGATCACTAGCACCAGCACCAGGCCGGCATCGGCCAGCGGTTCCAGCAATGGCCCAGCGACCGACCAGACTTGCGATAGGCGAAACGGGCCGTCGTCCACGATCCGCACCGGCTGCGCGCGTTCGGCCTCGGTACGCACCGCGACGGGTTGGCTGGCCTGGGCCTTGTCGAGTTGCTTCGAAATGCTTTGCGCGACCGCCTGCATCTTCTCGATCAGACCCGCCTGACCATGCGAGCGCAGTCCGGCGATCTTGGCGGTGATGTTCTGCTCGTAGCGCGGGTAGGAGTCGAGCAGGTCGCCGATCTGAAGCGTGACCGCATATCCCGAACCGATCACGGCCCCCAGCGCGAGCAGTGTGGCCAGCATCACCGCAGGCACCCGCGGCACCCCGCGTCGCTGCATCCACATCACGGGCGGCGCCAGCAGGAAGGTGATCAGGATGGCGAGTGCAAGCGGAAGCACCACCATCTTGGCGACGTACAGGAAGCCCAGGACCAAGGCCAGGCCGATCAGTACCGGCAGCGAGCGGGTCCATGCGGGAACGGGGGCAATCAAGATGATGATTCCGAGGAGAGGTGATCGTGATGAGGGGGATGATAGGTGGCGTATTGTTATGGGTGATGAAAGGGGTAGGGCTGGCTTCTCCGGCCAGCGTTGTTTCGACGTAACGTGTGGCGACAGGTAGGGCAGGTCGCCTCACGCATCTTCGTTAAGGATTTATGCCATGCGGCGCACCTAAGAAGGGGGCTGTCAACGTATTTGCTCCGGGATTGCTGGAAGCCGGCTGTCGCGGACATTTTGTCCGGTCAGTGCCGGTTGTCACGTTCCATATGTAGACCGACGCCAATGCGTCGCGGCAAACCGCCTCGTTAGCGCGGTATTTCAGGAGGGAGTGAGATGAATCGTATAAGTGTAGTACTCGCGGCGGCCACCGTGCTGACTGGCTTGGTGGCGAGTGGCGGGGCCAACGCAGTCACTGTTTCCAGGCTTGATTTCAGTCATGCAGCGGGATTTTGCCAGGGCGCATTGCCGAGTTTTGATACCAACATCCGCAAGCGTCCGCTCGCGGTTGCAAATGAGGGCACAGCCACGGCATTCGTCTCGTGCTCGATGGAGAAGGAGCGTAATGATGCAAAAATTACCGAAGCCACCCTCAGGGTTTTCAATCGCGGTACTGCGTCGGCAGACGTCTCCTGCACTCTGGTGCACGGTTTCGCGAGTGACGCTGGCCCGACGTACATTTCCAAGACGGCCACTGTCGGCGCCGGTAGCAGCGCATTTATCAGTTGGCTGCCTGCGGACAATTCGGGGGCAAATTATTCCTGGCTGAATTGGTCGTGTTCGCTGCCGCCAGGCACCGACATCGACTACGGCTATGTTCGCTACACCGAAGACGTTGGGGCATAGAGCAGTGAACACGGCGCTGCGTGACGCGCAGCGCCGTTTCCAGTTTGAGATCGGGGAGAAAGCGTGATATTACGTGACAGGACGCTACTGGTGATTACAGCCGTTGCCTCGATCGTGGCGATCGTGACTTTCCAACGTCTGGTGGCTTCAAAGTCAGGCGAATCTGAACAGCAATCCTTGGCCGGATTGTCGCAACGGATGGATGCGCTGGAGCGCCGGCAGCAGATTCAAATGACGGCCTTGCAAGAACGCATGGATACTATGCTCAGCGCCTCCGGACTCACGGCGCCAACGTCTGGGGCGACGGGAGCGGAATACAGGCCAGCGCCACATCTGCTTGGACTTACGGCTGGGGACCAGGACCCCGCGCGTGAAGCCAGGGATCGGGATGCGCTTTTGCGCACGCTGGAAAGCGAACACGCTCGCGAGACCATTGACGCGGCCTGGGCAGGGCCTGCCGAGGCTAGGTTGCTGTCCGATGTCAAGAATCCGGCCATGCTCGCGACGGGTCTCAGGCCGAAATCGATCGACACGGACTGCCGGTCCCGGAGTTGTCGCATCGACGCATCTTTCGGATCCTCCGGTGATGCCGAAGACTGGGCGACCTTCTACCTGACCAGCGTGGGAACCACCTTGTCGCAGTCCAGGCTTGTGGTCTTGCCCCAGCCGGACGGGTCCACACGCATCCGGATCTATGGCGGCAGGAAGTAACGCGCGCAGCACATCTGACCATTCTGATCCAAGCTGCCCCGATCCTGACGGCTGTTAAAATCGCCACATGATCTCTTTTCGCAATTTCGCCCTGCGCCGGGGCGAACGCCTGCTGTTGTCCGATGTCGACCTCACCCTGCAGGCGGGCTGGCGGGTGGGCGTGGTCGGGCGCAATGGCACCGGCAAGTCCTCACTGTTTGCGGCAGTCCGCAACGAGATCGAGGCCGATCGTGGCGACCTGGATCTCTCGGGGCGGGTGCGCATCGCCAGCATCGCCCAGGAAATGCCGTCATTGCCCGATGCCGCGATTGATTTCGTGCTGGGCGGCGATGCCGTCGTGCATGCCGCGTTGCAGGCGGAGGCCAATGCTTTTGCCAACGAGGACTGGGAAGCGGTCGCCGAGGCACACCACCGGCTCGAAGAAGTCGGCGGCTACGACGCCAGCGCTCGTGCCGGCAAGCTGTTGCACGGACTCGGGTTCCCGGCGGAAACGCACTCACGTGCAGTCAGCACGTTTTCCGGTGGCTGGCGTGTGCGCCTGAATCTTGCTCGCGCATTGATGGCGCCATCGGACCTGCTGCTGCTCGACGAGCCCACCAACCACCTGGACCTCGACGCGGTGCTGTGGCTGGAGCAGTGGCTGCTGAAATATCCGGGCACACTGCTGCTGATCTCGCACGATCGCGAATTCCTCGACAACGTCTGCACGCATACGCTGCACCTGCACGATGGCAAGGCGAAGTTGTACTCCGGCGACTACACCGCGTTCGAGCGCCAGCGTTCGGAACAACTGCGCCTGCAGCAGATTACACACGAAAAGGCGCAGGCCGAACGTGCGCACCTGCAGAGCTTCATCGACCGTTTCAAGGCCAGCGCGGCCAAGGCCAAGCAGGCGCAGTCGCGGGTCAAGCGTCTGGCCAAGATGGCCGGCACCGAAGCCGTGCGCGCCGAGCGCGAGGTGCGCATCGAGTTTCCGCAACCGCTGAAACTGCCCAATTCGCTGTTGCGGTTGAGCCATATGGATTGCGGGTATCGCGCACCCGGAGCCGATGCCATCTCCATCCTGCACGACGTCAACTTCGGCTTGGAAGCAGGCGATCGCATCGGCCTGCTCGGCATCAATGGCGCCGGCAAGTCGACGCTGGTGAAGACCATGGTCGGTGAACTCGCCCCGCTCAGCGGTGATCGTAACGCGCATCCGGACCTTCGCATCGGCTACTTTGCCCAGCACACGGTGGAATCGCTCAAGGCCGGTACCTCGGCGATCGACCATCTGCGTGAGCTGGCGCCGAATGGTTCCACCCAGGCGTTCCGCGACTTCCTCGGCAAGTGGAATTTCGCCGGCGACCGTGCGTTCGAGAGCATCAATGGCTTCTCCGGCGGCGAACGCGCGCGCCTGGCGCTGGCCTTGATTGCCTGGCTGCAACCCAACGTGCTGCTGCTCGACGAACCCACCAACCATCTCGACCTGGAAATGCGCGAAGCACTGGCCGAGGCGCTGTCGATCTTTGAAGGCGCGATCGTCATGGTCTCGCACGACCGCCATTTGATCGGCCTGGTCTGCGAAACATTCTGGCGCGTGCACGACGGTGTGGTCGAGCCGTTCGACGGCGACCTGGACGAATACGCGGCGTGGCTGCGCTCAAGGCCTGGTAACGAAACAGCCAAGCCGGTGAAAGCACTTCCAATGCCCATCGCGCCTGCCACGCCTGTCAAACCGGCCAATCGCATCAATCCGCACAAGCTGGCGAAAGCCGAAGCCCGCGTGGCGGATCTCGAAGCCCGCATCGGTGGGCTGGAAACACAACTCGCCGACAGCAGTTTGTATGCCGATGGTGGCGTCCGCGCGGCGTCGCTTGGGAAACAGCAAGGCGAGTTGCGCATCCAGCTGGAACACGCCGAACTGGAATTGCTGGCGTTGTACGAGACGAACGCGGCTTGACCTCGCCCGGCCCGCTTGTGGGGCCATGAAGTGAAGCGTTGCTTGTAACCAGCGGTATAACCCCCACAATCCCTACAGGTTTCGTCCGCACAACATCCACCATGCCCATCTATGCCTTCGCCTGTTCCGCCTGCGGCCATCATTTCGACCGGCTGCAGAAGCTGTCCGATGCCGACCCCACCCAGTGCCCGGTGTGCAGCGAGGAGACGGTCAAACGTCAGTTGACCGCGCCGAGTTTCCGCCTGTCCGGCAGTGGCTGGTACGAGACCGATTTCAAGAAGGATGGCGACAAGAAGCGCAACCTGAGTGAAAAAAGTGAAGCCACCGGCGGTGGCGATTCCAAGCCCGAGAGCAAGAGCGACGCCAAGCCGGAAACAAAAAGCGATCCCAAGCCGGCAGGAAGCACTGTTACGGCCAAGCCCGAAACCAAGGCCGAACCCAAGCCGGCGGCAAAGCCGGCAACTGGCGCCGGACCAGCGTCAGCGTGATCGCTGCGCCGCAGTCAGGTCGCCGAATCGCGCGCGACATCCGCGGCTGACCCAGAGCCCGCTGCGATCGCTGTAGCCCCAGGTCTGCCCGTCGATGCAGGGCACGCCAGACAGTTGCTGAAGAAGATAGGGCTGGCCCCGGCTGCGATCCCATGCGCAGGTGGTCGGTACTATTCCGCCGACACTGTTGCAGGTCACCGCGTAATCACCGCCATACCCGGGAACCTCGTTAAACCCGCCTGCCGCGGTGAACTGGCCACGACATCCGTGCGATACCCACACCTGCCCGGGACCCGAGCCCCAGCTGCGGCCTTCGACGCATTTGGCTTTCGACAATTTCCGCTGCAGCCGCGAAGGACCGCTCCACGGAACGGTGCAGGCGTTATGTCGCGATCCAGCACTTTCGCAATCCACCACGCGACCCCGGCGCGGGAAGTCCACCGGGCGTGGTGCCTCGGCAAATTCGGCACGGCAACCGTTGCTGACACTGATCTGTCCAGGTTGCGACTGCCAGCTGCGTCCCTCCACGCACTGCGCATCGGAGACCGTGCGAACGATGCGCGATTGCCCCGGCCATGGTGTGCGGCAAGTGCTTGGGTCGCTGCCATTGCTGTCGCAGCGGATGGTTCCATCGCGTCCGGGCTGCGGTCCGCCGCCACGGATTGATTGCGCGATGTCCTGGCGGACCTGGCTGAACCTCCAATTAGAGCGGTTGATCTGATCGAGATAAAAGCGCATCTGGTCGTCGGGGATACGGCGACCGCCGGATTGATCCGCATATTCCTGGCGTATCACGCGAACCTGATCGTTCTGGTTCAGTCGTCGCAGGTCCTCGGAGGCATAGCCGCGCGATTGGGGGTAATACCCGTCCTGGGCGTGGGCGGCCGGGATGAAGGCGGCGCTGAGTGCAGTCAGGCCCAATGCCAGTGACAGAGCTTTGAGTGATGTGGTCATTGCCATTCCCCGTGATTGCGGCGGTATGCCGGCCTTGCATGGCCAAGTAAAAGTAAATGCACCCGATACCGTTAAAATGGCGTGTTTCGACCATCTGCTCGCCTGGTTTGTTCATCCACCCGGCCAAACACCGGGGCACCTTCGCAACGGAGCGTTCATGCGTACCCATTTCTGCGGCCTGATCGACGAGGCATTGATTGGCCAGTCCGTGACCCTGTGCGGCTGGGCCGATGTGGCCCGCGATCTTGGCGGACTGTGCTTCATCGACCTGCGTGACCACGAAGGCATCGTCCAGGTCGTCGCCGAACAGGTCGATGTCGAAGGCAATGCCGAGGTCGTGGCGACGGCCGCCGACGTGGGTTACGAAGACTGCCTGCGCGTCACTGGGGTCGTGCGCAAACGCACGTCGGTGAACCCGAAGCTGCGGACCGGCCAGGTCGAGGTGGTCGCTACAAAAATCGAAGTGCTGAACAAAGCCGAGCCGCTGCCCTTCCACGCCCATGAAAACCCGGGCGAGGAAACACGCTTGAAGTACCGCTACCTCGACCTGCGCACGCCGAAGATGCAGCAGATGATGCGCACGCGCATCAAGCTGGTACAGGCGCTGCGCCGCTGGCTGGATGCGCGCGGTTTCCAGGACATCGAAACGCCGATCCTGACCAAGGCCACCCCGGAAGGCGCGCGGGATTTTCTGGTGCCGGCGCGCATGCATCCGGGCGAGTTCTACGCGCTGCCGCAGTCACCGCAGCTGTTCAAGCAGATCCTGATGGTGGCGGGCTTCGATCGCTACTACCAGATCGCGCGCTGCTTCCGCGACGAGGCGTTGCGTGCCGACCGCCAGCTTGAATTCACCCAGCTGGACATGGAGTTTGCGTGGGTGACCGAGCGCGACGTACAGGACGTGACCGAGGGTCTGATCCGCGACGTGTTCCGTGAAGTGATGGATGTGGAACTTGCGAATCCTTTTCCGCGCATGACGTATGAAGAAACCATGCGCCGCTATGGATCGGACAAGCCCGACCTGCGCATTGCCATGGAGTTCACCGATATCGCGGAGCTGGTTAGGAATTGCGAGTTCAAGGTGTTCACCGATTGGGCGAACGCGGAGGACGGCCGTGTCGTGGCCTTGCGCGTGCCGGGCGCGTCGTCCCTGTCGCGCAAGCAGATCGATGATTACGCTGCGCATGCGGCGAAGTTCGGTGCGAAGGGGCTGGCCTGGATGAAAGTCGAGGACGCGGCGAAGGGCCGGGAAGGTGTCAACTCGCCGATCGCCAAATTCCTCGACGACGCCACGCTTGCCGCAATCCTGCGCGCGACCGAGGCGCAGACCGGAGACCTGCTCCTGTTCGGCGCGGCGAGTTACAAGACCGCGTCCGATTTCATGGGCGCATTACGGGTGAAGCTGGGCAAGGATCTCAACCTCATCACCGACACGTGGGCTCCATTGTGGGTGACGGACTTCCCGATGTTCGAATGGGATGACGAGGCCAACCGCTACGTGGCGCTGCATCATCCGTTCACCGCACCGGCGGTGGATGACGTGGATGACCTGCGCGCGAACGCGAAAGCCGCCGTCTCGCGCGGCTACGACATGGAGCTCAACGGCAACGAGATCGGTGGCGGTTCGATCCGCATCCATCGCTCGTCGATGCAGTCGGCTGTCTTCGAATTGCTGGGGATCGGCGCGGAAGAGGCGGAAGGGAAGTTCGGCTTCCTGCTCGACGCACTCAAATACGGCGCACCGCCCCATGGCGGCATTGCGTTTGGAATCGACCGCATTGCCGCATTGATGGCCGGCACCGAATCGATCCGCGACGTGATTGCATTCCCGAAGACGACGACCGCACAGTGCCTGATGACCGGAGCGCCATCCCCGATTTCCGATGCGCAGTTGGCTGAAGTGCATGTGTCGGTGCGGCCGAAGGCAGCAAAGCCCGCGTGACCCCGTCGATCCGTCGTGCGACGAAGGATGATGCGCTCACGCTGAGTGAAATCGGCGGCCGCTCGTTCGTCGAAGCGTTCGGTCATCTGTACGGCGCGGACGACCTAGACGCCTTCCTGCAGGAAAGCCACCACGCTGATCGCTATCTGCGCTACCTCGCCGACGAGGCCTATGCGCTGTGGCTGTTCGAACACGGGAGTGATGTCGTTGGCTATGCTTTGGCAGGGCCGAGCGGGTTGCCACATCCCGAGGTGACGCCGGAAGACGGCGAATTGAAGCGCTTGTATGTGCTGGCCTCTGCGCAGAATGGTGGATGGGGCGGCAGGCTGTTCGAGGCCGCACTGGATTGGCTGCAACGCGATGGGCCGCGCACGGTGTGGATCAGCGTGTGGTCGGAAAACTTCGCCGCACAACGCTTCTACGCGCGGCATGGATTCACGAAAGTTGGCGAATATGAATTTCCCGTCGGCCGCGTGCGCGATCGCGAGTTCATGTTTCGTCGTCTTGGAACCACGCCTTGAATCGTCGGGTGATCCTGTTGCACGGGTTGTGGATGCCCGGCGCGTCCATGCAGTGGTTGGCGTCGAAGTTGACGGTTGCAGGCTTTGCACCGGAGATTTTCGCGTACCACGGCGTCACCGATGCACCGGACACCGCCGTGCAGCGCCTGGCCGCGCGACTGGATGAGGCCGATGCGGACATCGTTGCCCACAGCCTCGGCGGCCTGATCGCGCTGCAGGCGGTGTGCGAGGCTGCCCATCGATCCATGCGTCGCATCGTCTGCCTGGGTTCGCCACTGAATGGCAGTGGTGCCGTCAGCGGGATGCTGCGCTGGGGTCCGGCCGCCGCGATGTTCGGCCGCAGCGCCACGTTGCTGCAGCAAGGTGTGGAATGCTGGGAAGGGGCAGCCGACGTCGGCGTGATTGCCGGTCGCGTCCCGCATGGTCTTGGTGCGCTGTTCGCCGGGTTCGATGGCGAACACGACGGAACCGTTGCGGTCGCCGAGACGCGCCTGAAGGGCATCTCCGATCACGTCGTCATCGACGCCAGCCACAGTGGCTTGCTGTTTTCACCGGATGCCGAAGCGCAGGCCGTGGCGTTCCTGCGCGATGGACACTTCCTGCCATCGCCGGGATGAAATCCACGATGTCTTCGGCAGGCGCCGCTATGCAGCCCACTGCAATCTGCCCGCTCGACCCGGCCACAGCGTAAAATTGCCTGCTTCGCACCAACGCAGTCGAGAGTGGCATGGGTAGGGGGCCATCCATCGAGGGTCGCAAGAACGCCGAGGATGCCCGGCGCGGCAAGATATTCACGAAGATCATTCGCGAAATCAGCGTTGCTGCGCGCGCCGGTGGTGGTGATCCGGCGGGCAATCCGCGCCTGCGCACGGCCATCGACAAGGGCCTGTCCGCGAACATGTCCAAGGACGTGATCGAACGGGCGTTGAAAAAGGCCACCGGCGAGCTGGAAGGCGTCGAGTATGAGGAAATCCGCTACGAAGGCTATGCGCCTGGCGGCGTCGCCGTGATCGTCGACTGCCTCACTGACAAAAAGGTGCGCACGGTGGCCGACGTGCGGCACGCGTTCGGCAAATTCGGCGGCAATCTCGGGACTGACGGGTCTGTCGCATTCATGTTCCGCAAGGTCGGTGTGTTGTCGTTCGCGGCTGGCGCGGACGAACACCGCATCACCGACCTTGCCATCGATGCCGGCGCCGATGACGTTGTCGTTTATGACGATGGCGCCATCGACGTCATCACGGCTCCTGACACTTTCGCCGCTATCAAGACCCAGATGGACAACGCGGGTCTTGCGGCCGACATCGCCGAAGTCACCGTGCGCGCCGACAACGACATTGCCGTGTCTGGCGACACGGCTGGACAGGTCGCAAAACTGCTGCGCTGGCTCGATGACCTGGACGACGTGCAGTCCGTGTATTCCAACGCCAATCTTGGCGAAGCTGCCTACGCGTAAACTGACACCGTGACCAGAATCCTCGGCATCGATCCGGGCTCGCAGCGCACCGGTGTCGGCGTCATTGACGTGGCTGCCGATGGGCGTTGCAGTTTCGTGCATGCACAGGCGATCGTGCTGCTGGGCGCGGAGGATTTCCCCTCGCGCCTGGGCCTGTTGTGCGAAGGACTCGAGGCGCTCCTGGACCAATGGCAGCCTCACCAGGTC
>JBBSUF010000082.1:0-10402 GCA_038235185.1 Lysobacterales bacterium
CTCGGCGCCGTATTCGACCTTGTCGGTGACACTGCTGCCGACGCGCCAGATCGAGAACACGGTGCCATTGTCGACGCCTTCACGCGCGCCCACCGACAACGCAACCACGTCATGCGGGCCCCCAGTGGAGACTTCGTCGGCGACCGCAATCACGCGGGCGCGGCCATATTCCAATTGCTGTTTGGGCGCGTGCGGGAAGAACTGCAGGTCGTACGGCTGCACATCCACCGGAATCAGTCGATCGCCGACGCGCACTTCCTTGTCGGTGCTATCCAGCAGTAGCGTGCTGGCCTGGATACCGCCAACTTCGCCGCGGGTCACGGTGCCTACGTTGACCTGCATCAACTCGAAGCCCAGCAGTTCGCTGCCGTCATGCGGCGTGGTGACGTCAGTCCAGTAGTTTTCAAAGTTGATCATGCGACGGCCGCGGAAGTCGAGGTCATCCTTGTGGAAGAAATCGCAGCAGCGGTTGCGGTCCAGGCGCGTGTAGCGCTCGGTGGGCCGCACCACCGCGTAGCGCTGGCCCGGCTGCGCTCCGCTGAGCCCCTTGATGTAGGCGACTTGCCCCTGGGTACTCCGCAGGCGGTCACCCTCCAGCCCGACCACATACGGCAACTGGTCGAATTGATCGACCACGCGCAGGTTCTTGAGGAACGGCTCGACATCGGCCAGTGCGATTGCGTTGATCGGGGCGCCCACGCGCGGCCCTGGCTGCAATGTCATGCGATCCAGGTAGGCCAGGCTGAGCACGTCCCCTGGATAGATCAGGTGGGGATTGCGGATCTGCGGGTTGGCCTGCCAGATTTCCGGCCACAGCCAAGGCCGCTTCAGGAAGCGCCCGGCGATGTCCCATAAGGTGTCGCCACGCCGCACCACGTAGGTGTCGGGATGATCGCCCCGCATTTCGACTGCGGTGGCATAGGTGGCGACCGTCAACAATGCGACGACAGCGATCTTGAAAAAGATCCTGGCCGGGCGAATTGCCTTCGACGCGCGCTTAAGCATTGCGTCCATCTACCTGCTCCCCATGGAGATTTCCCCATATTGCCGGGGCAATATAGCCCACAAGCGATGCGTCTTGGCAAGCCGGCGGCGTTACAATCGTCCGACCGCATGTCGCGTCGCTAGCGGATGTGACCGCGGCCCCTGTTTTTACCTGCAATTTCCGCCATGGCCCAACTCCCGATCCTCGAATTTCCCGATCCCCGACTGCGTACCCGCGCCGCGACGGTCGATCCGGGGTGGCTGGCCGAGCCGTCCACCCAGCAGTTGCTGGACGACATGTTCCAGACCATGTACGAAGCCCCCGGGATTGGGCTGGCCGCCAGCCAGGTCGACGTGCACCGGCGCTTCATGGTGATCGATGTGTCGGAGGAGAAAGACCAGCCCATGGTGTTCGTCAACCCGCAGATCCTGGTCAGCAGCGGCGAGCAGGTCTACCAGGAAGGCTGCTTGTCTGTACCCGGTATTTTTGCCGATGTCACCCGTAGCAACGCGATCACGGTGACCGCGCTGGACCGCCACGGCACGTCTTTTGAACTGCAGGCCGAAGGCCTGCTTGCCGTGTGTGTGCAGCACGAGATGGATCATCTTGAAGGCAAGCTGTTCGTCGATTACCTGTCGCCACTGAAGCGCGAAATGGTGCGCAAAAAGCTGGCGAAGCAGCGTAAACAGGATGCGGCGTAGCGGATGACGTTTCGAATCGTCTTTGCCGGCACCCCGGCATTCGCGGTGCCGTGCTTGCGTGCGGCTGCACAACACCACGAAGTCGTAGCGGTCTATACCCAGCCAGATCGCCCGGCAGGCCGCGGCCGCGGAATGCAGCCCTCTCCGGTCAAGCTGGAAGCCACGCTGCGCGGCATCCCGGTCCTGCAGCCAGAGTCATTGAAGTCGGCGTTGTCGCGCGAGGCCATGCGCGCGCTCAAGCCGGACCTGCTGGTCGTGGTCGCCTACGGACTGATCCTGCCGCAATCGATCCTGGATATCCCGGCGTACGGTGGCTGGAACGTGCACGCCTCCTTGCTGCCCCGCTGGCGTGGCGCGGCGCCGATCCAGCGCGCGATCGAAGCCGGCGACTACGACACCGGCATCTGCCTGATGCAGATGGAGCGCGGCCTCGACACAGGGCCGGTGTTGCTGACGCAGCGCCTGTCGATCGGCGAACATGACACCGGCGGTCAATTGCACGATCGCTTGGCCGAACTCGGCGCACAGACGCTGGCCGATGGATTGGGCCTTCTGCGTGCCGGATTGCGCCTGGAAGCGAAACCACAATCCACCGTGGACATCAGTTACGCGCACAAGCTCGACAAGCGCGAGGCGAAACTGGACTGGTCGCAACCCGCCGACTTGCTGGCGCGCAAGGTGCGCGCGTTCAATCCATGGCCCATGGCCGAAGCCGACATCGGCGGCGAACGCGTGCGCATCCATGGCGCGATTTCGGTTGGCTCGGCTGCGCACGCCACGCCTGGCAGCATGCTCGCTGCTGGCCGCGATGGCATCGACATCGCCTGCGGCGAGGGCGCGCTGCGCATCCGAGTGCTGCAGCGCGAAGGCGGCAAAGCCATCACGGCGGCGGACTTCCTCAATGCGCGTCCACAATTGCGGATGGCATGACGTTTTATTGCATCAAATCCGACCGCATGCTGCCTACAGCATGAACATCCTTGCCGGAGTTGCATCGCGCGTCGTCGCGGTCCGCGTGCTCGATGCCGTGCTGCATCGCGGACGCTCGCTGAAGACCGAACTGGCGACGGCCTTGCCGACGCTGCCCGACCCGCGCGACCGCGCCCTGGTCGAGGCGATCGTGTTCGCGGCCCTGCGCCAGCGCATGCGCTACGACGCGGCGTTGGTTTCGTGGATGCCCAAACCACTGGGCAAACGCGATGCCTCGCTGCGTGCATTGCTGCATGCCGGCTTCGCGCAACTCGACGCACTGGGCTTGCCGGCGCACGCCGCGGTGGCCTCGACGGTGGACGCGGCACGCGCGATGGGTCGCACGCACCAGGCCGGACTGGTCAACGCCCTGCTGCGCCGAGCGCAACGCGATGGCTTGCCGGCGGGGGATACGAAAGCCGGGTGGCCAGATTGGTTGCTGGAGCAACTGCGTCGCGACTGGCCCGGTGCTGTCGACCACATCCTCCAGGCCAGCCTGCAACCCGGGCCATTGTGGCTGCGCATCAACGCGCTACGCACCAGCGTCGATGCCTTCCGCATGCGCCTGCTGGACAGCCGCATCGAAGCCGTTGCCGATCCATCATGCCGCGATGGCCTGCGCATCGACGCCCCGGTGCCGGTCTCGGCGCTGCCAGGTTTCGCCGATGGCGAACTTTCGGTGCAGGACGGTAGCGCGCAACTGGTGGCCTATGCGCTGGCGCCTGGCATCGGGGCGCGCGTGCTCGATGCCTGCTCCGCGCCGGGTGGCAAGGCCGCGCACCTGCTCGAACGCGATCCAACGCTGCGCATGGTGGCGCTGGATGTCGACCCCGAGCGCCTGCGCCGGATTCGCGCGACCTTCGTGCGGCTGGCCATTGGCGAACATGCACAACTGCTTGCCGCCGATGCCGCCGACACCGGTGCTTGGTGGGACGGGCGGCCGTTCGATGCCATCCTGCTTGACGCACCGTGCAGCGCCACTGGCGTGGTGCGGCGACAGCCCGACATCCTGCTGCACCGTCGCGAATCCGACATCGCTGCATTGATGCAGACACAGGCGCGATTGCTGGATGCACTGTGGCGGACGCTCGCAACCGGCGGCGTGCTGCTGTACGCCACCTGTTCGATCCTGCGTGGCGAAAACGATGCGCAGATCACGTCGTTCCTCGCACGGTCGCCGGACGCGAAGTTGGATGCACTGGATTCGCGCTTCGGACGCGACACCGGCCACGGCCACCAACGCCTGCCGGGCGAAGATGGCATGGATGGATTCTTCTACGCGCGCCTGCGCAAGCTGTAGTTCGATCCGGAAGGTTTCGTGCGTGGCGTCCTCTATCATCGGCACATGTTGAAATCCCGCGCCTCCCGTGACACCTGGTTGTTCTGGATCCTCGCGCTGCTCGTCCTGGGGGCGGGACTGGGTCTTCGTGATCCGTGGCCCGCCGACGAGCCGCGCTTCGCGCTCGCTGCCAGGCAGATGATCGAAAGCGGCCAGTGGTTGTTCCCGCATCGGGGCATCGAGTTGTATTCGGACAAGCCGCCGATGCTGATGTGGCTGCAGGCGGCGACCTACACGCTGATCGGCAACTGGCGGGTCGCATTCCTGTTGCCATCGCTGCTGGCTGCGCTGGGCACGTTGTGGTGCGTCGTCGACCTCGGCACGCGGCTGTGGACGCGCAAGGTCGGGTTGTATGCGGGCTGGGCTCTACTGTTTACCCTGCAATTCGTCTACCAGGCGAAGAAGGCGCAGATCGATCCACTGGTGACGTTCTGGATCACGCTGGCCAACTACGGCTTGTTGCGATATTTCCTGTGCACGCGCGACAACCGCAACGGCGACTGGCGCATGTGGATGCTCGGCTGGTTTGCCGCTGGCCTGGGCACGATCACCAAGGGCGTTGGCGTGCTCGCGCTGCTGATGCTGGTGCCCGCGTTGTTCGCGGCGATGCGCGGCTGGCGCGGCATCCGCGTGCCGGTGCGCGACGTGCGTGTCCTGCTCGGCCCGCTGGCCTTTCTTGTCGCGGTGTCGCTGTGGCTGGCGCCGATGTTGATGACGGCGCTGTCGAGTGCTGATCCTGCATATCACGCGTATCTCGACGACATCCTCTTCCACCAGACCGCTGGTCGTTATTCGCATTCGTGGGACCACCCGCAACCGCCGTGGTATTTCCTCGGGATGATGCTGACGATCTGGCTGCCGCCGCTGCTGGCGCTGCCGTGGGCGCTACCAGCGTGGAAACGGCGACTGCAACGTCGCGATGCGCGCTATCTGTTGCCGTTGGCGTGGTGGGCGTTGATCGTGCTGTTCTTCTCCATTCCCGGCGGCAAGCGCGACGTCTACATCATGCCGGCGCTGCCGATGATGTGTCTGGCGCTGGCGCCACTGTTGCCAGGCATCGTGCGCAAGCCGTGGGCGCAGCGATTGGCATTTGCATTTGCCGCAGGACTGACGTTGGCGATGTTGGGCGTCGGCATCGAAATGCTGTCGGGCTCCCCCAAGTTCGAGCAGTCCCTTATCGTCGAACGCGGGTTGAGCATTGCGCAGGCGCATGCCGGCGCGTGGCTGCTGATCTCGATTGCGGCGTGGGGCGCGGGTTGCCTGCTCTGGTTTGGTCGTCGCCGTGCGCCGATCGGGCTGGCCTCGATGTTGACGGGGCTATGGGTGTTGTACGGCTTGGTCGCGTATCCCCTGCTCAACGATTCCAGCTCCGCGCGCGGACTGATGCTGCAGGCCGGCCAAGTCATCGGGCCAAACGCTGAACTGGGCCTGGTCGCATGGAAGGAGCAGAACCTGCTGATGGCGGATCGACCGGCCACCACCTTCGGATTCGTGACGCCGTGGCCGCAGCAATTCCAGCGCGCCATCGCGTGGCAAGCGCAAGCTCCCGCACGTCGCTGGTTGATGGTGCAGGGCGTGGCATTGCCGGCATGCGTTGATCGCACGCGCAGCCAGTCGATCGGCTTGGCCAACAGACGCGAATGGTGGTTGCTGCAGTCCGATGCGGTAACCACGTGTTCGCGAAGCGGATGACCCGGTGATCTGCACCATTGCGCGCGCAGGATCGCGCCGGGAACCACGCGCATGACGGGGCTATCCGTTGCCGGCAACCAGCCATTGGTTTCGATAGCGCTATGTACCTACAACGGCGCGTTATACCTGCGTGAGCAGCTCGATTCGCTGCTCGCCCAACGCGAAGTGTCGTTTGAAATCATCGCCGTCGACGATGGCTCGCAAGACCAGACTTGCGCAATCCTGCACGACTATGCCACGCGTGATTCTCGCTTTCGCTATTTCGTCAATGAACGCAATCTCGGGCCGACCGTAAGTTTCGAGCGTGCGATGGCGATGTGCAGCGGCGAATTCATCGCACCTAGCGATCAGGACGACATCTGGCAGTCCGACAAATTGGCCAGTCTTCTGGCGGCAATCGGCAGATGCGATGCAGCATACTGCGATTCGGACTATATTGATGCCAGAGGGTATTCGTTGGGTAAATGCGTTTCCGACGGGATCGTGATGCTCGCCGGTGACAATCCGGTTGCGTTCCTGTTCGCCAATTCGGTATCCGGGCACGCGTTGTTGCTGCGCCGGGATCTGTTCGAACGGGCACGACCGTTTCCTGGGTCTACCTATCACGACTGGTGGCTGGCGTTGTGCGCAGCAGGACGACGAGGCATCTGCTATGTGGATCGCCCTCTGGTGCATTTCCGGCGCCACGACAGTGCGTATTCGCCCATGGGGCAGACCAGCCATGGCTCGTCGCACGGAGCCGCCGCCAGTCGTGCCTGGCTCGAACAGAGATATGTATTGATGCACGCTTATGCGGACAGCGGACTGCGCGACAGCGACATCGCCCGCGCATTCGCCGGCGCATTGCGCGACGCAATTGATTCCGTGCGCCGCACAGATCTGATCTGGCTACTGTGGCGTCACCGACGTCGACTGCTGCGGTGGAAGGGCGTCCCTGTGCTCGATTGTCTGAAAATGCAGGTCAGGCTGTTGCGCAAGTTGCGGCGCGCAAGTGCACGCTAGCTGCGCCCGAACCAGCGCCGGGGCAACAGCAGCTTGAGTGCGCGCTCGGCGCTTTTGCGGCGCAGGCCAGGATGCCTCAAACCGCGCCACAAAGGCCTCAGCCACTTGTTGCGTGGTAGATCGAGTACTGCTTCGCGCATCTCCGCTTCCAGCCGGTACATCCGGGCCAACGCCAGGCCGAGACGCTTGCGCTCGTCGGACAGCTGCGGGCTTGCGTCGACGCAACGCTCCTGGTCTGCGGCGATGTCGCGATACATCGCTAGTACGCGGCGGTTGCGACGTTCGTACGCTGCGTAATCGTTGTCGCTGCGATCAAACATCCAGTCGTTCAGATTGTGATCATGCCGCCGGTAGCCTAGCAGCGCTTCGGCCAGACACAGGCAGTTGCCGAGCAGCGCCGCGCGCAAGCTGAGCATGTTGTCCTCGACCACCCCCCGCAGTGGTGGCAGTCCGGTCAACAACGAACGCCGTACCGCCATCGATGCGCCGAGCACGGTCTGCAATTTTCCGCGGCGCAGGAACCAGAGTTGATCGAGCCGCGGCGGCAAGCCGCGCACGCGGGTGGCTAGGGCCTTGCCTTGCATGTCGATGTCATCTACGGCCGAGCCCACCACCATGGCATCTGGCTGCACCGCCATCGCCGAGAGCAGGCGCTCGACCCGATGCGGGTATGCGAGGTCGTCGCCGGAAAGGAAAACCAACACTTCGCCGCGGGCAATCGTCGCCAGGTCGTTGAGATGCCCACACAAGCCGAGATTACGCGGCGTGCTGCGCACGCAAACACGATGCGGCCCGGTATAGCCAGCGATTGCGGCTCGCGCGGCTTCCAGGGTGCCGTCGTCGGAGCAATCGTCGGAGACGATGATCTCGCAACACACCGTCTGTGCGAGCGCTGACGAAATGGCGTCGGCGATTGTGTCGCGCATGCGATAGGCAATGACCAACACCGTAGCCGCTGCAGCATCAGTCTGCTGAACATCAGGCCCACTTGTCACGGGACTGCTGATCATGGCACGGGTATGACCTTAATTGCCTGCAGCTCCCACAGCAAATATATTTTTCGTTCGTCTTGCAATTCGACGCCGCGCATCTGGCGTGAAAACCGCCGCAGGCTGCGCGCGATACGCTTTAGCCCGGTGTGTGGCTTGCGATTTTCCGATGAGCCGCGGATCGCGCTGTAGGCATCGCCGATCCGCACCCATTCCACCCGCACCACGTCGAACGCGCCTTCAAAGCCATACATCCGCCCCAGCGGCGACGGGCCGCAGAAATAGTCGTGCGTGTGCTCGGTGATGATGTTGACGTGTGTTGGATCAGTAAACGCTTCGGGATGCGGATAGGCAGGCGTCAACGCATAGAACAGACCGCCGGGCGCGAGTACTCGCCAGGCCTCCTGCATCAATTCGACGAAGGGAAATCGCGTCCGGGTTCCATCGGCCGTGGCGAGAATGCGCGGCACGTGTTCGATGAAGTCGTACGCCGACACCGACCCGAACATGTCGTCGGCGAAGGGAATCGGATGCAGGGTGAGATTGGCGACCCGATAGTCGAAATCCGATGCATTCGTCGCCGGGCGGATGTCGATGCCCGCCAACTCTTTGCGCTGGTAAGGATTGCGCGGAAACCGGCCGCAGCCCAGGTCGAGATGGCGATCGGGCAGCATCATGGCGTGCTCTCAGATGAATTCGCAGGCATGGTACGCAAACGGACTGGGACTGACTGCATTACTGCATGGCCCGCAACGTGCGATATTTTTCCAGCACATAACGTGCGTGGATGGAGTGGTAGCTGCGCGCCACCGGGCCATCCAGGAAACCACCGCGCAGCACGTAATTCTTCAGCCAGTATCCGGCGGCGTGCAACGGCGCGGACAGCGTGCCGGCACGCCGGCCCTGCGCATGTTGCTGTCGTGCCCATAGCGCGGCATAACGTTCGAGCTTGTTGGTGTATTCATTGAACGATCGTGCGGTGTCGTGTTCGATGCGTGCATCGATGGTGGCGATGCTCCGACCACCCACATCGAGTCGTTCGTGCACCTGTGCCGGCAGGTAACGCAGGTCGGCACGAAACAGCCGCGCGACCTTCTCCCGGCCCCAGCCGCCATGATTCAACGGTGCGCCAAGGAAGTGCGTGCGGCGCAATAATTGCCACACATCGGCGCGCTCGACCGCGCCATTGGCGAACAATGTTCGCAGCACTGGCGGCGCGTCGGCATCCAGCCATTCGTCGGCATCCAGCAGCAGCACCCACGGCTGCGTTGCGCGCGCGATGGCGGCGTTCTTCTGCGCGGCGAACCCCAGCCAGGGTTGTTGCTCGACGCGCGCGCCGGCAGCCGTGGCCACGCCAACGGTGTCGTCGTCCGAGCCAGAATCGAGCACGACCACTTCCGCGCAGATTGCAGCAAGGCTGGCGACGCAGCGCCCAATGCGGTCGCCCTCGTTCTTGGCGATCACCACGCCACTCAGCGGCAAGCGAGACGACACGGTGGCAGTCATCAGTGCCGCTCCAGGTCGCGGTAGGGATTGTCACGCGCACTGCCCGGCGGCTGCAGCGTGTAGCGTTTGTACGTCCACTGGTATTGCGCAGGATCATGTCGTGCGATGCGCTCGATGGCGCTGTTGAGCGCCTGCACGCCACGCGTGGGTTCCGGTGTGGCAATGTCAGCTGGTGCAGCTTCGATTCGCAGCCGGAATGCCGGCGCGCGGCTCACGTCCTGCAGGTTGTCCATGCGTTCGCAATAGGCGAACAACACGCACGCACCGCTGCGCGCCGCCAGCCGAGGCAGCAAGGTCATCGTCAGCGCCTGCACGCCGAAGAAAGCGGCAAATTCGCCATCTCCGGCCTTGGGTTGCTGGTCGGGCAGGATGCCGACCACGCCGCCGTCCCGTAGTCGCTTGAACAGTTGGCGCACCGCCGGGCCTTCCGCGCGCACCTGTGTGACGCGATGGGCGGAGTCGTTGCGCACCCGTTGCAGGAAGGCTTCACCAATTGTCGAGTCAGGCGCGCGATACAGGATCGCCAAGGGCGTGCGTGACGCCAGCCATTGGTTCAGCAATTCCCAGTTGCCGTAATGCGGAGCGGCGATGATCACGCCGCGCCCGCTGGCGATGGCTTCGTCGAACAATTCCATGCCGTCGACTTCGTGGATCAACTGCAGGTTTTCCATATGCGGTCGCGTCCACAAGCGCATGGTTTCCAGTGCCTGGCGCGCGGTGGTACGCAGGACGTCGCGATGCAACGTGATCCGCTGCGCCTGCGTCAATTCCGGAAAGGCCAGTTCGAGATTGCGGAGCGCCACCCGGCTTTCACGCATGTCCAGTTGGCGCCACAACACGGCGATGCCGTCGCCGATGCGATACAGGCACACCCACGGCAGACGGCCGAGCCCGCAAGCGATTGCATACAAGGACGTGGCAATGAGCTGGGCGACCATGGCGGAAGTCTAGACGAGCCCGTGTCGCGGGCTTTTGTCCGAGCGCCGATGCTGTGATGCTGTCGGCATGCTCGCCCTTATCCAGCGCGTCACCCGGGCCCGTGTCGACGTTGATGACACGGTCGACGGTGAGATCGGCCCAGGCCTGTTGGCACTGGTCGGGATAGAACCCGGCGATGGGGGGGGGGACAACGCCCCCCGGGGCCCGCGCCCGGGCGGGGATGGGGTGTGGGCCGACGCCCCCCGCCCGCGGAATCACTCGCTGTGCGAGGGGGGGGGGC
>JBBSUF010000083.1:0-10012 GCA_038235185.1 Lysobacterales bacterium
AGCTCAAGGCGACGGGCAAGGTCAGCCGCGGGCAGATTGGAGTCGCAGTGGAATCGATCACCGCCGACAAGGCTCGTGGCCTGGGACTGCCGGATTCGCGCGGCGCGCTGATCAACAACGTGGCGGCGGGAACCCCGGCCGAAAAAGCAGGCCTGCAACCCGGCGATGTCATCCGTAGTTTTAATGGCGTGCCGATCAATGACTCAAGCGACCTGCCACCACTCGTGGGTGCACAACTGCCGGGCACGCACAGCAAGCTCACAGTCCTGCGCGATGGCAAGCCACTCGAATTCGATGTCACGCTGACCCAACTGAGCGATGGCACGCCGAGTGTCGTGCCTGCCTCCGACATGCGGGCGCCGTCGGCCCATTCGTCCAACGCGCTGGGCCTGGTCGGCCAGCCACTGGACGGCAATGATCGCAAGCAGCTCGGCCTCAAGCCCGGCGAGGGCGTCGGCATTGCTCGCGTTGAAGGCCTGGCGGCACGCGATGCCGGCCTACAGCCCGGCGACGTGGTGTTGGCAGTCGGCCGTACGCCCGTGGACAATCCGGCGGCGCTGGATCGTGAGTTGCGTGGTATCAAGGCCGGGCAGACCGTGATGCTGCTGGTGCGCCGCGGCAATGCGACCCAGTTCGTGGCGGTGACGCCGCGCGTCGACAGCGCCCAATAACCAGGGGACCGCTTCGTGACACGGCACGCTGCCTGCGAAGGCAGTGCGCCGGCGTGCGATAATGGCGTGTTCACGTTTCCCTTGGCGCACTGCGCCGTCGCATGCAGCCAGGTTCGATGCACCTCATCCGTAATTTCTCGATCATTGCCCATATCGACCATGGGAAGTCGACGCTGGCCGATCGCATCATCCAGTTGTGCGGTGGCCTGCAGGCGCGTGAGATGGAAGCGCAGGTGCTCGACTCCAATCCGATCGAGCGCGAACGCGGCATCACCATCAAGGCGCAGTCGGTCTCCCTGCCGTACACGGCGCGCGATGGGAACACCTACCAACTCAACTTCATCGATACCCCCGGCCACGTGGATTTCAGCTACGAAGTCTCACGGTCGCTGGCCGCCTGCGAAGGTGCGCTGCTGGTGGTCGACGCCGCGCAGGGTGTTGAAGCGCAATCGGTCGCCAACTGCTATACGGCCGTCGAGCAGGGTCTGGAAGTCGTGCCCGTGCTGAACAAGATCGACCTGCCGACGGCCGACGTCGAGCGCGTCAAGAAGGAAATCGAGGCGGTCATCGGCATCGACGCCGAGGATGCGGTTTCCATCAGCGCCAAGACCGGGCTGAATGTCATCGATGTGCTGGAAGCGATCGTCAAGCGCATCCCACCGCCCAAGCCGCGCGACACCGACCGGTTGCAGGCGTTGATCATCGATTCGTGGTTCGACAATTACCTGGGGGTCGTCTCGCTGGTACGGGTCATGCAGGGCGAGATAAAGTCCGGCGACAAGATCCTGGTGATGTCGACGGGTCGCACGCACCTGGTCGACAAGGTTGGCGTGTTCACGCCCAAGCGCACTGATCTACCGAAACTCGGCGCAGGCGAGGTGGGTTGGATCAACGCCTCGATCAAGGACGTGCACGGTGCCCCGGTCGGGGACACGCTGACCTCGGCGAGCCTGCCTGCCGCGCAACCATTGCCTGGTTTCCAGGAAATGCAGCCACGGGTGTTCGCGGGCTTGTTCCCGGTGGAATCCGACGACTACCCGGCCTTGCGCGAAGCGTTGGAAAAGCTGCGTCTCAACGATGCCGCGTTGCGTTTCGAGCCCGAATCCTCCGAGGCGATGGGGTTCGGATTCCGTTGCGGGTTCCTCGGCATGCTCCACATGGAGATCGTGCAGGAGCGGCTGGAGCGCGAGTACGACCTCAACCTGGTCACGACCGCACCCACCGTGGTGTACGAAGTCCTGCTGACCGATGGCACTGTCCTGTCGCTGGATAATCCGGCCAAATTGCCGCCGTCCAATCGATTGCAGGAGATCCGCGAGCCGATCATCCTCGCGACTATCCTCACACCGCCGGACTACGTGGGCAACATCATTACCTTGTGCGAGGAAAAGCGCGGTGCGCAACAGGGTATTCAGTACCTGGGCAGCCAGGTGCAGATCAGTTACGAATTGCCAATGGCCGAGGTGGTACTCGATTTCTTCGATCGGCTGAAGTCGGTGTCTCGCGGCTATGCATCGCTGGACTATCACCTGGTGCGTTTCGACGCTGGCCCGTTCGTGCGGGTGGATACGCTGATCAATGGCGACAAGGTGGATGCGATGAGCCTGATCGTGCACCGCAACCATGCCGATCGGCGGGGGCGCGAGATCGCGGAGAAAATGCGTGAGCTGATTCCCCGGCAGATGTTCGACGTCGCCATCCAGGCTGCGGTCGGTGCCCAGGTGATCGCGCGGACCACGGTCAAGGCGATGCGCAAGAACGTGTTGGCCAAGTGCTACGGTGGCGATGCCTCGCGCAAGAAGAAGCTGCTGGAAAAACAGAAGGCCGGCAAGAAGCGGATGAAGCAGGTCGGCCGGGTGGAGATTCCGCAGGAAGCGTTTTTGGCGGTCTTGCAGGTGGATAGCAAATAGCCGGGAGACGGGAATGGAGAATCGGGAATCGGTAATGCCGATGCCTGCCGCTCGAGTCCCGGATTCCAAAATCCAGATTTCTCTTTTCTGGCCCCGAAGGAGCAGCTATGCGTTGGTTTGAAATCATCCTCGTCGCCTTGACCTTGTTGACCGGTCTTGTCTGGTTGCTGGACACGTTGTTCATGGCCAAGCGGCGCGCCGCGCACGGGGGATTGATCGCGGCAAAGGAACCGCTGGTCGTTGATTATTCCAAGGCGTTTTTCCCGGTGCTGGCCGTGGTGCTGGGGTTGCGCAGTTTTGTCGCCGAACCCTTCCGGATACCGTCCAGTTCGATGATGCCGACGCTGCTGATCGGCGACTTCATCCTGGTCAACAAGTTCGCCTATGGCTTACGGCTGCCTATCACCAACCAGAAATTCATCGCCACCGGGGAACCCCATCGTGGCGACGTGGTGGTGTTCAAGCCGCCCCAGCATCCTGACCAGGACTGGATCAAGCGGGTGATCGGCCTGCCCGGGGATACCATCACCTACCACGACCACAAGGTGTCGGTGAACGGGACGGTGCTGCGCTATGCGGATGACGGTAATTTCGTCGGCAAGGGCAAAGGCGCGGAGATGACCGGTGCCAGGCTTGAAACCGAACAGTTACCAGGGCGACCGCATCCCATCCTCGCGCGCGATGACATGCCGTATTTCGTCCAGGGCGAGGGCCAGTGGACGGTCCCGACTGGCAATTACTTCGTGATGGGCGACAACCGTGATAATAGCGAGGACAGTCGATTCTGGGGGTTCCTGCCGGAAACCAACCTGCGCGGCAAGGCGTTCCTGATCTGGATGAACTGGGACCCTAGCGCGGGTTGGGTTGACTTCAGCCGGGTTGGGAGCAGGATTCCGTAAGGGGTTCGCAATAGCTGTGTCATCCAGGCGCCACTGGCAGCCCGGGTTTGTGTAGTCTCATCATCCACGCAGGTCGTCGCATGAAGGGGAAAGCAATGAAGCGTACGCAGAGCGGCATGACCCTGATCGGGTTTGTGATCGTGCTGGCCGTGGTCGGCCTGTTCGCCTATATCGGCATGAAGCTCATCCCGATGTATTCGGAATATTACTCGGTCAAATCGGCGCTCAAGGGACTGTCCGCTGAGCCGGGCATCGCCGACCAGGATCCAGCCAAGATCCAGGATCTCTTCTTCCGGCGGCTTTACATCAGCTACTCCGAAAACGTGAAGCCCGAGAACGTCAAGATCAAGCGGGTCGACGCGGGTTGGCAGATGGACGTCAATTACGAAGTCCGCAAGCCGATCATTTCCAACCTCGACGTGGTCGGTAAATTTTCAGCGACCGAGACCCTGACGCGCCACGGTGGCACGGAATAATCCGGCCGCCGTTGCTGCTATCGAAAAAAGCCAGGCGTTTGGCGGGCATGCCTTTGCCGATGGTGATTTGCTGGCACAGGCACTTAACCATCGAAGCGCCGGCAGCCCGCACAACGAGAGGCTCGAATTCCTCGGCGATGCGCTGCTCAACCTGATCATCGCCGAACAGTTGTACGCGCGATGGCCCAAGGCCGACGAAGGCGCGATGACGCGGGCGCGCGCTGAACTGGTGCGCGAATCGGCGTTGGCAGGCGTCGCGAGGACGCTTGAACTTGGTGCGCGGCTGACGCTCGGTCCAGGTGAGATGAAGACTGGCGGACATCGCCGGGATTCGATCCTTGCCGATGCCCTTGAGGCGATCATCGCGGCGCTGTACCTGGATGCCGGATTTGACGTCTGCCGCCTGGTGGTGTTGCCGTGGTTCGAGCCGCTGCTGGCCGCATTGCCGCCATTGCATCAAGTCGGCAAGGACGCGAAGACCCGGTTGCAGGAATGGTTGCAGGGACGACAACTGGCATTGCCCGGATACGCATTGCTGGAAGAGTCCGGAGACGACCACGACAAGCGATTTCGCGTCGGCTGCACGGTGATCGACCCGCCCGTCGCAGGCGAGGGCAGCGGCACCTCACGCCGTGCCGCCGAGCAGGCGGCCGCCGAAGCCGCACTCATCCAGCTCACGGGCCAGGCTGCCGCAAGAAGCAGCGTAGTGCTGAAGAATCCTGTTTGACGTTTCCCGAAGGCTCGCGTTTGTCTTTCGCGGCGGGGACAATCACCACATGACTTCTTCCCGCTCCCATCGTGCCGGCCATGTCGCTGTCATCGGTCGTCCCAACGTCGGCAAATCGACACTGGTCAACGCGCTGGTTGGCGCCAAGGTCAGCATCACCTCCAGCCGCCCGCAGACCACGCGACATCGGCTGCTGGGGATTGCCACCTTCGAGCAGGGGCAGCTGTTGCTTGTCGACACCCCTGGAATCCATCGTGACCAGGGCAAGTCCTCGGCGTCGGCTATGCATCGCTGGATGAATCGTGCCGCGCGTGGAGCGCTGGAAGGTGTGGATGCCGCCGTGCTGGTGATCGAGGCTGGTCGCTGGGACGAAGGGGACACGCTCGCTTACGACGCGTTGAAGTCCGCCGGTGTTCCAGTGGTGCTGGCCGTCAATCAGGTCGACAGGATCAAGGACAAAACGGCGTTGCTGCCGTTCCTGGGCGAAGTCAATGATGGACGAACCTTTGCTGCGGTCCATCCGGTGTCCGCACTGAAGCGCAAGGGTCTCGAGCCGCTGGTCGATACCCTGCTTGCGCTCATGCCGCAACAGCCCCCGCTCTACGCCGAAGACGAAATTACCGATAAAAGCCAGCGGTTTCTCGCCGGCGAACTGGTGCGTGAGCAGCTCATGCGGCAACTCGGCGCCGAGCTGCCGTATGCCACCACGGTGGAGATCGAAAGCTTCACCGAGGACACCTCGACCCGCTCGGGCATGCTGCTGCGCATCGGCGCGGTGATCTGGGTCGAGCGCGATGGCCAGAAGGCGATCGTGATCGGCAAGGGCGGAGTGCGCCTGCGGGAAATCGGCACACGCGCACGCACGCAGATGGAACAATTATTCGGCAACAAGGTGTTCCTTGAAACCTGGGTGCGCGTGCGCGAGGGCTGGTCGGATGACGAAGCGGCGTTGCGGACGCTGGGGTATTCGGATTAGGCGTGCATGTCCATTGCGTCGTACGCGCAGGCGTGGATGACTAGCCATGCGCATGTCCGCCGAACCCGCTTACATCCTGCACACGAGGCCGTGGCGCGAAAGCAGCCTGTTGATCGAAGTCTTGAGCGCCAATCATGGCCGGCTTGGCCTGCTCGCACGCGGCGTCCAAGGGCCAAAGCGACATGTGCTGCGCGCGGCGTTGCAGCCGTTGCAATACATCCGCCTGGATGCCGTCCAGCGGGGCGAACTTGCCCAGTTGCGCACGGCAGAAGCGCTTGATGCCGCTCCACAACTCGTCGGCGAAGCCACGCTCGCCGCGTTTTACATCAATGAACTGGTGCTGCGCCTGGCGCCGCGACAGGACCCGGCGCCAGACTTGTTCCGTGCCTACGGCGCGGCCCGCGAACACCTGCGTGCTGGAACGTCGCTGGCGTGGAGCCTGCGTCGTTTCGAGCGCGACCTGCTCGAGGCGATGGGCGTCGGGTTTGCGTTCCAGGTCGATGGGGATGGCGCTGGCATTGATCCCGCCGCGCGTTATCGCCTGGACCCCGAGCACGGCCCGCGCCGCCTGTTGAGCGACCGCGGGCATGGCGATCGCAGCGATGCGGCCACCGGACGCGCCCTGCTTGCGCTGGCTGCCGACTGCATGCCAGATGCTGACGACCTGGCAGGCTTGCGCCGCGCCTTGCGCCCCGTATTGCTGCATCTGCTTGGAGGCCGTGGCTTGAAGTCGTGGGAGCTGCTGGGCGACCTCTCGCGCCTGGCACGCAAACCAGCCGCTGGATGATTCTGGCTTGGCCCGGGTGGCCGGATCAGTGTGAGGCCGCGGCTTGCGAGCCCAGCAATTCGCGTGCAGCTCCTGTCAATCGCCCAAGTGCGAATTGCGATCGCGGATCGGCTTCAAGCACGCGTGCCGCTTCGGCCAAGCGCACGGCACCGACAAAACCGCAACTTGCGCGCAGCATGTGCAGCGTGCGCATGGCGCGGGGAACGTCGCCATCGGCCAAGGCACGTTCGATGGTGTTGCACTGGTCGGCCAGTTCGCCCAGGAACAAACTGCGCAGTGCGATGACATGCGACTGTTCCCCGTTGAGAGCCAACAGCGCAGCAGCATCGTCCCACGAAGGCAATGACGCACATACCGAGGCGTCACGATCGTTGTCTGCAGATATATCGGCAGTATTACCATCGCGTGCGTGGTCATAACCCAGCGCACGGCAAATGGCCGCCCGCAACGCGATCATCGGTAGCGGCTTGACCAGCACGTCGTCGAAGCCAGCCGCGAGCAGTGCGGTGTGGTCGGCAGGGTCGCGACTGGCGGTATGTGCAAGCGCCGGCTTCGGCGTGAATGCGTCGCGCAGTGACGCCAGTAGCCCGGCTCCACTGCCATCGGGGAGGTTGGCGTCGATCAACCAGAGGTCGTGCGGGGTGTCGCGTGCACTCCCCAACGCAACGCTTCGAATCGCCTTGCTGCAGCTGTCGACAGCATCCACGTCTGCTGGTAAACCTTCGGCGGCAATCGTGAGAAAGCTACGGCTGACCGCGTCGTCCTCGACCAGCAAAATGCGCGGCTTTATCGAAAAATCCATCGAATCCCCACGGTGATCGTTATGCTTGGGCGCATGCCGCGTTCGATGTTACCCCTGCTGTTGATGACCTGCATGCAGTTTGCGTGCGTGGACAATGCGTCGGCGCGTGCGATGCAAGCGCACTTTGCGCGCGTCACCACCTCCGTTGCGGTGTTGCAGGATGTGCAGGTGCATCTGGACTGGCCGGCGACCGCGACGCAGGGCGACCTGGTGCTGACTGCGGCCAAACTCGATGCTTCGGATCTTGGGTATCACTACCGCAACCTCACCTGGAAGTGTCCACTTCGACGCGCCCGGGGACATTGGCTTTGCGACGGCAACCTGCAGTCCGAGCACGGCGCGCCGCTGCGATTTGCGGTCGACCTTGGCGACACTGGCAGCGACGCATCGCTGTCACGTGGCGCCGCCATGCTGTCCATGCAGCGTCGCAGCGCGACGCCTGATGACACGATCATCGACCTCACACATGTGCCGTTGACCTGGTCGCAGGCTTTACTTGCGCGCGGGTGGCAGGCAGGACGCCTGAAGTCCGGAACGCTCGACGGTCGATTGCGCGTGCGGACTCCAAAATCACTGCCGTTGCAGGTGATCGGCACGCTGGCATTTGCGAACGCAGCGGTCGATACCCCGGACGCCACGATTGCCGGGGATCATCTCGGCGGTCGCTTCAACATCGACTATCGCAAGACGCCGCAACAGGCGACCGTGGCGGTCGACGGACCGTTGCTTGGGGGCGAGTTCCTGTTCGGCAACGCGTATGTGGCACTTCCGGGTACGCCGGTGAACCTGCACCTGGAAGGCCGGTTGCCCGTAGGCCAGGGTTGGCAATTGCCGACGATCACCTGGCGCGACGGCGACGTATTGATGGCCGACGGCAGTGCCGCTTTCGATTCTCAAACCAACTTGCAATCGCTCGACATGCGCCTGCACAGCCGTAATATCGAGCCGCTTGGAAAGCGTTACCTGTCCGGTTGGCTTGCGCTTGCGGGGCTGGGCGATCTGCAGATGAGCGGGGCCCTCGATGCTTCCATGCGCGTGGTTGGAGGTCACCTCACCCAGGCCAGCGCGACCTTGCATGCCGTCAACCTGCTGGACCCGAAGGGACGGTTTCGTTTCGACGGCATCGATGGAACACCACGTTTTTCCGCCACGCAACCGGTCTCCGGCAACCTGCAGTGGACGGCGGGGCAGGTGTATGGACTGGATTTCGGCGCAGCGATGTTGCCTATCGACAGTCATGACGGCATGGTGCAACTGCGCAACGCTGTCAATGTGCCGGCTCTCGGCGGCAGCCTGGGCTTTGATCACATGACATTGCGCACGCCAACAGCCGGCGCCGGCGCGGACATCAGGTTCGGGTTGACGCTGCATGACCTGGATGTCGGGCAACTGGCCCACACCATGCATTGGCCGGCATTCCAGGGCCAATTGAGTGGACGCATCCCCAATGCGCATTACGCCAGCGAACGGCTGGAACTGGACGGCGGCTTGACCATGCAGCTGTTCGGAGGCTCGGTGCAGGCATCATCGCTGTCGATGGAACGGCCGTTTGGCGTGGCTCCGTCGCTGACAACCGATCTTGTACTGGACAACATCAACCTGCAATCGCTCACCGGCGTGTTCGATTTCGGCAGTATCACCGGCCGCTTGTCCGGCCACATCAATGCCCTGCGACTGGTCGACTGGACAGCGACGGCCTTTGATGCCGAGTTGCATACCGTCCCAGTGCATGGCGTCAGGCAGCGCATCAGCCAGCGCGCGGTGCAGAACATTTCCAGCGTTGGCGACACATCATTCACCAGTACGCTGCAAAGCCAGTTGATCGGCCTGTTCAAGGATTTCGGTTATCGCCGCATCGGCATTACCTGCACGCTGGTCAACCAGGTCTGCCGAATGGGGGGTCTGCATTCATCAGATCACCCCCATTCAGAAGCCGGGGGATTTACTATCGTCGAAGGAGCCGGCATTCCACACTTGACCGTTGTCGGGTTCAATCGGGACGTGGACTGGCCCACATTGCTCGAGCGGCTGACTGCGGTCAGCCGGGGCGACGTCAAACCGATCGTGAAGTGACGCAGACTCACGCAAGCAGATCACGCAACTGGAGAAAGAATAATGAAACGCTGGATGGGAATTCCGATCATCGCCGCCCTGACGGCCTGCGTGACGATCAACGTCTACTTTCCTGCTGCCGAGGCCAAGGCAGCGGCCAAGCAGTTCGTGGAGAAAGTCATTGGTGATCCGACCACGACCACGCCTGCCCCCAAGCCTGATGGCGGCGGTGGAATGGCGGGCCTGTCGAGGATCGATCCACTCTCGCTGCTCGGGATATCCCCGGCCTATGCGCAATCCGCGCCTGACATTTCCATCAGTACGCCCGCCATCCAGGCGATCCAGTCGCGCATGGCTGCGCGATTCGACAGCGACCTGCGCGCCGGATTCGACTCGGGCGCGCTCGGATTCACACGCGACGGTCTCGTTGTAGTGCGTGATGCGGCCAAGCTGCAGCTGAAGGATCGCGTCGCGGTGAATGCCGCTGTCGCCGATGACAATCGCGATCGCAAGGCGGTGTATCGCGAAGTTGCCGTCGCCAATGGCCACCCGGAATGGGAAGCGCAGATTCGCGGCGTCTTTGCGCGCAATTGGATCGACAGCGCCCACCGCGGCTGTTGTTATCTGGATGCATCGGGCGGTTGTAAGAATAATTAACGACGCGCCCGCCCCCGCGGCGAGGGGGGTGGGGAAAAAAAAGCGACAATACGCG
>JBBSUF010000084.1:0-9937 GCA_038235185.1 Lysobacterales bacterium
CCGCCCCAGGTATCGAATACCTGCAGCACCTGCGCGCCCGCCGCACGTTGCGCGGACAGGTATGCGATTACCGCATCGGTGTTGACCGACAGCAGCCGGTGCATTGCGGCCGGGTCGTTCAGCGCCAATGCCTTGATCCGCGAAAAGTTGTCGCTGCCGCCGCCTTCGACCATGTAGCAGGCGAGTGTCCATGGACTACCGGAAAATCCGATCAGCGGCACGCTGCCATCGAGTTCGCGACGAACCACGCGGATCGCGTCCATCACGTAGCGCAGTTCGGTTTCCATGTCCGGTACCGCGAGCTTGGCGATGTCTTGCATGCTGCGCACCGGGCGCTCGAACTTCGGGCCTTCGCCATCGACGAAGTACAGTCCAAGGCCCATCGCATCGGGGATGGTGAGGATGTCGGAAAACAGGATCGCGGCATCCAGCGGAAATCGGACGAGCGGCTGCAACGTGACTTCACAGGCGAGTTCGGGCGTCTTCGCCAGGGCCAGGAAGCTGCCCGCCCGGGCGCGGGTCGCGCGGTATTCGGGCAGGTACCGTCCGGCCTGGCGCATCAGCCAGACGGGCGTGCAGTCGACGGGTTCTCGGCGCAACACACGCAGCAGGCGATCGTTTTTCAGATGGGTCGACAAGACAGCTTTCCTTGAAATCGATGTGTTCACCGTTCGCCTTTTTCCCGGCCGCGGGAGTGGCGAACAGTTATTTTGGTGCTTCCGCACCCTGCACGAACATCAGCTGGAAGCCTTTCTTCAGCTGTGTGTCGCGGGCATGTTCCAGCGCCATCTGGGCACTGGCCTGATCAAGATATTGCTCGCGCTTGAGCTGGCTGCGCCCGCCAATCTGCCCAATCTCACGCACCAGCGCCCAACCACCCAACAGATCCGGTTCCAGCATCAGTTGCACGAAGCGTGGAGCTTCGCGGCCGTCGGGACGTTGTTGCAGCAGCAGGCGCATGGCCGGGCATTGTAGCGGGCCGCGAGCTCAGGCCATGTGCAAAACATCCAGCACGTCGGCTTCGTCGATGTTGGAGACCACCCGCGCTGCGCCCGCGCGATCCCACAACACAAACCGCAAACCCCCGGCTTGTGCTTTCTTGTCCAGGCGCATTCGGGCCAGCATTGCTTCGGTTTTCAGGCCTGGTGGCATCACGACCGGCAATCCGAACCGCGCCAGTAATCCGCGCAGGCGCTCGCGGTCCTCGACCGGTGCAAGCCCCAGCGCGGTCGACAAACGCGCTGCCAGCACCATGCCGACTGCAACAGCCTCCCCGTGATTGAGACCGCCATAGCCCTGTTCGGTCTCGATCGCGTGGGCGAAGGTGTGGCCGAAGTTCAACAGTGCGCGTTCGCCATGTTCATGCGGGTCGCGTTCGACGATGGCCGCCTTGTGCGTGCAACTGCGGGCGATCGCCTCGCCAAGCAGGGCATCGTCGCGGTCGAGCAGGGCATCGGCGTTGTCTTCGAGCCAGGCCAGGAACGGCGCATCCATGATCGCGCCGTACTTGATGACCTCGGCAAAACCTGCGCGCAGTTCGCGATCGGGCAGCGTGCGGAGCGTGGTTGTATCCGCGAACACCGCGCGCGGCGGATGGAACGCACCCACCAGGTTCTTGCCCTGCGGCAGATCGACCGCAGTCTTGCCGCCCACGGACGAATCGACCATCGCGAGCAATGTCGTCGGCAACTGCACGATGTCGATGCCGCGCATCCAGCACGCCGCGACGAATCCGGCGAGATCGCCGACCACGCCCCCACCCAATGCGAACACGCAGGCATCGCGCGTGGCGCCGAAATCGGCGAGCTCGCGCATCAGCTCGGCGAATCCATCGAGTGTCTTCGCTGTTTCGCCAACGGGGATGCAGGTGACGATGACGCGTGCTGACGGGACGTGCAGTTGCAATGTGGCGGCCAGCGAATGTGCATACAGCGGTGCGACATGCGTATCGCTGACGATCAGCACATGACGGCCACGCACATGCGCGGCCAGTGCCACGCCGTCTTCGAGCAAACCCGGGCCGATTGCAATCTGGTACGGCTGCGTGCCAGCCACTGGCACCACGCGCTGGGATGCAGCACTCATGCGGCTGCCGTCACGCGCTGCCAGCGTTCGCCAAGCAGCGGTGTCAATGCCGAGGCTGCCTCGGCGGATGTCAAGCCATCGGTGTCGAAGCACAGGTCGGCGACTTCTGCGTACAACGGAGCGCGGGCCAAGGCGAGTTCGCGCAGCACTTCTTCGCGATCATTGCGTTGCAACAGCGGTCGGGTGCGATCGCGCGCCAGCCGCTGCAGCTGGCCGTCGACACTCACCTGCAGGTAGACGACGAATCCACGCTCGCGCATGTGCCGCCGATTGCCGGCATCAAGCACGGCGCCGCCACCAGTGGAAATGACCTGTGCGTCACGAGACAGTAATTCAGCCAGCGTGGCACGCTCACGCGTACGGAACCCGGCTTCGCCTTCGCACTCGAAAATGGTGCCAACCGCAGCACCGGTGCGCAGTTCGATATCGCGATCGGCATCGACAAATGCCAGCCGAAAACATTCGCTCAGACGTTTGCCGATCGACGTCTTGCCGGCACCCATGGGGCCGACCAACACCAGGTTCGAGGCGGGATTCATGCGTGAATGCTAGCAGCGCCATGCCGGAAATGGTCAGGGTGAATTTCGTCCGGGATGACTCTGGTCATTCATTCCTTCTACGAATGAGGATTTGTCCTAGCCCTGTTTCGCTGCAATTGGGTTGCGCCCTGCATCCAGAGGAATCGTCAGATCGGCGATGGCTGGCAGCGTCTGCATCGCCTGTCGGCTGTCGCGCTCGAAGAACTGGACGAATCGATCGACTTGCATCCGTGTCATCGCCTGCCGGTCCGGATGGGCGGACTGCAATGTCTGCTCCTGCTGCCAGCGCCAATTTGGGATGATCTCGAATCCTGGTCCTTGCAGGAACAACAGCCGGTCCAGCCGTGACCACAATGTCGGGTACGTCGAAGACAGTGCCGCGTTGCTCCAGTGTCGCCAGATGCCCTCCGGGTCCTCGTCGCGCTCAAGCGGGTTGATCGGCTCGAGCAATTCAGCATTGGTTTGAGCGGGCACCTTCAGGAACCAGCCTTCCAGGATCACGAGATCAGCATGAAGGACGACAGGCCATTGCATGCGGGGAAGGCAGTCGTCGCCAATCTTGTCGAATTGCGGCAGCGCCACCGGCCTCCCGTCACGCAAGGCGTCGATCACATCGCACGCCAATGCGACATCGTGCGTGCCGGGCACGCCTCGCGTGGCGCACAGCGGATGCACGCGAAGACCCAGTTCCACGCGAGCCGCATGGCTGAGATAGAAATCGTCGATCGACAGCACGCTGACATTGAGGCCGCGTCCGGCGGCCACGACCGCCATTTGCGCCGACAGTGTCGACTTTCCGGTGCCCTGCAGGCCGGCGATTCCATAGCAGGAGCATCCATGATCGAGTGCGTCGTCCAGGATTCGAGCGACGAACGCATCGGCATAGCCGGGCTTCGCGAGTTGTTGAGCCAATGGATGCGATGGTGGCGTCATCGCGAGACAATATCGCATCCTGCAGGATTCCCGGCGCGTGAGAACGACGAATGAATGACGAGCTGTATTCCCGGGCGCTTGCGACGTTCGATGGGCTGTTCGAGGAAGCTCAGGCGGCGGGCGAACCTGATCGCACCGCGATGGTGATCGCGACGGCCACGCCTGGCGCCCGGCCCTCGGCGCGGACCGTGCTGCTGAAGGCGCACGATGCGCGTGGCTTTGTGTTCTACACGCATATGGATGGACGCAAGGGCCGTGAGCTGCAAGCCAATCCGCACGCGGCGTTGCTCTTCCATTGGCCGCGCGTGCGACTCGGCGTGCAGGTGCGGATCGAAGGCGCGGTGGAGACCGTCTCCGATGCCGAGGCCGATGCGTATTTCGCCTCGCGACCCCGCGTCAGCCAACTTGGCGCATGGGCCTCGCAGCAGTCGGAAACGCTGGAATCGCGTGACACTTTCGAGCAACGCATCGTGCACGTCGAGCACGAATTCCACGATCGCGATGTGCCAAGGCCGCCGCGCTGGACGGGTTTTCGCGTCAAGCCCGATCGCATCGAGTTCTGGTATGGCGCGCAATTCCGCTTGCACGAGCGTGATCTGTACGAGCGTGATCTTGCCGGTACATGGAGCACGCGGATGCTGTATCCGTGACGCCGGGAATGGCGTCCGTCGGCCCCCGGCGCATCGTCTGCCTGACAGAGGAACCCACCGAAACCCTTTATGCGCTCGGTGAGCAGGATCGCATCGTCGGCATCAGTGGCTTCACCGTGCGGCCAGCCATTGCGCGCAGGGAAAAACCCAAGGTCAGCGCGTTCACCTCCGCGAAGATCGACCAGATCCTCAAGCTGGAACCGGATTTCGTCATCGGGTTTTCGGATATCCAGGCTGACATCGCCAGTGCGCTTATCCGCCAGGGCGTCGAGGTCTGGATAAGCAACCATCGCAGTGTCGAGGGCATCATCGACTATGTCCGCCGGCTGGGCGCGATGGTCGGTGCCGCGGATAAAGCCAACGCGTATGCCGACGAACTTTCCCGTGGCCTGGACGAAGTGGCCCGCGTCGCGGCGCAATTGGCGCATCGTCCAAAGGTGTATTTCGAAGAATGGGACGATCCGTTGATCAGCGGCATCCAATGGGTCGCGGAGCTCGTGAGGATTGCCGGCGGCGACGATATCTTCCCCGAACGCGCGTCCGAACCGCTGGCGAAACAACGCATCCTCGAAGACCCGGGCGAAGTCATCCGTCGCGCGCCGGACATCATCTTCGGGTCGTGGTGCGGCAAGAGATTCCAGTCGGGAAAAGTTGCTGCGCGACCAGGATGGGACGTCATTCCCGCCGTGCGCCATGGCGATCTGTACGAAATCAAGTCACCGATGATCCTGCAGCCTGGACCGGCGGCGTTGACCGATGGCGTGCGTCAAATGGCGCGGGTAATCCAGGCGTGGGCGACCACTACGTCATCGCCATGAGGTGTAGACAGAATTCCTAGTGACATCCTGTCAATCGTTGGTCGCAGAAATCTCACGTCCCCGCGCATTGGCAGCTTGAATTGCACGTCCCACCAAGGCGTTGAAGCCACCGGCATCGAACACCTCCAATGCCGCCTGCGTGGTGCCATCGGGTGATGTCACCCGCCGTCGCAACTCTGCTGCAGTCGCGCCATCCTCGGTCAACATGCGCGCTCCACCGAGGATTGTCTGCGACACCAGGATGTGCGCGGCATCAGCGGGCAGGCCTTGCGCGAGGGCGGCGTCGAACATCGCTTCGGCCAGTAAAAACACATAGGCCGGGCCGCTGCCGGAGACCGCAGTGACCGCATCCATCTTCGCTTCATCGGCCAGCCAGACGATTTCGCCCGCGGCTGCAAGCAGGCGCTCGGCTTGTTGGCAGCCGGCGGCGTCGACCTGCGCATTGGCGTACATGCCGGTGACGCCAGCACCAAGCAGCGCCGGCGTGTTTGGCATTGCACGAACAATCGGCAGACCGCCAAGGAACCAGCGATCCAGCTGGATCGTCGTGATCCCGGCAGCGATCGAGGCGATCAACGGTCGTTGCTGATGTGCCGCCTCGGCCAGTGCCTGGCATACGGGGCGCATCACCTGTGGTTTGACCGCAAGCACCCATGCGTGGGCACCTGTGATGGCGTCGGCATTGTCGGCAAATACCGCGACTCCGAAGTCACGTTGCAGTGCGTCGCGTGATGGTCCCCATGGCTCGGCGACGCGAATCGATGTCGCGGGTGTACCGCCCGCCAGCAACCCGGCGATCAGGCAGCGCGACATGTTGCCGCCACCGATGAAAGCAGTGGTTTGAGGCTCGATGTTGGGGGCTGGGAACTCGTGGTTCATGGAAGTCACTGGGCGAAAGACGGCCAGTGTAATTGGCCGATCCTCATCCGCCTGGTTGTGAAGGATCGGGAGACTTGTTGTTGTGGCGAGAGTCCAGAGTCCTGGCTCCGAACAGCGCAGTGCCTACCCGCACCATGGTCGCGCCCTCGGCAACGGCGATGGGGAAGTCCTCGCTCATACCCATCGACAGCGTATCGACCTGCGGGTATCGCGCACGCAACGTCAGGAACAGATGTTCCATCCGCCGGAATGCGTCGCGTCGGAGCGCCATGTCCGGGTATGGCGCGGGAATCGACATCAGTCCGCGCAATGCCAGCCGTGGCTGGGCGGCAATCGCCGTGGCCAGTGTCGCGATCCCGTCGGGGCGGCAACCATGCTTGCTGTTTTCGTCATCAATGTTGACCTGCACAAGCACGTTCAACGGTGCGCGTTCTGCAGGCCGATGTGCAGCAAGCGCCGCAACCAGCTTGACCCGATCCACCGTCTGCACCCAATCGAAGGCCACTGCCGCCTCCCGCGCCTTGTTTGATTGCAGGTGCCCGATCAGGTGCCACTCCAGCGCGATCCCATCGAGAGCGCCCTGTTTCGCCAACGCTTCCTGCACGTAGTTCTCGCCAAAGGCGGGAGTCTGGTTGCCGGGGTGGTCATGCCATTCGGCGGCCAATTCCGCGACCGCCATCGCGCTTTGGTGTTTGGACACCGCCAATAAGCGCGGCATTGGCCGATCTGCTTTGAGTGCCGCGTTATCAATCTGTTGCAGGACCATGTTCAAGGCGGGCGAGGGCACGTCGGGAGTCCTGTGGGGCAACGGGTTGACGCCGGGAATTTCGGCCTATACTGCGGCTCAGGGGCCGTGGATTCCAGCGGATGCCGTATCCGCATTGAATTCTCGCCGTCGATTCGATTCAGTGCAGGGGAGCACGCATGGATATCGCCGAACTACTGGCATTCTCGGTCAAGAACAAGGCGTCCGACCTGCATCTATCCGCGGGCCTGCCGCCGATGATCCGCGTCGATGGCGACGTCCGTCGCATCAACATCCCCGCGCTGGACCACAAGCAGGTGCACGCGCTGGTCTACGACATCATGTCGGACAAACAGCGGCGGGATTACGAAGAATTCCTCGAAGTCGATTTCTCCTTTGAGATTCCCGGCCTCGCCCGCTTCCGCGTCAACGCCTTCAACCAGAATCGCGGCGCCGGCGCGGTGTTCCGTACCGTCCCGTCCGAAGTACTGACGCTCGAAGACCTGGGCTGCCCCAAGATCTTCAAGGAACTGATCGACCAGCCGCAGGGCTTGATCCTGGTCACCGGGCCGACCGGTTCGGGTAAGTCGACCACGCTGGCGGCGATGATCGACCACATCAATAAGACCGAATACGGGCACATCCTCAGCGTCGAGGACCCGATCGAGTTCGTCCACACCGCGCAGAAGTGCCTGATCAACCAGCGCGAAGTGCACCGTGACACACACGGTTTCAACGAAGCGCTGCGCTCGGCATTGCGCGAGGATCCCGACTACATCCTGGTCGGCGAAATGCGTGACATCGAGACGATCCGCCTGGCGCTGACCGCCGCGGAAACCGGGCATCTGGTGTTCGCGACACTGCACACATCGTCGGCGGCAAAAACCATCGACCGCATCATCGATGTCTTCCCCGCCGGTGAAAAACCGATGGTGCGCTCGATGTTGTCGGAGTCGTTGCGTGCCGTCATTTCGCAGGCGCTGCTCAAGAAGGTAGGCGGCGGCCGTACTGCGGCATGGGAAATCATGGTCGGCACTCCCGCCATTCGCAACCTCATCCGTGAAGACAAGGTCGCGCAGATGTATTCGTCCATCCAGACCGGCCAGCAGTACGGAATGATGACGCTGGACCAGCACCTGCAGGACCTGGTCAAGCGCAACATGGTCACCAAGCAGCAGGCGCGTGATTATGCGAAGGACAAGCGCTTGTTCGATTAGGCCGCAATGGGAAGTGAAGGCTTGGGCCCTCGACGCTCGTCCCTTCGACTTCCGCGTTGAATTACCGCGTACATGATCCTGACTTTCCCATATTGATTCAGCAGGCGCACCCATGAGCACCATCGATTTCACTTCGTTCCTCAAGCTGATGGCGCACCAGAAAGCGTCGGACCTGTTCATCACCGCAGGCATGCCGCCGTCGATGAAGGTCAACGGCAAAATATCCCCGATCACCCAGAACCCGCTGACGCCGCAACAAAGCCGCGACCTCGTGCTCAACGTGATGACGCCGCCGCAGCGCGAGGAATTCGAGAAAACCCACGAATGCAACTTCGCCATCGGTGTGTCCGGCGTCGGCCGCTTCCGCGTCAGTTGCTTCTACCAGCGTAACCAGGTCGGCATGGTGCTGCGCCGGATCGAAACCAAGATCCCATCGGTCGAAGAGTTGAGCCTGCCACCGATCATCAAGACGCTGGCGATGACCAAGCGCGGCATCATCATCTTTGTCGGCGCCACCGGCACGGGCAAGTCGACATCATTGGCCGCGATGATTGGCTACCGCAACCAGAACTCCACCGGGCACATCATCACCATCGAAGACCCGATCGAATTCGTGCACAAGCACGAGGGTTGCATCATCACCCAGCGTGAAGTCGGCATCGACACCGACAGCTGGGACGCCGCGCTCAAGAACACCCTGCGCCAGGCGCCTGACGTCATCATGATCGGGGAGGTGCGCACCCGCGAAGGCATGGACCACGCCATCGCATTCGCCGAAACCGGACACCTCGTGCTGTGCACCTTGCACGCCAACAACGCCAACCAGGCGATGGACCGCATCATCAACTTCTTCCCGGAAGATCGCCGCGGCCAGTTGCTGATGGACCTGTCGCTCAACCTCAAGGGCGTGGTTGCACAACAATTGATCCCGACCCCGGATGGCAAGGCAAGGCGCGTCGCCATGGAGATACTGCTTGGGACGCCATTGATCCAGGATTACATTCGCGACGGCGAGATCCACAAGATCAAGGAAGTCATGAAGGAATCCACCAACCTGGGCATGAAGACCTTCGACCAGGCGTTATTCGAGTTGTACCAGGCCGGCGAAATAAGCTACGAAGACGCCTTGCGCTACGCCGACTCGGCCAATGAAGTCCGCCTGCGCATCAAGCTCGCACAAGGCGGCGACGCGCGCACGCTATCGCAGGGATTGGACGGGGTCGAGGTGGCCGAGGCGCGCTGAGGCAGAAGCGATGATGTTGGAAAAAAGCCGGGCAATGCCCGGCTTTTTTGTTTGCGTGAGTCGATTGATCAAGCAGATGGTATTGAAACGGATTACTTCCCGGCCGAGGTACTCGCGTACTTCGACAGACCGAGCGTTTCCAGCCCCTGTTCGAAGCGGATATCAATCGGAATTTTCGCGTCCTTCAACTTCGCCAGATCCCCTGCGAGTTCCGGTTTCACCACACCCATCGTCTCCGTCATGCGTTTGGCCTCGGCATAGTCGCCATCGCCCTGCACGGTCAGCAACTTGGCGCTGAGCGCGTTCATCGCGTCGTGCATCTTGTCGAAATCGACGCGGTAGCGGCCTGTTTGGGGATCACGCAAGAACGCGCCATGCTCGGCGAAGAAGTTGAAGCGGATCATGTTGGCCTTGCCGTGCGCATCTGCCGCGCCGAAACGCACCGAGCGCAGCATGCCGGCGAGGAAGGTGACGTAGCTGTCCATCAACTTCGTCTTGTCGAGTTCGCCGCGATTGCTGAGCGCGTCGATCAGGTACAGCCCGAGGACATCGGCCTTGCCTTCCTCGAAGTTGGACGCGTAGTCCTTCAACGCATTGCTGACGGTTCCTTTGCCATCCAGGGTGTTCTTGATGCCGAGACCGTGCGCGACCTCATGGAACATCGTGTCCTCGAAGAATGCGTCGAAGGTGACGTTCTTCAGCTGGTCCTGCGCGATCAACTGCTTGGCGATCGGCACCAGGATGGTGTCGAACTTCGCCTGCATCACGTTCTCCAGCTGTAGCCGACGCGTGCCTTTCTTCAGCTGCACCTGCTCGTCGTTGGGCAGG
>JBBSUF010000085.1:0-9847 GCA_038235185.1 Lysobacterales bacterium
CGCCTGGGCCGCGTCGCGTTTGGCGGTTTCCGCTTCGATCAGCATCGCTTTCAAACGCTTCATCGCCTTGTCGCGGTTGGCATGTTGGCTGCGTTCGGTCTGTGACTCGACCACGACACCGCTGGGCATGTGCGTGATGCGGATTGCGGACTCTGTCTTATTAACGTGTTGACCGCCTGCGCCAGAGGACCGGAACGTGTCGACCTTCAGGTCGACCGGATTGATCTCGATCGCGACATCGCTGCTGTCCTCGGCGATGATCGCAACCGTCGCCGCGGAGGTGTGGATGCGGCCTTGCGATTCGGTATCGGGCACGCGCTGCACGCGGTGGGTGCCGGATTCGAATTTCAATCGCGAGTACGCACCGCGGCCCTCAACGCGCGCGACGATTTCCTTGTAGCCGCCGTGCTCACCGGTGCTGGCCGACTCCACCTCGACATTCCAGCCCTGGCGCTCGGCGTAGCGCGCATACATGCGATACAGGTCGCCGGCGAAGATCGCGGCTTCGTCGCCGCCGGTGCCAGCACGGACTTCGAGGTAAAGGTTGCCTTCGTCGCGCGCATCCTTCGATACCAGGTGTGCCATCAGGTCGGCGTCGAGTTGCAGCAGGCGCGCGTTCGCCGATGTGATTTCCTCTTCGGCCAGTTCGCGCAGTTCCGCATCGCCGCGCATGGCTTCGGCAGACTCCAGGTCGCGTCGCGCCTGTTCCTGCGCCGCGAGTCCGGTGGCCACCGGCTCAAGCTGCGAAAATTCGCGCGATAACGCGCGGAAGCGTTCGTTGTCGGCGACCACTCCAGGATCGGACAACAGTCGTTCGAGCTCCTCGCGGCGCTCCAGCAGGGCGTCGAGTTTGCGACGCAGGCTGGGGAGCATGGAAAGGCCGGAAGGAGGGAAGTCGGAATTCGGAAGAAGCCATCAGCATGACGCAAGGATCGCGTCGCTAATCTTCGCCGCGTTCCGGCAATGTGGTGTCTCCCTTTCCTGCATCTCCCAACTCCCCTGGAAATAATTTTTCCGTAGCACGAGCAAGGTCGAAATCGCCCGTCAATGCGGCTTCGCGTAGCGCCATCGTCGGCGCATGCAGCAGGCGGTTGGTTATGGTGTGCGCCAGGAAGTCGAGCACGGCGTGCGGGTCCTGCCCGCTGGCCAATTGCTGGCGCGCCTTCGCCAGCGCTTCGCCGCGTGCGGTTTCACCATGCGCGCGCAGGCGTTTCAGCGGCGCCGTTCGCGTGCTGGCGGCAAGCGTCTCCACGAAGCGCGACACCTGCAATTCGACGATGGCTTCAGCGGCATCGGCGGCTTCGCGACGGCTGCGTCGATTGTCTTCGACCGCGCGTTCAAGGTCGTCGACCGTGTACAAAAACACGTCCTTGAGCGTGGCGACATCGGCGGCGATGTCGCGCGGCACGGCCAGGTCCAGCAGCAGCATCGGACGATGACGACGCAGGGCGAGCGCGGCGGCGACCTGCGCGCGCTGCAACACAGGCTCGCGGCTCGCGGTGGCACAGAAGACCATGTCGACGTCGCCGAGATGGCGATCGATTTCCGCCAGCGGCAGCGCCATGCCGCCGTGCCGGCTGGCCAGTTCCTGCGCGTGGGCCAGAGTGCGATTGGCAATCAGCAGGCGTTTGACCCGCGCCTGCACGAGATGGCGCGCGACCAGTTCAATGGTTTCTCCAGCGCCCACCAGCAACACGGACGAATCCTCGGGCCGTGCGAACGAGCTTTGCGCCAGCCGCACCGCGGCCGATGCGACGGACACGGGATTGACACCGATGCGGGTATCGGTGCGCGCGCGCTTGGCGGTGACGAAGGCTTGCTGGAACAACCGATCCAGCTGCCCTCCCAGCGTGCCTGCGGCTCGCGCTGCCGCCCAGGCATGTTTGACCTGCCCGAGGATCTGCGGCTCGCCCAGCACCAATGAATCCAGCCCGGTCGCCACGCGGAACAGGTGGCGCACTGCGGCCGCTTCGTGATGCCGATACAGGTAGCCGTGCAGGTCGATGCCGCCGTCCGGGTGCCGTGCCAGCCAGTCTGCAAGCGCGAGCCCTTCGTCATCGGCCACCGCATACAGTTCAGTGCGGTTGCACGTTGAGAGCACGGCAACTTCGGTGACCGATGCCAACGCGCGCAACGATGCCAGTGCCGATGGCAATGCGTGATCGGCAAAGGCCACCCGTTCGCGCAGGCTGACCGGCGCGGTCTGGTGGTTGATGCCGAGTGCAAGCAATGTCATCGGTGGCGACGGAGTCTTCAGGTGCGTGCGCTAAGCTTCTGACGCAATGGCCGCCATTTTACGGCCGGGTTGCATCCGATGCCTGTCCAATCACGTTCATCGTCGTTTTCCTGGCTCACCAGCATGCAGCTGACGGGCATGGCGCTGTTGTGTGCCCTCATATGCACGCCGGTGCTTGCCGATGGGCGCAACCCGCGACCCGATGGCGTGCTCACCTCCACCCTGGCCGGCGAGTTCGCGCTGCAGGCCGGCAAACTGGACGATGCCGCGCGCTGGTACCTGCAGGCCGCCCGCACCGCCGACGGTGATGCGGGCTTGGCTGAGCGCGCCACGCGCTTGGCCCTGCTGGCCAATGATGACGCCCGGGCGGCCACGGCCATCGCGCTGTGGCGGCAGCGCGCGCCGAATGCGCTGTCCCTGCATGCCGCCGAGGCCACTCTGTCATTGCGGCGGCACGACGCCCCCTCGGCGCTTGCGCAACTCGAAACCCTCCTGCGCAGTACGGACGCCGATGGCTGGCGCTATGCCGTGGCCGCGCTGGGTTCGGGTTCGAAGGATCCGCAAGTGACGGCGCAATTGTTGGGAGGATTGATTGACGCCAAGGCGATCCCCAATCTCCTGCCGGCATGGCTGGCGTTTGGCGGATTGGCGCAGAAGCTCGGCCAGCCAGCCCTGGCGGCGCGTTTCGTCGATGAGGTCATCACGCGCTTCCCGGGCGAACCGCGCGTGGCTTTGTTACATGCCAGCCAGTTGCGTGCGGCCGGCAAGACGGAGGAGGCGCGCAAGGTGGTCGCCGGTTTGGACAATGCAACCGGAAATAATGCAGACCTGCGTCTGGCTGTCGCCGCCGAATACGACGCACTGGGCGATTCCGAAGCGGCGGCGGCGGTGCTTGGGCGCGGACCCCAGGACAACCAGAGTTTTTCCCTGCGCGCATCGTTATTGGCCAAGGCCGAGGACAAGACCGCGTTGCAGCAGTTGTATTTGCAGTTGCAGCGTACTTCTGGCAAACCCGATTCCGAAAGGCGCCTGCTGCTCGGTCAGACGGCCGAATTCCTCAAGCGCATGGACGAGGCGCTGGCGTGGTATCGGAGCGTGCCGGCACCACCGCAACGCTGGCAGGCACGACTGCGCGCGGCCAACGTGCTGCACGAACTCAAGCGCGGTGCGGCGGCATACGCGGAACTGCACGCATTGCAATCCGATGCCTCCTCCGAAGAAGACGTCCGTCGCGACGCCTACCTGCTGGAAGCCGACCTTCGCCAGAAAGACGGAGACTTGCCGGGCGAAATGGACGCTTTCGCGCATGGGCTGGCTGCGTTTCCGGACGACACCGGACTTTTGTATTCGCGTTCGCTGAGCTGGGAGCGTCGCGATGACATCGCCCACGCCGAGGCCGACCTGCGCAAGGTGCTGGTCGCCGAGCCGGACAATGTCGCCGCGCTCAATGCGCTGGGGTACACGCTGGCCGATCGCACCACGCGTTACCAGGAAGCATTGCAGCTGATCGATCGCGCGCGTGTCGCCGAACCCGACAACCCGGCCATCATCGACAGCTATGGCTGGGTGTTGTATCGACTTGGCCGCACGAAGGAAGCGCTGGTCGAATTGCAGCGTGCGTTGCTGCTGCAGAGGGATCCGGAAATCGCCGCGCATCTTGGCGAAGTGTTGTGGGTGACCGGTGACAAGACCGGCGCGCGCAAGGCCTTCGATGAAGCGCGGAAACTTGAGCCGGGGAATCGTTCCCTGCAACGCGCGTTGCAGCGGACCGGTGCTGGCGGCGCAGGAGCCGGCGCATGAAGTGGTGGAATGCGAGTGCCATCGGGGTAGCGATGCTGCTATCGGCATGTGCGACGCAATCAGTGCGCCCGACCTTGCCGGCCGTCACGACGGCAAATGCTGAAGTGCAGCAATCCACGCGTGCGGCGACGCTCGCTACGCACCAACAATGGTCACTGCAAGGTCGTGTCGCGCTGTCCAATGGCCGCAACGGTGGCAGTGGTCGCATTGACTGGCATCAGGACGGCATGCATTACGACGTGACGCTCAGTGCGCCGATCACCCGGCAAGGCTGGCGCTTGAGTGGCGATGCCGAAATGGCACGACTCGACGGACTGACCGGTGGCCCGCGGGTAGGAGCCGACGCGGAAACCCTGCTGCGTGATGCCACCGGCTGGGTAATCCCGGTCGGGGCATTGGCGTCATGGGTGCGCGGCGCGGCGGCGGAGACATTGCCGACGCCGATCCTGGAGTTCGCGCCCGATGGTCATCTGATGCAATTACAACAAAGCGGCTGGACGATTGATTACAGCGACTGGCGCATGCAGCCCGCGCTTGGCATCGAGCTGCCGCATCGCCTCAATGCCAGTCAAGGCAATGCCAAGGTGAGGCTGGTGATTGACCAGTGGCAGGAAGGCGCGTCCGCGCCCTGATGCCGGTGAGCCGATTTTTGCTCGCTACCGCGACGAAAGCTGCGATCCAGGCCCGGCCATGATGGACGGATCGCCCTGGTCGCACTGGCCCGCCCCGGCCAAGCTCAACTTGTTCCTGCGGATCACTGGCCGTCGGGCTGACGGCTATCACCAGCTGCAGACGGTCTTCCGCCTGCTTGACTGGGGTGACGTGATTCACCTGCGGACGAGGGCCGACGGGCGGATCGTGCGGCATGGGGAGTCTGCAGCCGGGGTCGACGAAGCGGACGATCTCGCAGTGAGGTCTGCCAAACTTCTGCAAAAATCGGCTAACATCTCTGAAGGTGCAGATATCGGCATCGAAAAACATATTCCCAGCGGGGCTGGCTTTGGCGGCGGCTCCTCGGACGCCGCAACGGTCCTGGTTGCCTTGAATGCCCTCTGGAATGCGGGGTTGGATCACCAGCAATTGGCTGACCTGGGTTTGCAGTTGGGCGCCGATGTCCCGGTGTTCATTGGTGGCCACAATGCCTGGGCCGAAGGCATCGGCGAGCGCCTGACAACGATCGCCTTGCCGCTTGCCTGGTATGTGCTCCTCGACCCCGGCGTGCACGTGGCGACCGCGGAAATCTTCCAAGCCGCTGAATTGACGCGGGATGCGACGCCCGCGACAATGGTCGACTTCGTTTCGGGCGCGTCGCTGGGCAATGCCTTCGAGCCAGTGGTGCGTCGCCGCGAACCTGCGGTCGAGGCGGCTTTCCAGGCGCTGACCCGGATCGGCTCGCCGCGCTTGACCGGGTCGGGGAGTGGATGTTTCGTCGAATTCGGTGATCGTGCTTCGGCGCAGGCCGGGCTCGCCGCACTGCCGCCGGGCATGCGGGCGTGGATTGCGCCGGGTGCATCGGGATCACCGTTGCACGAGGCGCTGGAAACGTGGCACGGAAGCCACCGCGCAAGGACGGGTAACACGTTGATTTAGACCCATGCAGGGGCGTCGCCAAGTGGCCCAAGGCACCAGGTTTTGATCCTGGCATTCGCAGGTTCGAATCCTGCCGCCCCTGCCAGCAACGGGATTCTGGATTTCCAGGTAACAAGAGTCGCTTTACAGAATTTCCAGCCCGTTGTTCAACCGCACGTCCGGAGTCGCCAGTGCAAGACGATCGCAACCTGCTGGTGTTCACCGGCAACGCCAATCGGCCCTTGGCTGAAGCGGTCTGCAAGGAACTCGGGATCCGTCTGGGCAAGGCCCAGGTGGGCCGTTTCTCCGACGGCGAGGTGCAGGTCGAGATCGAGGAGAACGTGCGCCGCCAGGAAGTGTTCGTGATGCAGCCGACGTGCGCACCGAGTGCTGAAAATCTCGTGGAGCTGCTGGTGCTGATCGACGCGCTCAAGCGCGCATCGGTGTCCAACGTGACTGCGGTGGTGCCATATTTTGGGTATGCGCGACAGGATCGGCGGCCGCGTTCGGCGCGCGTGCCGATCACGGCAAAAGTGGCGGCACAGATGTTCTCCACGGTCGGCACCGACCGGGTGCTGACGGTGGACCTGCATGCCGACCAGATCCAGGGATTTTTTGATATTCCCGTCGACAATGTCTACGCGTCGCCGCTGTTGCTCGCCGACATCTGGCGCGCGTATGGGACGGACAACCTGATCGTGGTGTCGCCGGACGTGGGTGGCGTGGTGCGTGCGCGGGCCATTGCCAAGCGCCTGGACGATGCCGACCTTGCCATCATCGACAAGCGCCGCCCGAAAGCCAATGTCTCCACGGTAATGAACATCATCGGTGACGTCAGTGGCCGGATCTGCGTGCTGGTCGACGACATCGTCGATACCGCGGGCACGTTGTGTGCGGCAGCGACCGCGCTCAAGGCGGAAGGTGCGATCAAGGTCGTTGCGTACTGCACCCATCCGGTGTTGTCGGGCATGGCGATCGACAACATCAACAAATCTCAGCTTGATGAGCTGGTGGTGACCGATACGATTCCGCTGTCGGACGCTGCCCGCAATTGCAAAAAAGTCCGCCAGCTCAGCGTCGCCGAACTTTTGGCCGAAACGATCCGCCGGATCGCCTTCGGAGAATCCGTCAGTTCGCTCTATGTCGATTGACAGAGCGCGCTGGCACCAACGCTCACCTGGTCGCGGGTGAGTGAACCCACCGCCGCGAGGCGGTTCATGCAAAAAAGTGAGTAACCAACATGTCAGATCATTCCATCAAGGCCACTGTGCGCACGGACGAGGGGAAGGGTGCGAGCCGCCGCCTGCGTCATGCCGCACAGATCCCGGCCATCATCTACGGCGGCCACGCCGAACCCAAGAGCATCCAGCTGCAGCACGAGAAGACCTGGGTTGCCAGCCAGAACGAGTGGTTCTACTCGTCGATCCTGTCGCTCGATGTCGACGGCGCCGTCGAAAAAGTGCTGCTGCGTGACATGCAGCGCCACCCGTACCGCCAGCAGATCATGCACCTGGATTTCCAGCGCGTCAGCGAGAACGAAGCCATCCGCGTCGCGGTTCCGCTGCACTTCATCAATGTCGAGAATTCGCCTGCCGGCAAGGCGTCGGACGTGGTCGTCACCCACGAGCTCAACGAAGTCCACATCAGCTGCCTGCCCAAGGACCTGCCCGAGTTCCTCGAGCTCGACCTGGGCGCGCTCGAAGTCGGCGACACGATCCACTTGTCGCAGGTCAAGCTGCCTGCCGGCGTCGAAGTCCCCGAGCTCAAGCTCGGTGCCGACCATGACGTTGCCGTGGTCGTCGCCCGTCACGCACGCGTGGAAGCCGAGCAGGATGCCACCGAGGCTGCCGCAGCAGAGGCGGCATCCGCTGCATCGGCTGCCGACAAGGAAGAAGACGAGTCGGACGAAGGCGACGAGAAGTAATCCCGCATTCCGGCGTGCCCATCCGGGCGCGCTGGTGCGGCATGCTGATGGCCGGTTTGCGCCTCATCGTCGGGCTGGGCAATCCCGGCCCCGAACATGCACGGACCCGGCACAACGCCGGGTTCCGTTTTGCGGACGCGCTTGCCGAAAAAGCAGGCGCACGCTTTGGGCTGGATTCCAAACTGTTCGGTGAGATCGCGAAGATCGACATTGCCGGGCATGCGCTATGGCTGCTGAAGCCGTCCACCTTCATGAATCTCAGCGGCAAGTCGGTCACCGCTGCGTTGCGTTACTGGAAGATCGAGCCGCAGGAAACGCTGCTCGCGCACGACGATCTGGACCTTGCGCCGGGCGTCGCGCGATTGAAGTTCGACGGTGGCCATGGTGGTCAGAACGGAATTCGCGACACCATGCAACTGCTCGGGCACGGGCAATTCCATCGCCTGCGCATCGGAATCGGCCATCCCGGGCATCGGGACAAGGTCACGCCATGGGTACTCGGCCGCGCATCGGCTGGTGACGACGTCGAAATCGCCCGCGCCATCGACGCGGCGATCGCGGTGCTGCCGCTGGCGGTGGCTGGTGATTTCAATGAAGCGATGAAGCGGCTTCACACGCCGCAACCCTGACGCCCTCGCGTTTTTTGGAAGGCTGAAACCATTCACGCCGGGTCGCCATGCGCCCCTGCAAACGCTGGAGCCAACGCCCCATGGGCATCAAATGCGGCATCGTCGGCTTGCCCAACGTCGGCAAGTCCACCCTTTTCAATGCGCTGACCAAGGCGGGCATCGCAGCGGCGAACTTTCCGTTCTGCACGATCGAGCCCAACGTTGGCGTGGTCCGGGTGCCCGATCCGCGCCTCAGCGCGCTGTCTGCGATCGTCAAGCCGCAGAAGTGCATCCCGACTGCAGTCGAATTCGTCGATATCGCCGGGCTCGTGGCCGGTGCAGCCAGCGGAGAGGGGCTGGGCAACAAGTTCCTCGCACACATCCGCGAGGTCGACGCGATCACCCACGTGGTGCGTTGCTTTGATAACGATGACGTCATCCACGTCAACAACAAGGTCGATCCGCTGGCCGACATCGACACCATCGACACCGAGCTGGCGCTGGCGGATCTTGATTCCGTCGACAAGGCATTGAACAAGGCCGAGCGTTCGGCCAAGACCGGCGACAAGGAGGCCAAGGCGCGTGCCGAGGTCCTTGGACGCATCAGCACTGGCCTCAATGCCGGCAAGGCGGCGCGCTCGCTGGACCTGTCGGATGAGGACAGGGCCGCGGTGCGCGATCTCTTCCTGTTGACCCTCAAACCGGTCATGTATGTGGCCAACGTGCTGGAGGATGGCTTCGAGAACAATGCGCACCTGGACGCCGTCCGTGCCCGCGCAGAGGGCGAGGGCGCCGAAGTCGTCCCGGTCTCGGCCGCCATCGAGGAGGAGCTCAGCCAGCTCGAGGACGCCGACCGGGATGCCTTCCTGACCGATCTAGGCCTTGACGAGCCCGGCCTGAACCGTGTCATCCGGGCTGCTTATAAGTTACTCGGCCTGCAGACCTATTTCACCGCCGGGGTGAAGGAGGTCCGCGCCTGGACCGTGAAGGGCGGTTCCACGGCGCCCCAAGCTGCGGCGGTGATCCACACCGACTTCGAGAAGGGGTTCATCCGCGCCGAAACCATCGGGTACGACGACTTCATCAAATACAAAGGCGAGTCAGGCGCGCGCGACGCGGGCCGGTTGCGCTTGGAAGGCAAGGAATACCGCGTTCAGGAAGGAGACGTCCTCCACTTCCGGTTCAACGTCTGACCGCGCTGCAGGGTATACGACCCCGAGCGGGCTCCAGCTCGTCGGCACGCGCTTGAGGCACTCCAACGGGCTTTCGGCTTGCCACGCCCCGATCCGCTGACGGCGGGCTAGAACCCGCCCTACGTCACACGGGTTCATCTCGCGTTGACAGGCCGCTCGCGGCGCGTCAAAATCACTGGCTGTTTTGACGTTTCAGGCGTAGCACCGGAGGGATACCCAAGCGGCCAACGGGGGCAGACTGTAAATCTGCTGGCTTACGCCTTCGGTGGTTCGAATCCACCTCCCTCCACCAGTTGGAACCAAGCAACAAAAAGCATTCGAAAGCGTGACCCGGTGCGGGAGTAGTTCAATGGTAGAACATCAGTTTTCCAAACTGATTACGCGGGTTCGATTCCCGCCTTCCGCTCCATTGCTTCCTGCCGCGATCACTGTAACGCATCGCTCACGTAGCTCAGTCGGTAGAGCACCTCCTTGGTAAGGAGGAGGTCGATGGTTCGATTCCATTCGTGAGCACCAC
>JBBSUF010000086.1:0-9556 GCA_038235185.1 Lysobacterales bacterium
CGTAACTTGTCGAAGGCACTGTCGCCCGGCGGTGTCATCAGATCACCCCGCGCTTCAGCAGCCTCGGCTTCCGCCAGCAATACGCGGACTCGACGAAGACGTTGCGCAGTGGGAACCGGAGATGCAATGCGCTGGCTGGCCAGTTTCGACCGAAGGATCGCGTGTTCTGCCGCTCTTATCGCTGCGGTTTGGGGAGACGCCGCTCGCGCTTGGTTCAGTGCGGTCGCGGCAGCGTCAAAACGGAAATCCGCCGCCATGCGGACGGCGCGATGGGCCCATGCATTCGCGACCTGGTCCAGCAAACGCTGCCCGGCAGCATCTCCTGGATCGATCTGCATCAGCACATGGGCATGCTTCGCCGCCGATGGCAGGTCGCCATGTCGCAGATCACCTATCGCCCGCTGATGCGCCAGGCCCAACGCCTTGGCCATGCGCGCCTGGGCGCCGGGAAGATCCGCATGCCCGGGGTCCTCTTCGTGCGCGACTGCAATCAGCCTGGCGGCCTCGACCAGGTCTTCGCGCTGCAACGCCTGCTGCGCCTGCTGCAGAAGTTCAGTCAGCGCATCCTCGCGCCCTTCCAGTGCTTCGATCCGATCGGGCTCCAACGACAGCACGCGCCGATACAGTGGCAGTGCAGCATCCTCACTGCCTTCGAGCCGATGCGCCTTGCGTGCCACCGCCGCCCGGGCCAACAAATCCGCTATTCCCACATGCGCGGCTTCGCGCTGTCGCATTAACAATTCGACACGATCCGTTGCCGCCCGCGGCGCAGACAATTCGCGCGCCAGTTGCATGGCCTTGTGCGCATCGACGTAGCGATCGGCAGCCATCGCATTGCGCGCCTGCACCAAGGCCGCCTCTGCTACGCGCATGAGCCCGGTACGTGCCTCGTTGCGGTCGGGATCGATGGCCAATGCCGCTTGGTACAACTCACGGGCACCACTGCCGTCGGCGGCTGTGAGATGGCCGCGCTTCAGTTGGTGCGCTGCCTGGTCCCGCAACACCTGCGCACGCGCCTCTGGCCACAGGCGATCAGCCAAGGGACGGTGAAATAAAACCAGCATCAACGCCAGCGTGGTCACCAGTGCGATCGCGCACCAGATGAGCATTCGACGGTGATGCAAGGAGATTTGGGCGGGATTCACGCGTGCAGCATAGAAGAGCGCGCTTGAACGTGGGATCGTGCCGCCAGTCGCAGGGTGGGCTCAGGCCCGACGTGCGCGCTCCACGCCCGCCAAGGCGTCGAGCTTGCCGAGCAGCCGCGCGAGATGGGCGTGGTCGGCAACCCGCAGGCGCAATCGCAACTGGACACGGCCACCACCACGCGCGGTTTCGCTACTGATTTCCAGCACATGGGCCTCTTCCTGCGCGATCAGGTTGGTGATGTCCTTGAGCAGCCATTTGCGATCGATCGCATCGACCAGCACCGCGGCTTCGGAGTGTGGGCCATGACGTCCCCACTCCACTGGCAGCACGCGCTGCGGTTGCGCCGCCGCCAATCGCCGGACCGTCGCGCAATCGGCCCGATGCACGCTCACCCCACGTCCACGCGTGAGATAGCCGGCGATGGCTTCGCCAGGCAGGGGTTGGCAGCAACGCGCGACCTGCGTCAGCAGGTTGTCGATGCCAACCACCGTGAATCCAGGGTCTGTACGGGGTCCCTGCAGGGACGGCGGCTTACGCAGGGGACGCAGCGAAGGACTGCTGGCGGATGCGTTGCGTGCCCGCTCGTGCTCGAACAGGACGCGGGCAACCTGCTGGGGCCCGGCATCACCCAGCGCCACCTGCACATGCAACTCCTCGAGACTGGCGGCATTGAATTTCTGCAATGCAGGCAACGGATCCAGGTGCTGCACGCCGGCGCGTTTCAGCTCCTTGTCCAGCAGGTCACGGCCCGCCTGGACGTTGCGCACGCGATCCAGCTTGTTGAACCAGTTGCGCACCTTTTCCCGCGAGCGTGCACTGGCAAGGAAACCACGGGACGCCACCAGCCAGTCGCGCCGCGGTTCACCGGTTTTGGCGACCATAATCTCCACGCGATCGCCGCTGTGCAGCACGTGGTCGAGCGTCACGATGCGTCCGTCGACCTTGGCACCGCGACAGCGATGGCCGACCTCGGTATGCACGTGATAGGCGAAGTCCAGCGGTGTCGCCCCCTGTGGCAGATCCACGACTTCACCCTTGGGAGTCAGGACGTAGACGCGATCCTCGACCAGCTCGCTGTCGATCTCACCCAGCAGGGCCACGTTGTCGCGCTCGGCATGACCTTCGACGGCATGGCTGTCGAGCAGCCGCCGCATCCATCCGATCTTGCGATCCAGCGAGGCATCGGCCGCAGCCGAACGGTGCCCGACGCCTCGACCTTCCTTGTAGCGCCAATGTGCCGCCACGCCAAGTTCTGCCTTCGCATGCATCTCGAAGGTGCGGATCTGCACCTCCAGCGTCTTGCCTTCCGGGCCGATGACAGCGGTATGCAGCGAGCGGTAATCATTGCGCTTTGGCCGGGCAATGTAGTCGTCGAATTCGCTCGGCACCGGCTGCCACAACGCATGCACCACACCCAGCGCGGCGTAACAGGCCGGCACGTCATCGACCAGAACGCGCACGGCGCGAAGATCGTACAGCTCGCCGATCGGCACGTTTTTTTTCTGCATCTTTTTCCAGATGCTGTAGATATGCTTTGGGCGGCCGGCGACGTCAGCATGCACATGCTGCGCAGCCAGCGCCGCACTGAGCGCCTGTTTCACCGTATCGACATAGCGTTCGCGGGTGCTGCGTTTGTCGTCCAGCAGGCGCGCGATACGCTGATAGGTCGCCGGCTCAAGGTACCGGAACGCAAGATCCTCCAGCTCCCACTTCACCTGCCAGATGCCCAGCCGGTTGGCCAATGGGGCGTGGATGTCGCGGGTGAGTTGTGCCAGTGCCTGCCGTTGTGCAGGTGGCAGGTGATCGGCATGACGCAGCCGCGCGAGTTGACGCGCCAGCAGGATCGGTACCACGCGCAAGTCCCGGACGATCGCCAGCAGCAACCGGCGCAAGCCCTCACCGCTGCCGCCGTCGTGCCGTTCGGCATGCAGTGTCCATACCTGTACGGCGGCGCGCTGGCCTTCGAGCAACACAGCTACGCCAGGAAAGTCGCGCACCAGGCGCGGTTGCAACCTGGCATGCAAGGTCGGCGCAACATGCAGTATCGCTGCGGCCAGGACTTCGCCATCGGCATCCAGTGTCGCCAGCGCCTTCAACGTTTCAGCGATGATGGCAGGCGCATCGCGCAATGCGACGGCATCCCCGGCTATGACACCATCAAGCACTGCCTGGCGCAGCAACAGTGGAATCGCGGTGCAGACCGGCATCGCCAGCAATGCGACCAGGGCATCATCGGGAGTATCGCGCTGGGAGGGCAACACGGGCATCAGTCGATCGGGAGCGTCTACACTACCGGCGCCCAGACCTGAGGAACAGACCATGTCGCCGATCCGCCTGCCGTCGCTATCGATTCGCATGCTTGCCCTTGCCGCGCTGCTCGCCTGCGCGCCGGCCGCCTTTGGACAGACGACACCGGCGATCGAGACGCAGATGTCGCCCGCGGAATTCAAAGCTGCTGGCCTGGACAAACTGAATGCCGACGAACTCGCGCACCTCAACACCTGGCTTGGACGCACCATTGAAACGCAAAGCGCCAAGGTCGCGGCAGACACCAAGAAGATGGTCGAGCACGAGAATCGCGGTTTCTTCGATTTCGGATCGCAGGAACCGATCAAAGGGCGCATGAGCGGTGAATTTCGTGGATTCGCTAAAAACCGGATTTACACGCTCGACAACGGCCAGGTCTGGCAGCAGATCGATGACGCTGAACTGCAGGGAATCCGCCTCACCAATCCGGAAGTCAACATCAAGCCGGCGATGATGGGCAACACCTGGTACATGGCCGTGAGTCACTACAACACGCGAGCCCAGGTCAAGCGGGTGAAGTGACACCTGCGACCGACACGCACGTGAGCGCGAGTTTGCAGTTGAGTCATCCCGGCGAAAGCCGGGAGCCGTCATGCGTCAGCTTCCCAGCCGCGCCAATCTTGCCGAAAGCTTCTTGACCGAAATTCCTGGCTGCGTGCCAAGCTCCTGGGCGAACAGCGACACCCGCAATTCCTCCAGCTCCCATCGCAATACCTGCCAATCGGCTCGGCTGCTGACGCCTGCTGCACGCGCAGTGGCCAATGCAGCGGAAAACACTTTCAGCTCCAGCATCCGCGCCTGGTCACGCACCGGGTCGCGTAATGCACGCTCGGCACGTAATGCAAGCGCCTTGAGATAACGGGGATATTCCGACAGTGCGGTCGCGGGCACGTCGCGCAGGAAACCCGGCGGCGTCAGTAAAGCCAATTGCGCGCGCATGTCATCCAGGTTGCCGCTAGCCCAGCCAATCAACCGGGAATCGAGCTTCGCGCGCACATCGGCGACCAGCCCAAGAATGGTTTCGGCCTGCGCCAGTCGCGCCATCGCCTGAGGAAACAATGTGCGCGCCATGTCATCCCGGCGTTGCGCAAAAGCATCGGCATCGCGTATGTCACCCAGGCCATCCACCGCCAACGCGGCGAACGCGCCGTCGACCAGGTCCGCGCGCAGACGATCGCGGTCGCTATCGTGGCCAGCCCGCGGTGCGACCGATTCGATCGCGGCATAAAGCAGTGCGGTTTTAGGCTGGACTGGCAATTGTTTTCGCGCCTGCTTGAGCTTGTCGACCAAGGCAAACCCGAGCAACCTGCGCACGCCGAGCGGATGCCGCAGTTGCGCCTGCGCAAGCTCGGCATGGACCGATAGCGAGACACTGTCACCTGCATCGTCCAACGCTGGATAGGCAGGCACGCCGCCGGCACCCGGCACGGAAAGTGGAATGGGTGATGACGGAAACGTCGTCAGCTCGGTTTGTGCGAGGCCCTGAGCGGCATGGGTTGCGAATGCGGCCGCGGCGCTCGCGCCGAATCGTGTGCGCAACTCATCCAGGTCGCGCGATTCCGCCAACACGTTATTTCCATCCTGATCGAACAAACGCAGGTTGATGCGCAGATGCCGCTCGATTGCAGCAGGTGCAAACGTCGTCGGGGAGACGACAACTCCTGTGGCTTTGCCGAGAAATCGCGCGAGCGTGCCTTCCATCGAGTCCGGACCCGGCTGCGGCCATGCTTCGGCGAAGGCGCGGGCAAAATCCGGCGCGGGGACAAAATTACGCCGCAACAGCTTGGGTAGCGTCTTGATCAGCGCTGCCGCCTTGTCCGCGACGAAACCCGGCGCAAGCCACGACAACTGCGCCGGATCCAGCGAATTGAGCAGGTGCAGCGGGACGGCCAATGTCATGCCGTCATCGATCGCACCGGGCTCGAACCGATAACGTACCGCCAGGCGCGCATCACCCAATGCCAGGTAAGGCGGGAAACGCGCAACCTCGGTTTCATCGCTGACCAGCAGGTCCGCCAGCGACCATTCCAACGTCGGCTTCTGGTCCTTCGACAACCTCGCATACCACGCATCCAGCGCGTGCGTGTTGTGCACATCGGGCGGCAACCGGTCCAGGTACCAGCGCGCCTGCCAATCCTCATCGACGACCAGGCCGGCGCGTCGCTGTTTCGCTTCCTCCTGCCGTGCCGTTTCGAGCACAGCCAGGTTACGTGCAAGGAACACGCTGCGTGTATTGATCTCGCCAGTGAGCAGTGCATCGCGCACGAAGATTTCGCGCGCTTCCTGTGGGTACAACGCGCCGTAATGGATCGGCCGTTTCGGCGCGAGTACCAGGCCAAACAGGCTGATCTGTTCGCTGCCGACCACGCGACCCTGCGATCGCGACCAGTGCGGGTCGTGATGACGGCGCGCCAGCAGGTGCGGCAACGCGGTGATCGCCCAATCAGGCTCGATCGCCGCATTGGTCAGCGCCCACACGCGCTCGGTGTCCAGCAGCGTTGCCGACAGTATCCAGGGAGGAGCTGCTTTCGAGGAGGATGCCTTTGCCAGTGCAGAGCCCGGAAACAACTGGAACCTGCGTCCGCGTGGACCCTCGTAAAGGCCGCTTGCCTTGCGATCCGCCTGCTGGCCGCGGTGACCAACCTGCGTGGGCAACCCGGCGATCAGCGCGCGATGCAGGTTCGCGTAGGCGCGCTGGTCGAAGGGTTTTCCGTCCGCGTCCTGCTGCCATCCCAACTCGTCGCATAGCAGCTTCAACTGGCGATGCAGTTCGCGCCATTCACGAAGCCGCAGGAATCCCAGGAAATGCGTTTCGGCCCAACGGCGCAGCTGCGATTGCGTCAGCTCCTCATGTGCGATCCGGAACGCATCCCATAACTTGAGGATGCCGACGAACTCGGACTTTGGATCGCTGAATTGCGCATGCGCGGCATCGGCGGCGGCACGTTGATCCGAGGGTCGCTCGCGTGGATCCTGGATGCCAAGGAAGCTCGCAATCGCCAGCATTTCGCGCAGGCAACCCTGGGCATTTGCCGCGGCCAGCATGCGGGCGAGCTTGACGTCAACCGGCATGCGCGCCATCAACTTGCCCGTGGCAGTCAACGTGCGTGCATCGCGGCCCGGAGCCCCATCGACCGCACCCAGCTCCACCAACGTCTGCCAGCCATCGGCGACGGCCCGTGGATCTGGCGCTTCCAGAAACGGGAAATCCTCGATACGTCCCAGTCCAAGCGACAACATGCGCAGGATCACTCCCGCCAGCGCCGCCCGGCGAATTTCCGGGTCGGTATAAGGAGCCCGTGATTCGAAATCAGCTTCGGAATACAGGCGGTAACACGTGCCCGGTGCGACACGGCCACAACGACCCTTGCGCTGGTCGGCGCTGGCTTGTGAGATCGCCTCGACATGCAACCGATCGAGTTTCTGTCGCGGGCTGTAGCGCTTGATGCGGGCCACGCCGGGATCAATCACGTTGTGGATGCGCGGCACCGTGATCGAGGTTTCGGCAACATTCGTCGCCAGCACGATGCGCCGCTGGCTGCCGGGATGGAAGACGCGGTCCTGGTCGCGCGGGGACAGCCTTGCGTACAGGGGAAGCACTTCGGTGTGGCGATACTTGCGGCGTTCAAGCGCCTGGTGCACATCGCGTATTTCGCGCTCGCCAGGCAGGAAGACTAGTGTGTCGCCCGGTGTTCCGTGGGAGCCCGGTCGTTCATGCGCAATCTCGTCACAGGCGGCGATGACGCCGTCGAGCATGGAACGTTCGCCTTCCTGCTCGCCGATCCCTTCCAGCGGCCGATAACGCACTTCCACTGGATAGCCGCGGCCTTCGACCTCCACCACCGGCGCATCGTCGAAATGCTCGGAAAAACGCGCGGTATCGATGGTTGCCGAGGTCACGATGACTTTCAGGTCAGGACGTCGTGGCAGCAGCTGTTTCAGGTATCCCAGCAGGAAATCAATGTTGAGACTGCGCTCGTGCGCTTCGTCGATGATCAGCGTGTCGTAGCGGGACAGCCATCGGTCCGACTGGATTTCCGCCAGCAGGATGCCATCCGTCATGAACTTGATCGCAGTCTGCTCGCCCACGTTGTCGTTGAAGCGCACCTGGAATCCAACCAGACCGCCAACTTCCACCTGCATTTCCTCGGCCACGCGACGTGCGACTGCACGGGCGGCGATGCGGCGGGGCTGCGTGCAGCCGATGGTCCCGGCAGCGCCGCGTCCGGCGGCCATGCACAGCTTGGGCAGTTGGGTGGTCTTGCCGGACCCTGTTTCGCCAGCGATCACCACGACCTGGTGGGCACGGATCAACCCGATGATGCGATCGGCTGATGCGGCGATCGGCAAGTTCGGATCAACCGTGGCTTGCGGCAGCATCTGCGCGCGCGCATCGCGTGCATCGGTTGACGATTGCAAGGCCCGCAAGAACGCGTCCCGTGCAATCGGGTCAACTGGCTTCGCCTTCCAGCGCGACCACAAGCCGAGCAGGCGCCCTCGATCGCGCGTCAGCACATGCTCGATGGCATGACGCGCCTGGCCTGGTGTCATTTGGCTCGATGGTTCAACAGTCATCGATCACTTCGATGGCGTACAATGCAATTCCCGGTGTGTCGCAATGTTTATTGTGGGCCAAGAGCCGGGGAATTCCACGACACCGGCCCATGGCACTCCGATGACCGTCGCAGTGCAGTTTGTCCGCCCAAGTGCGGTCAGTCATTCCATGTTTCACATGGAATTTTCCTGAATGCCTTGCGCCGGCACTGCTACCCTGTGCGAATGTCCGACGTCGCCCTGGCCCAACTTCGCCACACCTTCGGTTATGACAGCTTCCGCGGCGAGCAGGCGCAGATCGTGGCGCACGTGGTCGATGGTGGCGATGCGCTGGTGCTGATGCCGACCGGCGGTGGAAAATCCCTGTGCTACCAGTTACCGGCGGTGTTGCGCGACGGCACGGGCATCGTGGTTTCCCCACTGATCGCACTGATGCAGGACCAGGTCGAAGCGATGCGCCAGCTCGACGTGCGCGCGGCATTCCTGAATTCAACCCAGGACGCGAATGACGCGGCGATGATCGAGCGACAACTGCTTGATGGCGAGCTTGACCTTCTTTACGTCGCGCCGGAACGCCTGCTGACGCCCCGCTTCCTGAGCCTGCTCGACAGGGCCCGGATTGCGCTCTTTGCGATCGACGAGGCGCATTGCGTGTCGCAATGGGGGCATGATTTCCGTCGCGAATATCGCGAGCTGACGATCCTGCACGAGCGCTGGCCACAGGTCCCGCGGATCGCGCTCACGGCCACCGCGGATGCGGCGACGCGGGGTGAGATCGTCGAGCGGCTGGCGCTGGAACAAGCCGAGCAGTTCGTCAGTTCATTCGACCGCGCCAACATCCGTTACACCGTCACCAATAAACATGATGGACGTCGCCAGCTGCAGGAATTCATCGACGGACACCCCGGCGCATCGGGCATCGTGTATTGCCTGTCGCGACGCAAGGTCGAAGCCACGGCCGCCGCGCTTGTTGATCGCGGCATCACCGCGCTGCCGTATCACGCCGGCCTCGATGCCTCGGTGCGTGCCACCAACCAGCGTCGGTTCCTGCGCGAGGATGGCATCGTGATGGTCGCGACGATTGCCTTCGGCATGGGCATCGACAAGCCTGACGTGCGCTTTGTCGCGCACATGGACCTGCCCAAATCGCTGGAAGGCTATTACCAGGAAACCGGGCGTGCCGGTCGCGATGGCGAGCCTGCAGACGCTTGGCTCGCATACGGGCTGGGTGACGCCGTGTTGCTGCAGCGGATGATCGAGCAATCCGATTCCAGCGAGGACCGCAAACGCCTGGAACGCGGAAAACTCGATGCCCTGATCGGGTATTGCGAATCGACCGGGTGCCGCCGACAGACGTTGCTGGCCTATTTCGGTGAACCGCATCCGGGTGCCTGCGGCCATTGCGACAACTGCCTGCAACCACCGCAAAACTGGGATGGCACCGTCGCCGCACAGAAAGTATTGTCGTGCGTGTATCGCAGTGGGCAGCGCTTCGGCGCGGGGCACGTCATCGACGTGCTGCGCGGCGCGGAGACGGCAAAGGTCCGGC
>JBBSUF010000087.1:0-9478 GCA_038235185.1 Lysobacterales bacterium
AGTCATCCTCGTCGGCGGGCAGACCCGCATGCCGAAAGTGCAGCAGGCCGTCGCGGAATTCTTCGGCAAGGAGCCGCGCAAGGACGTCAATCCGGATGAAGCCGTTGCCGTCGGCGCTGCGATCCAGGGTGGCGTGCTGCAGGGCGACGTCAAGGACGTGCTGCTGCTCGACGTGACCCCGTTGTCGCTCGGCATCGAGACCCTGGGTGGCGTGTTCACCAAGATCATCGAGAAGAACACAACGGTCCCGACCAAGGCCGCACAGACGTTCTCCACCGCCGACGACAACCAGAGCGCGGTCACCGTGCATGTGCTGCAGGGCGAGCGCGAGCAGGCCCGTTACAACAAGTCGCTGGCGAAGTTCGACCTGACCGGTATCGAGGCTGCACCGCGTGGCATGCCGCAGGTCGAGGTCGCCTTCGACATCGACGCCAACGGCATCCTGCATGTCAGCGCCAAGGACAAGAAGACCGGCAAGGAACAGAAGGTCGAGATCAAGGCCGGCTCGGGCCTGTCGGATGACGAGATCCAGCGCATGGTGCAGGACGCCGAATCGCACCGCGAGGAGGACAAGAAGTTCCACGAGCTTGTCCAGGCCCGCAACCACGCCGATGCACTGATCCATACCACCCGCAGTGCAATCAAGGACAGCGGCGACAAGGTCGGAGGCGAATTGATTGGACGCGCGGAAGGCGCGATCGCCGAACTCGAAACCGCGATGAAGGGCGACGACAAGGGCCAGATCGAGGCCAAGTCGAAGGGCCTGGAAGAGGCGAGCCAGGCGCTGTTCGCGGCGGCATCCGCCGCACAGCAGCCGGGACCGGAATCAGCAGACGGACAGGGTGCGCCACGCAACGAGGATGTCGTCGATGCGGAGTTCACCGAGGTCAATGACGACGGCAAGCAAGCCTGACGTTGTAATGGATTGTTGAAGCGATGAGGCAAGACGGGCGTCCTTCAAGGGCGCCCGTTGCTGTAGGGGAGCAACACAATGATGCAGGCACTGGAAAAATGAGAAGCCAAGCATGAGCAAGCGGGATTACTACGAAACCCTGGGTGTCGCTCGCAATGCGTCTGATGACGAATTGAAGAAGGCCTACCGCCGTAGTGCCATGAAGCACCATCCAGATCGCAATCCGGACGATGCGGTGGCGCTGGCAGCGTTCAAGGAATGCAAGGAAGCCTACGAAGTCCTGTCCGACGCTTCCAAAAGACGCATGTACGACCAGCACGGACACGCTGCGTTCGAGCATGGCATGGGCGGCAATGCTGGCCCGGGAGCAGGCTTCGGCGACGTGGGCGACATCTTCGGAGACATCTTCGGCAATATTTTCGGTGGCGGCGGTGCTCCGGGACGCGGCGCGCGGCGAGGCGCCGATATCGGCTATGTGATGGAGCTCGACCTGGAGGACGCCGTCGCGGGTGTCGAAAAACGCATCGAGATCCCGACCCTCGCGCCATGCGCGCCATGCTCATCGACCGGTTCGGAGGATGGCAAGGTTGATACCTGTGCCACCTGTCACGGGCGTGGGCAGGTGCGGATGCAACGCGGTATTTTCACCATGCAGCAGCCTTGTCCGCATTGCGGTGGTCGCGGCCAGACCATCGCCAATCCATGCAGGGCGTGCCACGGCGCGGGGCGCGTTGAAGAGGAAAAGATCCTCTCGGTGAAGATTCCATCGGGTGTCGACAACGGCGACCGCATCCGGCTGGCCGGCGAAGGCGAAGCAGGCCCGGCAGGAACGCCACCGGGCGACCTGTATGTCGAGGTCCGGGTGCGTGCCCATGACATTTTCGAACGCGATGGCGATGACCTGCACTGCGATGTCCCGATCCGCATCTCGCAAGCCGCGCTTGGCGACACCGCGCGGGTGCCGACGCTGGCAGGGGAAACGGAAATCCGGATTCCCGCCGAAACCCAGACCGGAAAGGTGTTCCGCCTGCGCGACAAGGGCGTCAAGTCAGTGCGTAGTCGCAAGCCCGGCGATCTCTATTGCAAGGTGGTGGTCGAAACCCCGGTCAACCTGACCGCCGAACAACGCACCTTGCTGGAGCAGTTCGAGGCGACCTTCATCGGTGCCGACAGCGCGCGCAAACACTCTCCACGATCAAGCACCTTCATCGACGGCGTCAAGGGATTCTGGGATCGCATGGTGTCCTAGCGATTGTCGGCGCCGTGCTGGGTCAAGAGCCGCCGCGACATTGCTCGACTTGTTGAGGGCGGCATTTACCCGTTAGCCTGCTCGCATGAATACAGGCGGCTTCCCTACCGACAGACAGCCAGTGACGGCATTGATCCATGGCGCCTCCGGCCGCATGGGCCAGGCGTTGTTGCGGCTTGCTGCCGATGACCCATCGATACTGGTCGTCGCGGCGGTCTCGCAGTCTGTCGACCAGCGCGTAGTCGACGGCATCCCGCAATTCAGCGCCAGCGAGCTGGAAAACGTGCCAGCGTTCGACGTTGCCATCGATTTCAGCATGCCGATGGCATTCGCAAACATCCTGGCGCTGTGTGTGGATCGCCGCGTGCCACTGGTCTGCGGCACCACGGGCTTGGACGACACGCAGAAATCCGCGCTCACTGCCGCATCGACCCGCATCGCGACGCTGTGGTCGTCCAATTTCAGCCTCGGTGTGGCTGTGCTGACCGCCCTGGCTGAAAGCGCAGCGCGCGCGCTGCCGGGTTGGGATTGCGACATCGTCGAGTCGCATCACAAAAACAAGCTGGATGCCCCGTCCGGCACGGCGCTGTCGCTGGGCCTTGCCGTCGAACAGGTCGGAGCCACGCCGCGCTACGCGTCGTTGCGTGCTGGAGACGTGATCGGCGAGCACACGGTCCAGTTCACGACGGCAGGCGAACGCATCGAGTTGATCCACCGTGCCGGCAACCGCGATATTTTCGCCCGCGGTGCGCTGCATGCGGCAGTGCGACTGCTCGGTCGCCCGCCCGGTGCCTATCGATTGGCCGATCTCATCGGCTGACAGCCTGCTGTTGTGCATCCCGCTGGCTGGCATCCCGCTGGCATCTGGGGCTCGTCGCCGGTAGAATTCCCGCTCGCCCTGATTCCCCTATCTGGCACCTTCCCGCCAGCACGGACCCGGTCCCCACCGCGTCCGCGCTTCGCTGCAACCCGCGTGCATGCGGTGTGCTGCCGGGAGGGATCACCCAAGCCAAGGCGACGACCGTGACCCAACCCGCAATCCTTGCTCTCGAAGACGGCACCGTGTTCGAGGGCGATTCCGTCGGGGCGCCTGGCCTGAGCGTCGGCGAGGTGGTGTTCAACACCGCGATGACCGGTTACCAGGAGATCCTCACCGATCCCTCGTATGCGCGGCAGATCGTGACGCTCACCTATCCGCACATCGGCAACACGGGCTGCAACGATGCCGACAACGAATCCCCTCGTGCATGGGCTGCCGGCCTGATCGTGCGCGACGTGCCGCGCCGGCCTTCCAGCTGGCGCAACCAGATCGGCCTTCCACAGTGGCTGCAGCAGCGCGGCGTGGTGGCGATCAGTGGAATCGATACGCGCAAGTTGACGCGCCTGCTGCGCGATCGTGGCGCGCAGAGTGGCGCATTGATGGCGGGAGATAAGATCGATGTCGACGTTGCCATCGAAGCTGCCCGCAAATTTCCCGGCCTCAAAGGCATGGACCTGGCGAAAGACGTCAGTACTCGCGCAGCGTACCCGTGGCGCGAAGGCCAGCTCGACCTGGACAGCAACACCTTTGCGCAGGCGACGTCGAAATATCGTGTCGTTGCCTATGACTTTGGTACCAAGATCAACATCCTGCGCATGCTGGCCGAGCGCGGCTGCGAAGTCACCGTCGTTCCTGCTCAAACCTCGGCCGCTGACGCGCTGGCGATGCAGCCCGATGGCATCTTCCTCTCAAACGGGCCCGGCGATCCGGAACCCTGCGACTACGCCATCGCCGCGATCCAGGAATTCATCGCGAGGAAAATCCCGACTTACGGCATCTGCCTCGGCCACCAGTTACTCGGTCTCGCGGTCGGCGCGAAGACATTGAAGATGAAGTTCGGTCATCACGGTGCCAATCATCCCGTGATCGACCTGGACAGTGGGCGCGTGCTGATTACTTCGCAGAACCACGGCTTCGCGGTCGATGAAGCCACGTTGCCAGCCAACGTGCGCATCACGCATCGCTCGCTGTTTGATGGCAGCAACCAGGGCATTGCATTGACCGACGCACCCGCGTTCTCGTTCCAGGGCCACCCCGAAGCCAGTCCGGGTCCGCGCGACGTGAGTTACCTGTTCGACCGATTCATCGAAAGCATGAGTACTGCAGCATCGGAGGCGCGCTGACATGCCAAAGCGTACCGACATCAAGACCGTCCTGATCATCGGCGCAGGTCCGATTGTCATCGGCCAGGCGTGTGAATTCGATTACTCCGGCGCGCAGGCCTGCAAGGCTTTGCGCGAGGAGGGCTATCGCGTGGTGCTGGTCAACAGCAATCCCGCGACGATCATGACCGATCCGGACATGGCCGACGCGGTCTACATCGAGCCGATCAACTGGAAGACGGTCGAGAAGATCATCGCCAAGGAAAAACCCGACGCGCTGCTGCCGACGATGGGCGGACAGACTGCCCTGAATTGCGCGCTAGAGCTTGCCGACCACGGTGTGTTGGAGCAGTACGGCGTGGAGTTGATCGGTGCGTCGCGTGACGCCATCCGCATGGCCGAGGATCGCGAACTCTTCCGCGTGGCGATGGCCGAGATCGGACTGGACTGCCCCAAGGCGGCAGTCGCGCGCTCGCTCGAGCAGGCGCTGCAGATCCAGGCCGCCGTTGGCTACCCCACGATCATCCGTCCCAGCTTCACCCTGGGCGGCAGTGGTGGCGGCATTGCTTACAACCGAGAGGAATTGATCGAAATCGTCGGGCGCGGCCTGGAGTTGTCGCCCACCGGCGAAGTTCTGGTCGAGGAATCCGTGCTGGGCTGGAAGGAATTCGAGATGGAAGTGGTCCGCGACACCGCGGACAACTGCATCATCGTCTGCTCGATCGAAAACCTCGATCCGATGGGCGTGCACACCGGCGACTCGATCACCGTTGCCCCGGCGCAGACCCTCACAGACAAGGAATACCAGCGACTGCGCGACGCCTCGATCGCGGTCCTGCGCAAGATCGGCGTAGACACGGGTGGCAGCAACGTGCAGTTCGGCATCAATGCGCAGACAGGGCGCGTGGTGGTGATAGAGATGAACCCACGGGTGTCGCGTTCGTCGGCACTGGCATCAAAGGCGACCGGTTTCCCGATTGCCAAGGTAGCCGCGAAACTCGCCGTCGGTTACACGCTGGATGAGTTGAAGAATGAAATCACAGGTGGACTGACGCCGGCATCGTTCGAACCGAGCATCGATTACGTCGTCACCAAGATTCCGCGCTTCGCCTTCGAGAAGTTCCCGGCAGCCGACGCGCGACTGACCACGCAGATGAAGTCGGTAGGCGAAGTCATGGCGATCGGGCGCACGTTCCAGGAGTCGCTGCAGAAAGCACTGCGCAGCCTGGAAATCGGCAAGGTCGGCCTTGACCCGACCGACCTCGACCTGACCGACGAAAATGACCTTGCGACATTGCGCCGTGAGGTCAAGGAAGCGGGCCCGGAGCGCGTGTTCTTCCTCGGCGACGCCTTTCGCGCCGGTATGAGCGTCGAGGCGGTGCATGCACTTTCATTTGTCGATCCGTGGTTCCTGGACCAGATCGAAGAACTGGTCACGATTGAAACCGAAGTCGCAGCCGCCGGTCTTGATGCGCTGGATGCGCGTCGCCTGCGTCATCTGAAGCGCAAGGGCTTTTCCGATGCACGGCTGGCGCAACTGACAGGCACCAGCGAATCCGCGCTGCGCGCACTGCGCAAGGCATTCGGCGTGCGGCCGGTGTACAAGCGCGTGGATTCCTGTGCCGCGGAATTCGCAACGACGACCGCGTACCTGTATTCGACCTACGAGGACGAATGCGAAGCGCAACCGACCAGTCGAGACAAGATCATGGTGCTGGGTGGCGGTCCGAACCGCATCGGGCAGGGCATCGAGTTCGACTACTGTTGCGTGCACGCCGCGCTCGCGCTGCGCGAGGATGGCTTCGAGACCATCATGGTCAACTGCAACCCGGAAACCGTGTCGACCGACTACGACACCTCCGACCGTCTGTACTTCGAGCCGCTGACGCTGGAAGACGTGCTTGAAATTGTCGAGATCGAGCAGCCCAAGGGCGTCATCGTCCAATACGGCGGGCAAACGCCACTGAAACTCGCGCTCGCGCTGGAAGCCAACGGCGTGCCGATCATTGGTACCTCGCCCGAATCGATCGACCTTGCCGAGGATCGCGAGCGTTTCCAGCAGCTGGTGCAGGCGCTGGGCCTTGCACAGCCCGCAAACCGCACCGCACGCAGTGCCGATGAGGCCGTCGCGCTGGCTCGCCAGATCGGCTATCCCCTGGTGGTGCGACCAAGTTACGTCCTTGGTGGTCGTGCGATGGAAGTCGTGCATTCCGATGCCGACCTGTCGCGTTACATGCGTGATGCCGTGAAAGTATCGAACGATTCGCCAGTCTTGCTTGATCGGTTCCTCGACAATGCGGTCGAAGTCGATATCGACCTCATTGCCGACAAGGCCGGCAACGTGCTGATCGGCGGCGTCATGGAGCACATCGAGGAAGCCGGGGTTCATTCGGGCGATTCGTCGTGCTCGCTGCCACCGTATTCGCTGTCGCCAAAGACGCAAGCCGAGTTGCGCGTGCAGGTGATCGCATTGGCCAAGGCGTTGAATGTCATAGGCCTGATGAACACGCAATTCGCAGTACAGCCCGACGACAACGGCGACGACAAGATCTTCCTGCTGGAAGTGAACCCGCGCGCTTCACGCACGGTGCCGTTCGTCTCGAAGGCCACAGGCCGTCCGCTGGCAAAAATCGCCGCGCGCTGCATGGCCGGCATGACGTTGGCCGAGCAGGGCATGACTCAGGAAATCATCCCCGACTACTTTTCGGTCAAGGAAGCGATCTTCCCGTTCGCGAAGTTTCAGGGAGTCGATCCGATCCTTGGCCCGGAGATGCGCTCCACCGGTGAAGTCATGGGCGTTGGTCGCAGTTTCGGTGCGGCGTTCGCACGCGCCGAGGAAGCCGCCAGCATCAAGGCACCCGGCATGGGCAAAGCCTTCATCTCGGTGCGCGATCCGGACAAGGTGCGCGTGATTCCGGTGGCGCATGACCTGGTCCGCCGTGGCTATACGCTGGTGGCGACGCGAGGTACTGCTGATTTCCTGCGCGGACAGGGGCTGGCGTGCGAGCAGATCAACAAGGTGATCGAGGGCAGGCCACATGTCGTCGACCTGATCAAGAATGGTGAGATTGCCTATATCGTCAATACCACCGAAGGCCGACAGGCAATCGCCGATTCGTTCTCGATCCGTCGTGAGGCATTGCAACAACGCCTCACGTACTCGACCACGATTGCCGGGGCCAAGGCGCTGCTGCATTCGCTCGACTATCGTGACAGCGGCCCGGTCTGGTCACTGCAGGAACTGCACAAGGAGCTGGCAAAAAAATGAGAGCACCACTGACTGTCAAGGGTGCGCAGCGCCTGCGAGCGGAACTCGACGAGTTGAAATCCGTGAAGCGCCCGACCGTGATCGCGGCGATTGCAGAGGCGCGTGCACATGGCGACCTGAAGGAAAACGCGGAATACCATGCCGCGCGCGACCAGCAGAGTTTCATCGAGGGTCGCATCAAGCAGCTGGAATCCGAACTGTCGAATGCGCAACTGATCGACGTTGCGACGCTGAATGTCGGATCTAAAGTCGTGTTTGGAGCCACCGTCGACCTGGTCGACATGCAAACCGACGAACAGACCACGTACCAGGTCGTTGGTGATCTGGAGGCCGACATCAAGCAGGGACTGATCGCGATTTCATCGCCAATCGCCCGCGCACTGATCGGCAAGCACGAGGGCGATGCGATCACGATCGATGCGCCTGCAGGCCAACGCGAGTACGAGATCATCGGCGTCCGCTACGAGTCCTGAGCTCAACTGCTCATGGCAAGCGTCACATTGCTGCTACCGCCGCAGGCCCAGCTTGCGGGCAGGTTGTCGCCGCCATTGGCGGTAATGCTGGGGCGCTCCGACGTGATTCCAGCGACAGACTCCGGCGAGCGTTCGCAGTTGCTTCGCTACTTCGATCTGCAACCGCAGAGCTGGCCGGTCGCGGCACTCACGCGCCAGTCCGATGTCGGTGATGCTGCCCAATCAGCGTGGTTACGTGCGGACCCCGCATGGATTCGCCCCGATATCAATGGTGCGCGTCTTTTTGCGTGTGGAGAAGCATTGCACCTGACGAAGGAGGATGTCGATGCACTGTTGCCCGCATTGCAAGCACTCTTTGCCGATGCTGGCTTCGTGATCGATGCGCCCGAGCCATCGCGTTGGTACGTGCGCGTTCCGCAAGAGGCCAAGCTGCCAGAATTTGCAGAACCTGCCGATGCGCTGGGGGCCGACCTGTTCGAATACCTGCCCCGCCAGGATGACACGAGGAGCTGGAGTACGCTTCTCAGCGAAGCGCAGGTGGTCCTGCACAATCATCCGTGGAATGCGCGCCGCATGGCGGCCGGAAAGCCGCCGGTGAATTCGTTGTGGTTCTGGGGTGGCGGCGTGTTGCCCGACCATGTCAATGCCAAGATCAATGCCGTGGAAACCAGCGACAGCCTGCTGCGTGCCCTGGCGATGACGTCTTCGACAAAAGTGACAGTGCTGCCAGCGGCATGGTCTGCGTCGCAGTGCGACACGCTGGTCGATCTGCGGGCCATGCGCGATCTGGAAATGCTCATGCAGGACTGGCTGCTGCCGGCGACTGTCGCACTGCGTCACCGCGTCGTGCAGCATGTTCAACTCGATTTTTCAGACGGCAGCGGATATCGATCGGGCCGCCACCACAACTGGCGTTTCTTTCGCAAACCGCTTGAAGGATTTCGCAATCCAACTACACTGATACGGGCTTCGGAGCCTAATTGAGCGGAGCCAAGACCATTCGGCGTCGTGCTTCTCCCGTCATCGGTGAGTGGCCTGCACACGTTCCATTGCTGTTGCAGCGCGTACATGCCATGCGCGGCGCCTGCACTATCGACCAAGCCCAGCCGCGGCTTGCACACCTGTTACCGCCAGATTCACTCAGCGGAATCAGTGAAGCGACGGCATTGCTGATGACTGCCATTGCTGATGGCAGGCGCATCGTGGTCGTCGGTGATTTTGATTGCGACGGCGCGACGGCCTGTGCGGTCGGTGTGCGTGGATTGCGCATGCTGGGGGCGCGACAAGTGTCCTATGCCGTGCCCAACCGCATGGTGCATGGATACGGATTATCAACGGGGCTGGTCGATGACCTGGCCGCATTGCAACCCGAACTGCTGGTCACTGTCGACCATGGCATCGCCTGCCACGCCGGTATTGCTGCGGCAAAAGCA
>JBBSUF010000088.1:0-9091 GCA_038235185.1 Lysobacterales bacterium
GAGGGCTCCATCAGGTCGGTCAACGGCTTGGGCCACAAACCGATGAACAGCACACCGGTCGCGAACACGCCGAGCACGATCCATTCGCGCATGTTGATGTCCTGGAGTGCGGCGACCTGGGGATTGGCCACGTCGCCCCAGATGACGCGTTTGGTGAGCCACAGCGTGTAGGTCGCGCCTGTGATCAGCGTGGTCGCTGCCGCGAAAGCCAGCAACGGCTGCTTCTGGAAGCTTGCCAGGATGACCATGAATTCGCCGACGAAACCGCTGGTGCCGGGCAAACCCGAGTTGGCCATCGCGAACAACACCCAGAACGCAGCGAACCAGGGCATCACGTTGACGACGCCGCCGTAGTCGCTGATGTTGCGTGTATGCATGCGGTCGTAAAGCACGCCGACGCAGGAAAACATCGCGCCGGAAATGAAACCGTGCGAGATCATCTGCACCATCGCACCCGACAACCCAAGGCGTGCAGCATCGACGTTGCCGAAGTCCCGTACCAGGCCAGATGCAATGAAGGTGCCGAGTGTCACGAAGCCCATGTGCGCAACCGACGAATAGGCGATCAACCTCTTCATGTCGTCCTGCACCATCGCCACCAAAGCGACATAAATGATCGCGATAAGCGACAGCGCGATCACCAGCCATGCCCATTGGTGCCCGGCATCGGGGAGGATCGGAAGGCTGAAGCGCAGGAAGCCATACCCACCGATCTTCAGCATGATCGCCGCCAGTATCACCGAGCCGCCGGTGGGCGCTTCGACGTGCGCATCAGGCAACCATGTGTGCACCGGGAACATCGGCACCTTGACCGCGAACGAGATCAGGAAGGCGAAGAACAGCCACGTCTGTTCCGACATCGACAGCGGCAACGAATACATGTCCGCCAGCTGCCAGCTGCCACCCTTCAGGTACAGGTAGATCAGGCCGACCAGCATGAACACCGAACCGAGGAAGGTGTACAGGAAAAACTTGATCGACGCGTAAACACGACGCGGGCCACCCCAGACGCCGATGATGATGAACATCGGGATCAGCATCGCCTCGAAAAACACGTAGAACAACATCGCGTCGAGGGCGGCGAAAATGCCGATCATCAGGCCTTCGAGAATCAGGAACGCCGCAACATACTGGCTCGCGCGTTTCTCGATCACGCTCCACGCACCAATCAGCACCAGCACCGTGGTCAACGTCGTTAATGCGATCAACGGTACCGAAATGCCGTCGACGCCGAGGTGGTAACGGATGTCGTAACTGGCGATCCACGTCTGCTGCTCGACGAACTGCATGCCGGCGCTGGCCATGTCGAAGCCGGCCAGCAACGGGATGCTCAATGCCAGTGCAATCAATGCCGTAGCCAGCGCGGCCCAGCGTGCCGCCTGTGGGCGCGCGTTGCCCAGCAGCATGCACAGCGCCCCGCCAAGCATCGGCACCCAGATCAACAGGCTCAGCAGCGGGAACGAACCAAGAGAAGTCATTGCCAGTACCTGATCAACACGGCGAGCATTGCAATCAAGCCAAGGATCATCGCGAACGCATAGTGATAGAGATAGCCGGATTGCGTCTTGCGCAGCACGCCGGCGGCGACATCGATGAAACGCGCACTACCGTTGACGAAAAAGCCGTCGATCACTTTTTCATCCACCTTTCGCGACGCTTGGCCGAGCTTGATTCCACCACCCGCGAAGCCGGTGATCCACAGTGCATCCATGCCATATTTGTCCTGAAGGATGCGCACCGGCAATGCAAACATCACGCGCGCGCGGACGTGCAGCTCCGGCTTCCACCAGTACATGATCGTCGCGAGTGCAAAGCCTGCGAATGCCAGCCAGAACGTCGGTGCAAGGAATCCCTGCAGCGCGAATGCCACCGGGCCATGGAACTCTTCGGCCAGTTTCGACAGCACGTCATGGGCCGGCGGCACATCAATCGCACCGAGGAAGAACGGCAATTGCTTGACCTGTCCGCTCCAGTTGGTGCCGAACAGCATCGGACCCGCGGTGAAAAATCCGATCACGGCCGATGGAATCGCCAGCAGGATCAACGGCACCGTGACAACCCACGGCGACTCGTGCGGGGTATGCGCGTGGTCGTCGTGGCCATCACCGTGGTCGTCGTCTTCGATCGCATGCACATCAGCTTCCGCGGGCGCAGCATCGTCTGGAAGTTTGTGATCCCAGCGCGGCGTGCCAAAGAACGTCAGGTAAAGGAGCCGGAAGCTGTAGAACGCAGTGACGAATGCACCCAGCAACACTGCCCAGTAACCGTACGTCGCGATCCAGTCGTGCGCTTGATGCGCATGTTCGGCCGCGGCTTCGATGATGGTGTCCTTCGAATAAAAACCGGCAAAGAATGGCGTGCCAACCAGCGCCAGCGTGCCGACCAGGCTGGTCCAGAACGTGATGGGCATGACTTTCCTCAGCCCACCCATCCTGCGCATGTCCTGTTCGTGATGCATGCCAATGATCACGCTGCCGGCGGCCAGGAACAGCAATGCCTTGAAGAAGGCGTGCGTCATGAGGTGGTAGACGGCTGCCGAATAGGCCGACACGCCCAGCGCGACAGTCATGTACCCCAGTTGCGACAGTGTTGAATACGCGATCACGCGTTTGATGTCGTTCTGCACGATGCCGATCAGGCCGGTCCAGAATGCAGTTGTCGCACCAATGAACAACACGAAGTTGAGCGCGGTATGCGACAGCTCGAACAACGGTGACATGCGCGCCACCATGAAGATGCCGGCAGTCACCATCGTCGCGGCATGGATCAACGCCGAGATCGGTGTCGGGCCTTCCATCGAATCCGGCAGCCACACGTGTAGCGGCACCTGCGCCGACTTGCCCATCGCACCGACGAACAGGCAGATGCAGATCAGCGTCGGCACCGACCAGTCATGACCGGGGAAGACGGCGATCGTTGTTTTGGCAATCGTCGGCGCGTTGGCGAATACGGTGCCGTAATCGAGCGAACCGAACCAGAACAGCACTCCGGCGATCCCGAGCAGGAAACCAAAATCCCCGACGCGGTTGACAAGAAACGCCTTGAGGTTGGCAAAAATCGCACTCGGGCGCTTGTACCAGAAGCCGATCAGCAGGTATGAGACAAGCCCCACTGCTTCCCAGCCGAAGAACAGCTGCAGGAAGTTGTTGGCCATCACCAGCATCAACATCGCGAACGTGAACAGGCTGATGTAACTGAAGAAGCGCTGGTAGCCGGGATCGTCGGCCATGTAGCCGATGGTGTAGATGTGCACCAGAAGCGAGACGAAAGTGACGACCACCATCATCATCGCGGCCAACTTGTCGATCATGAAACCGACGTGGGCCTGCAGCCCGCCCACCTGGAACCACGTATAGACGTTTTCGTTGAATGGCGGCGCGCCCTGCCCGACCAGTAGCCACAGCACCCACGCTGACAGCCCGAAGCTGACCGCAACACCCAGGATGGTGGCGCTTTGCGCGCCAACACGCCCGACCTGATTGCGGAAAAGCCCAGCGAGAATGGCGCCCAGCAAAGGGGCAAGCGCGATGGCCAGCAACATGGCTTTTGAAATTGTGTATGTGACGCCCGGCATCGGTCAGCCCTTCAAGGTATCGATGTCGGCGACGTCGATCGTGCGCCGGTTACGGAACAGGGTGACCAGGATCGCCAAGCCAATCGCGGCTTCGGCGGCGGCCACCGTCAGGATGAAGAACACGAACACCTGTCCTGCTGCATCGCCCAACTGGCGCGAGAACGCGACGAAGTTGATGTTGACCGCGAGCAGCATCAACTCGATGCACATCAGCAGCACGATCACGTTCTTCCGGTTGAGGAAGATGCCAGCCAGGCTGATGCAGAACAACGCGGCGCCCAGTGCAAGGTAATGCCCGACTGCAAGACCCGTCATGGCTTGGCCTCCTGGACGGGAGTTGCAGGCGTACTGGCGGGTGGGCTTGCAACGGTCGGAACCATCTTCACCATGCGCAGGCGATCTCCGGGGTGCACGCGCGTCTGCGCAGACGGGTCCTGGTGTTTCGCGCCGACGCGGCGCCGCAAGGTCAACATCACCGCCGCGATCACGGCAATCGTCAGGATGACCGCGGCGACCTCGAACGGCAGCAGGAAGTCGGTGAACAACGCGCGGGCAAGCCACGTGGTGTTGGGCACGTCGACATCGCTGGCCGCCATCGCGACGTTGTCGGCGAACGGGGTCGCGATGCGTGCGCGGATACCGATCAACGCCACCATCTCGACCAGCATGACGACCGCGACCAGCAATCCCACCGGCAAGTAGCGCACATAGCCTTCGCGCATCCTGGCGACGTCGATATCCAGCATCATCACCACGAACAGGAACAGCACCATCACCGCGCCGACGTAGACCAGCACCAGGGCGATACCAAGGAATTCCGCGCCTGCAAGGATCCAGGTGCAGGCGACAGTGAAAAAGGTCAGCACCAGGAACAACGCGGCCTGCACCGAATTGCGCACGCTGATCACCGCGACCGCGGACATCACGGCCGTGGCGGCGAAGGCATAAAAAGCGAGCAAGGGATAATCCATCGAGTTCTCTGCGACCGGTCAGCGGTACGGGGCATCAGCAGCGCGGCGAGCGGCGATGTCGGCTTCGAAACGATCGCCAATCGCCAGCAACTGCGGCTTGGTTACGACGTTCTGGCCACGCTGGTCGAAGTGGTACTCCAGGATGTGCGTTTCGACGATTGAATCCACCGGGCAGGACTCCTCGCAGAAGCCACAGTAGATGCACTTGAACAGATCGATGTCGTAACGCGTGGTGCGGCGAGTACCGTCGGCCCGCTGCTCGGAATCGATGGTGATTGCCAGCGCCGGGCACACCGCTTCGCACAGCTTGCAGGCGATGCAGCGTTCCTCGCCGTTGGGATAACGGCGCAGCGCATGCAATCCACGGAACCGCACCGACTGCGGAATCCTTTCCATTGGATACATGACGGTGTACTTCGGCCGGAACAGGTACTTGAGCGTCAGCCACAGGCCCTGCATGAGCTCCAGCAGCAGCAGGCTCTTGAAGTAGTTGGCAATTCTGCTCATCGGATTGGCGACCATCAGCGTCCTGCCTCGAACACACCGTAATACGCCATCAATGCGGTCACGAAGATCCACGCAATGGTGATCGGGATGAATACCTTCCAGCCAAGGCGCATGATCTGGTCATAGCGATAGCGCGGGAACGTCGCGCGAAACCAGATGAACATGCTGGCGAAGAAGCCGACTTTCAGCAGCAACCACGGCCAGCCGCCCAACCAGATCCAGTCGAGCAGCCAATGCAAATGCCCGTCGTAGAGACCCTGCAACGGACTGAGCCAGCCACCCATGAAAAAGATCGAGGTCAGAAAACTGACCAGGATCATGTTGGCGTATTCGGCAAGGAAGAACAGCGCGAACTGCGAGCCTGAGTATTCGACCATGTGTCCGGCAACGATCTCGGACTCGCCTTCGACCACGTCGAACGGGGCGCGGTTGGTCTCGGCGACACCCGACAGGAAGTAGATGATGAACAACGGCATCAGCGGCAACCAGAACCATTCGAAGGGGCCAGCGTTGCCGGCCTGCGCCATCACGATGTCAGTGAGGTTCAGGCTGCCGGCCGCAATGAGCACGCCAACCATCGCGAAGCCCATTGCAATCTCGTAGCTGACCACCTGCGCAGCCGAGCGCATGGCGCCAAGCAATGCATATTTCGAATTGGACGCCCAGCCGGCGATGATGATGCCGTACACGCCGAGTGAGGTCATCGCCAGCAGGTACAGCAGGCCGGCGTTCGCATTCGACAACACAAGCTGTGCGTCGAATGGCACCACCGCCCACGCCGCGAATGCAGGCACCAGCGTGATCAACGGCGCCAGGATGAACAATGTCGGCTGCGCCTGCGATGGCTGGATGACTTCCTTGAACAGCAGCTTGAAAACGTCGGCGAACGCCTGCAACACGCCACGGCCGACATACATCGGGCCATGGCGGACGTGCATCCAGCCAATCAGCTTGCGCTCCCACACGACGTAGAAAGCAACCGTGACGATCACCGGAACCGCGATCGCGAGCACCTTCAGCACGATCCATACCAGCATCCCGATCACGCCAAATGACAGCAGCCAGTCGCGAAACGGATCAAACATCAGCATCAGCGGACTCATGCGCGGCGGACCTCGACATGGCCGGAAGTCAGCGCTGCCGTGGCTCCATAGCCGGATTCGATCCAGATGCAGCCCGGTGCGACCTTGTCGCTGATCGCCACCGGCAAGCTCGCAGTCCCGACTGCATTGCTGACTTTGGCAATGTCATCGGCGGACAACTCGGCGGCGAGAGCATCGACTGGATGCAACACGATGCGCGCGCCGAGCGTCAGTGGATGCGCCTGCAATGCAGCCGCACGGCGAACAACGGCGTCGGTGCGGTAGATGGCTTGCGAGACCACGAGTTCAAGGCCAGCGGTCTTGCCTTGCGTGACGGTGGCATTCTCCGGCGAATTGGTTGCTTCGGCGGTTTCAACCGTTTCCTGCTCGTCGGCCTGAAACCAGGCAGGAGCCGCGCCCTGTGCAGTCTTTGCTGTTGCAGGTTGCGCTGAAGGCCGCTTCATCGCGCCGTACAAACCCGCAAGGTCGGTGAAATCGAATCCGCCTGCACCAAGTTCTCCGCCCAGCGCACGCAGGACACGCCAGCCGGGACGTGCGTCGCCCGGCAGCTTGCCGCCGGCAACGGCGCGTTGATCGCGGCCGTCGAGATTGGTGAGCGTTGCGTCTATTTCGGGCAAGGCACCGATCGGAAGGATCACATCGGCAATCGCGCGCGTCGACTGGCAGGCGAACTGGCTGAACGCGATGACCTGCGCCTTGCCCAGCGACTGCATTGCCAGTGCCTGATCCGCGAAATCAAGTCCGGGTTCGATACCGTACAGGACATACGCGCTGCGTGCATCGCGCAACATCGATTGTGCATCGCGTGATGTGGGCAATACGCCTGCGCGGGCAAGTCCGATTGCATTGGCGCCCTGCGGAATGCGGCACAGCGCAGCACTGTTGGCGCTCGCGAAATCCCGTGCGGCGGCACGTATGGCACTGGCATGCGGGCCTGCTTCAGCGACATTGCCAATGATGATCACGGCGTGGCTGGCATCGCCCAGCTGCACGTTGGCGATGGCAGCGGCCAGCTGTGACGGCGGCACGATGTGCTTGCTGGCGATGTCGAAGGTGAAATCAAAGTCGACTGGATTGACCACATGTACCTTCGCGCCGTGCTGCACGGCCTTGCGAATGCGCGCATGCAGCAGCGGGAGTTCGTGGCGCAACTGCGATCCCACGATGACGATAACATCTGCCTGCTCGATCTCCGCGACCGGCATTGCAAACGTTTCCGCGATGGCGCCGTCGGATAGATACTGTTGCGCGATGCGGTGATCGAGGTTTCCGGTGCCTAGCGCGTCGGCGAGGCGAGCGAGCAACGCGCCCTCCTCATTCGACGTGGCCGTATGCACCAGCATGCCGAGTTGATCGGCGCCGTTGTCGCGCAGAATTTGTGCGGCGCGTGCCAGTGCTTCCTCCCAGGATGCATCGCGCCATTCGCCGCCCGCCTTGATCATCGGAGTGAGCGCTCGGTCTTCGGCGTACAGACCCTGGTGCGAGTAGCGATCGCGATCGGACAACCAGCATTCGTTGACGGCTTCGTTGTCGCGTGGCACCGCGCGCATCACGTCTCCGCGACGCGAATGCAGGAACAGATTGCTCCCAAGCGCGTCGTGGTAGCCAAGTGATTCTTTCGCGATCAGTTCCCACGGGCGGGCGCGGAACCGGAACACCTTGTTGGTGAGCGCACCGACAGGGCAGACATCGATGACATTGCCGGACAGCTCGGTGCTCAGCGGCTTTCCGTCGTAAGTGCCGATCTGCAGGTTTTCCCCACGCAGCATGCCGCCAAGCTCATACGTCCCCGCGATCTCAGCGGTGAATCGAATACAGCGCGTGCACTGGATGCAACGGGTCATGTCGGTGGCGACCAGCGGGCCGAGGTCCTCGTCGGCGATCACGCGCTTGCGCTCGCTGAAGCGGCTGACCGAACGACCATAGCCCAACGAAAGATCCTGCAACTCGCACTCACCGCCCTGGTCGCAGATCGGGCAGTCGAGCGGGTGGTTGATCAGCAGGAACTCCATGACGTTGCGCTGCGCCTTGAGCGCTTTGTCGCTGCGCGTACTTACCTTCATCCCGTCCATCACCGGGGTGGCACATGCGGGTGATGGCTTCGGGCTTTTCTCGACCTCGACCAGGCACATGCGGCAATTTGCAGCGATCGCCAGCTTGTCGTGGTAGCAGAACCTCGGGATCGGAATGCCTGCCTTGTCGGCGGCATGGATGATCATCGAACCTTTCGGCGCGGACATTTCGACGCCATCGATGAAGACAGTGACGTGGTCGGGCGGCAGGTTGGGATTGACGGGCTGCGCGCTCATGCGGCGACCTGCTGCTCGACCACGCGACCCGCACGTTGATCATCGACAAGAAAACGACCATTAAGGATCGCGTATTCGAATTCGCTCCAGTAGTGGCGGAGGAATCCCTGCACCGGCCACGCTGCGGCTTCACCAAATGCGCAGATCGTGTGGCCTTCAATTTGACCCGCGGCAGCCTTCAGCATCTGCAGGTCGTCCAGCCGGGCCTGGCCGTCGACGATGCGCGTGAGCATGCGGTACATCCAGCCAGTGCCCTCGCGGCACGGCGTGCACTGGCCACAGGACTCGGCGTAATAGAACCGCGCAATGCGCTGGCACGCACGGACCATGCAGGTGGTTTCGTCCATGACGATGACGGCGCCGGACCCCAGTCCCGAGCCCGCCTTCTGCAGGGCGTCGTAATCCATCGTCAGCGACATCATCGTGTCGCCAGGCAGCACGGGCATGGACGAGCCACCCGGGATCACCGCCTTGAGCTTGTGACCATGACGTACGCCGCCGGCGAGCTGCAGCAGGTCGGCGAATGACGTGCCGAGGCGAACTTCGTAGTTGCCTGGATTCGCCACGTGACCTGACACCGAAAACACTTTCGGTCCACCGTTGTTCGGCTTGCCGAGATCAAGGAAC
>JBBSUF010000089.1:0-8836 GCA_038235185.1 Lysobacterales bacterium
CGGCGGCTCACTGGATATCCATTCCAAAGTCGGCGAGGGCACCAACTTCGTGCTGCGTTTGCCGCAGACGCTTGCGGTCACGCAGGCGGTGTTCGTGCGCATCGGGGACACACAGTTCGCAGTGCCGATCGCATCGGTGCGCGGCGTCGGACGCATCGCGCGCGAGGAACTCGGAAAGGACGGTACGACATACGCCTACGGTGGCGAAGATTACGCGTTGCATGATCTTGGCCTGCTGCTAGGCGTGGCGCCGGCCAAGGCCGAAGGTCAACTGCAGATGCCGGTCTTGCTGATCCGCTCCGGCGACCTGCGCGCGGCGGTCACCATCGACCAGGTCATTGGCAACCGCGAAATCGTGGTGAAGCCGGTTGGTCCGCAGGTGGCGTCGATGCCTGGCATTTTCGGCGCGACGATCATGGGCGATGGCGGTGTCGTGGTGATCCTGGACATCGCGCCGCTGGTGCGTCGCCAGGCCACGTTGCCGCGTGACTACACGCCAGCGCCGGTGGTGGAAGCGCGCCGCGTGCCACTGGTGATGGTGGTCGACGATTCAGTGACGATGCGCAAGGTCACCGGTCGCGTGCTCGAGCGTCACAATTTCGAAGTCGGAACGGCCAAGGACGGTATCGATGCGCTCGAGCGCATGGCCGATCGCGTGCCCGACTTGATGCTGCTCGACATCGAAATGCCGCGGATGGATGGTTATGAACTTGCGACGCAGATGAAAGCCGATCCTCGCCTGCGTGACGTGCCGATCATCATGATCACATCGCGTACCGGGGAGAAGCATCGCCAGCGCGCATTTGAGATCGGCGTGCAGCGCTACCTCGGCAAGCCCTACCAGGAACACGAATTGATGCGTAACGTGTTCGACCTGCTGGAGCAAGAACAAGATGAAACGGTCGAGAACGCAACCGATGGGGCATCCGCATGAGCAGTGCATCGCGCGACGTGCCTGCTGCGGGCGGAAATCACGCTTCCGGTGACGGTCCGCTTGGCGAACCGACGCGTGTCGCTTTGCTGGCCCGTGAGGGTGTTGCGTGCGAGCGCTTGCAGGTCGCGTTGCGCGAGGCAGGTGCGGAGCTGGTACTGGTTGCCGATCCCGCGAACTCCGATGTTGCCGGGATTCGGGCCGCGGGGGCGCAGGCGATCCTCATCGCCATGGAGCCGCAGGTCGAGGATGCGCTGGATCGTTATGAAACCCTGCTCGCCGATCCTCAGATGACCGTGATCTTCGAGGAAGCAGAGATCGCTGCGCAGCGCGAAGGCTGGGATGCGGCGCGCTGGTCCCGGCATCTGGCCGCCAAGCTGTACCGCCACGACAACGTCCTTCCGCCGGGTACCGAGACCGAAGAGACATCGTCCGGGAATTCTTTGGAGCCACTGCCAGCAGCACGGCCGAGCGATACGGCATTTGATTTTTCGAATTTGACCCTGGTGGATAGCGCTCTGTTGGATATCCCGAGTGGGCAGGCACAGCGTTTTGACGACCCCGATGCCTCATTCGACCCAGGCTCCCATGCGCCGGCGATCCTCGAGCCGGTCGAGCCCATCAAACGCGACACTCCTGTGGTTAGTGATCGTTTTCAACGAGAACTCGAAGACCTGCACGCCCATGCGGCGACGATCGAGCTTGCCGGTCCACAGTCGGTGCAGAACACCGACAGCGCTGATGCCGGCGCCGTGGTCGTATTGGCGGGCATCGGCGGGCCGGATGCCGTGCGCCAATTCCTTGCTGCCATACCTCGTGGATTCACACGACCAATACTCATCCAGCAGCGGCTGGATGGTGGTAACCACGAAAAACTCGTGCGCCAGATGCAGCGCGCCACCGCGCTTCCGGTGCGCATTGCAGAGCTTGGTTCAGCGGTTGAATCCGGGCATGTCTATATCCTTCCCACTGGCATATTGCCCGAGCCGCAGGACGGCGGATTGCGCTTCAACAAAGCCGACGACGCGCTTCCAGCGTTTCAGTATCTGTCGCCGGCAAACAGCGCCGTTTTAATGCTCAGTGGCAGCGATCCAGCCATGGTGGATGCGGCGATGACCCAGTCATGGGGGGGCGCCTTTGTCGCAGGGCAAGCGCCCGAGGGGTGCTTCGATGATGCCGCGGCCGCGGCATTGGTCGCGCGTGGCGCGAGCTCGGCAACGCCGGCGGACCTTGCCAAGCAGTTGTCGCAGCGCTGGCTTTCGTTGAAGGATTGACCAATGAGCACGACTGCAAGCAATGATATTCGGGGCGTGCTGATCCAGGTTTCTGGCGCGCGGCTGTTGTTGCCCAACGCCACCATCGCCGAGGTCATGTCGTTCGCCGATCCCGAGCCGATCGCCGACACACCCGACTGGTTACTCGGTCGCATCCGCTGGCGTGGCTGGCAGTTGCCCTTGATCGCCTTTGCACGTCTGTCAGGGATCGCCGAGGAAAAAGGCGGCCTGGGAAGCAAGGTCATCATCCTCAAGGCACTTGGCGGCAATGCCAAATCCCCCTTCTTCGCGCTCTTGACGCAAGGCTTCCCACGCTTGGTGACGGTGGCTCGCGACGCACTAGTTGCACAGGAAGAGGGCGTATCGTCGTTGCCAACTGGTGTTCGGGCACGAGTCCTGCTCAACCAGGACGATGCTCTATTGCCAGATCTGGAGCAGATCGAAAGCCTCATCGGCCAGGCATTGGCTGCGGCGGCATAAAGTCGTTTTTTATGCGATGAGCGAAACCCCAACTAGCCTGTGACTGTGACCCGCCAGGCTTAACCAAGGTCGCCAAAACGCGATTGCAACGTGGCGATCGCCGCGATCCCGGCTGTCTCCGTACGCATGATGCGTGGCCCTAGTCGAACCTCGACGAATCCAGCGCTCGCTAACAGCATGATGTCCCTTGCTGACCACCCGCCCTCTGGGCCGATCGCCAAGACCTGTACGCGATTTCGCGAAACCGCGGCATCGCCAAGGCCGCGAACTGCCGACGGTGCCAGCACCAGCCGTTGAGACCCCTCTGGCAACAGCTTCAGCGCCTGCTCCAGCGGTGACGCCATCGCAAGCGACGGAACTGCCGCCCGACCGGATTGCTCGCACGCCGACACGATCACGCTGTGCCAGTGCAGCGCGCGCTTGCCACTGCGTTCGGCATCAAGCTTTACTTCACTGCGTTCGCTCATCACTGGCATGATCGCGTTCACGCCGAGTTCGGTTGCCTTCTGCAGGATCCAGTCCATCTTGTCGCCGCGCGCCAGCGCTTGCAGCAGCATGATTCGCAGCGGCGATTCGTTGTCGAGCGGCTGTCTGGAATACACCTCGACTCGCACGGCGCGCCTGTCGATCGAAGTGATTCGTGCGCCGTAGTCGCAGCCATCGCCATTGAACAGCACGCATGCATCCCCGGCCTGCAAGCGCAACACACGTACCAAGTGTGTCGACGCAGCCTCGGGCAGGGGGACCGTGAGGCCAATGGCGAGCACGCAATCCACATGGATACGCGTCACGCGCATGCCGTCGCTTCGTCCATCGCCGTGCGGGTGACATCCGCCAGCAGGATCAACTGTTCCTCATCCACGCAATACGGCGGCATCCAGTAAAGGATGTCGCCTAGTGGACGCAGCACGACGCCACGCGCGAGCGCTGCGCGATAGGCGCGCAAACCAATGCGTTGCGTGGCATCGAAGGGCGTTTGTTTGTCGCCATTCCGTGTCAATTCGAACGCCACGATCATCCCGGCCTGCCGAACATCCGCGACATGCGGATGTGACGCCAACGGATCGGCCAGGTCCGCCATGCGCGTTGAGATCCCGCGATTGCGCGACAGCACCTGGTCGTCATCGAAAATCTTCAGCGTTGCCAGTGCGGCCGCGCAAGCCAGCGGGTTGCCGGTGTAGCTGTGGGAATGAAGGAACGCGCGTTCGCGGGAATCATCGAGGAAACCATCATGGATCGCCTGCGTTGCCAGCACGGCCGCCAGCGGCAGGAATCCTCCAGTCAATCCTTTCGACAAGCACATGAGATCGGGCTGGATGCCGGCCTGCTCGCAGGCGAACATCGTGCCCGTACGACCAAAGCCCGTGGCAATCTCATCGACGATCATGAACACGCCATGCAAGTCGCACAGTGCGCGAGCATGTTTCAGGTACGACGCGTCATGCATGCGCATGCCGCCGGCACACTGCACCCTTGGCTCCAGGATCAAGGCGCAGATTTCACCCTCGTGACGCTCCAGTAGCGCACGCAATCCATCCGCGGCGCGTTGCGCGCATTGTTCTGCAGACTCTCCCGCCTCGGCAAGATATGCATCCGGGGATGGGGTGAACAATGCCTCCGCCAGCAGTGGGGCGTAAACCCGGCGATACAGCGGGACATCCCCAACTGCCAATGCGCCCAGCGTTTCCCCGTGGTAACCATTTTCCAGTGCGACGAATTTACGCCGCCGGTGCTCGCCGCGATTATGAAACCAGTGGAACGCCATCTTCAGAGCGACTTCGACCCCTGCCGATCCATTGTCGGCAAAAAACACCTTGGACAATGGGGCGCGCGACGCTTCGCGTGGCGCCATCGAAAGAAGGCGCTCGGCGAGCTCAACCGCCGGCGGATGCGAGAACCCGGCAAGCAGGACGTGTTCCAGTTGCGTGGCCTGCGCCCCGATCGCCGCCGCGATGCGTGGCTCTGCATGGCCGAACAGATTGGTCCACCAGCTGCTGATCGCATCAAGGTAACGACGGCCGTCCTGGCCGATCAGCCATGCGCCATCTCCGCGCGCAATGGGAACCAGGGGCAGCCTGGAGGGATGCAACGTGCCTGCAGGCTCATCAAAATGATGTTCACGCATCTGCGTGCAGGGATGCCAGAGCACCGCCAGGTCTCGCGTGCGCCACCCATCGGCCTGGGCTGCCATCGCGTCCGTTATCATCGTGGGGACATGAATCGGTTCACGCATTCCCCCATTATCGCCGCGAAAGCAAAGATCGCATCCCTGTTGCGAGGATGGCGATGATGCAGCGGCTGCCGACCATCCATGGCACGACCGAGCACGAGGCCGGCCCCTATCGGGTGGAACGGCTGGATCTGGAGTTCGGCAACGGCGAGCGTCGATGCTACGAACGCCTGCACAGTCGTGGCCACGGGGCGGTGATCGTGGTGCCGATGCTCGATGCGGACACGGTGTTGCTGGTGCGCGAATACGCCGCGGGCGTACATCGCTACGAGCTCGGGCTGGTCAAGGGCCGTATCGATGCCGGCGAAACCCCACTGGAAGCGGCGAATCGGGAATTGCAGGAGGAAGCTGGCTACGGCGCACGCGAATTGCAGGTCCTGCGGTCGATCAGCCTTGCACCGGGATACATGAGCCATCAGACACATCTGGTGCTGGCACGCGACTTGTATCCACAGCGCCTGCCGGGCGACGAGCCCGAGGAGCTTGAAGTCGTGCCGTGGAAACTTGACGCATTGCATAAGCTCGCAATGCGCGAGGACTGTTCGGAAGGCCGTTCGATCGCGGCGTTGTACATCGCACGGGAGTGGCTGCTACTTGGCAATGGCTGATGCTGCATTGTGCGAAGACGTCATCGCGCTCGCCCACGAAGCCGCGGCGCGGATCCTTGCCGTTTATGAAGGCGATTTCGCGGTCACGCACAAGGACGACACGTCACCGCTCACCGCTGCCGACCTGGCGGCGCATCATTGCATCGTCAAGGGCCTGGAGCGGTTGACGCCGGACATCCCGGTGCTGTCGGAGGAGTCCGCCCAGGACGTGCCATCGCTGGTGCGGCGCCAGTGGCGTCGCATGTGGCTGGTGGACCCGTTGGACGGCACCCGTGAATTCGTGAAGCGCAATGGCGAGTTCACCGTCAATATCGCATTGATCCACGAAGGCATTCCGGTATCGGCGGTGGTGCAGGCGCCGGTGACCGGCGTGGTGTGGCACGCATGTCGCGGGCACGGCGCTTTCCGTCGCGATGGTGCAACCGAGGTGAGATTGCAGACGCGCAGGCCCGCATCGGCGCCGTTGCAGGTCGCCGCGAGCCGCTCGCATCGCGACGCGCGAACGGACGCGATGATGCAACGCATGGGCGCGGTGGACACGATCGCACTGGGCTCGTCGCTGAAATTCTGTCGACTGGCCGAGGGCGGCATGGACGTGTATCCGCGTTTTGGCCCTACCAGCGAATGGGACACTGCGGCCGGGCAATGCGTGCTTGAAGCGGCAGGCGGCGCGGTGATTGACCTCAAGGGTCGGCCGCTGCGTTACAACCAGCGCGAGACGATTCTCAACGGGGATTTCCTTGCGTTGGGAGATCCAGCCCTGCCATGGCAGGCATGGGTGGATTGATGTGCCGGGCATGAGCGACACAAAGCACAATCATGACATCAGTGATCTGCTTGCGATCATGGCGCGCCTGCGCGATCCCGAGCACGGCTGTCCGTGGGACGTGGCCCAGACCTTCGCCACCATCGCGCCGTACACGATCGAGGAAGCGTACGAAGTCGCCGATGCGATCGAGCGCAATGACCTGGGAGATCTTCGCGATGAACTCGGGGACCTGCTGCTGCAGGTTGTGTTCCATGCGCGCATGGCGCAGGAGTCCGGCGCGTTTGATTTTTCCGATGTGGTGTCGGCGATCAGCGACAAGATGACGCGCCGGCACCCGCATGTCTTCGCCGGTGCCGTGGTTGCCGACGCCGCCGCGCAATCGCGTGCATGGGATACGCACAAACGCGCTGAACGTGGTGCTTCTGGTGATGACGATGCGTCAGTGTTGGCCGGTATTGCGCGCGGATTACCCGAGTGGCAACGCGCGATAAAATTGCAACAGCGCGCAGCACGCGTCGGCTTCGATTGGCCTGGACCGGCGCCGGTCATCGCAAAGTTGCAGGAAGAAATCGAAGAGGTTCGTATTGAATTTGCAGCCGTCGCCACCGCGCCCGATGACTTGGACGCACACACGCGACTGGAAGATGAGATCGGCGACCTGCTGTTCGTATGCGCCAATCTCGCCCGTCATGCCAAGGTTGATCCGGGCAATGCATTGCGGCGCGCAAATCGCAAGTTCGAACAACGCTTCCGGGCGATGGAAGCCTTGGCGACCAAGGATGGCGTGGAGCTGGATGGACTCTCTCTTGACGCGCAGGACGGCTATTGGAACCGCGTGAAAGAGGAAGAAAAGCAGCCTGTGTAGGTACCAGGCTAGCGAGGTGACGAACAACCTTCACACGATGTCCACTCGCTGCCCGGCACCCTTCACAAAGCTGAAGACAAAGGGAAATCCCGATGCGCGCATCGCAAGAACCTGCTGGTTTGGTCCTGATCGTCGAGGACAACCGCAACATTTCGGAAATGGTGGGCGAATACCTCGAAGGCCGTGGTTTTGAAGTGGACTACGCCTCCGATGGCCTGGATGGGTATCGCCTGGCGGCCGAAAACAGTTATGACGTGGTCGTACTCGACCTGATGTTGCCTCGACTGGACGGGATCGAGGTGTGCAAGCGGTTACGCGAGGAAGCGAGGAAGTCCACGCCCGTGCTGATGCTGACCGCGCGTGACACGCTCGATGAAAAACTCACTGGCTTGTCCGTCGGCGCTGACGATTACCTCACCAAGCCGTTCGCGATCCAGGAGCTCGAAGCCCGACTGCGGGCATTGATCCGTCGCGAGCGTCGCCAGGTCGGCTCCGAAGTGTTGAAAGTGGCCGACCTCGTGCTGGATCCTGCCAGCCTGCGCGCGACGCGAAGTGGCGTCGAGCTGCAGCTCTCGCCGATCGGACTGAAATTGCTGACCATCCTGATGCGCGAATCGCCGCGCGTGGTGAGCCGTCAGGAGATTGAACGCGAAATCTGGGGCAACGGCTTGCCGGATTCGGATACCTTGCGCAGCCATTTGTACAACCTGCGCAAGACGATCGACAAGCCGTATGACAAACCGTTGCTGCATACGGTGCAGAGCGCGGGTTACCGGATTGCCGATATCGAACAGCCGCCGGTCTGAGGACTCGTCAGGGCGATGCCGCAAGGCCTGCCGTACAAGCTGCGTTATGCATTCCTGTTGCAGGTGACGATGGCGAGCATCGTGATCGTGGCAGGAACGTTTGCCGCTGTCTCGTCCAGCAAATACCTTTTGTCCTCACAGGAGCTGCAGGAGGAAGCAACCTATTACTGGCAACAACGCGCACTCAATCCTCAGCGTGCGCCGCCGGACAGTGCCATCTTGCATGGCTACGTGGTTGCTCCAGGGGATCTGCCACCGACCGACTTGCCGATGGGTGCGATTGAACCATCGGCATTGCCAGCCGCGCTGCGCAACCTGTCGTCCGGATTGCACGATTTGCCTGACCTTCTGGTCTTGGTGCAGAAGCGTGACGGCGTGGTGCTGTATCTGACCTATCCACAGGCGCAACTCAACCGGATCTCCATTTCACTGGTTGCCATTCCGATGTTGCTGGCCTTGCTGGCGATTGCTGCAAGCTCCTGGTTTACCTACCGCGTCATGCGGGGGATGTTGGGGCCTGTGCATTGGCTGGCTGGTGTGGTGCGTCGCTGGGACCCGCGCGATCCCGACATCGCGGCACTTGAACCGGACAAGTTGCCGCCCCAGTCGGGCTCGGAGACGCGAGAGCTTGCCGGTGCCCTGCAGCGCATGGGGGAACGCATGCGTGCCTTCGTCTACCGCGAACGCGATTTCACCCGTGATGCCAGCCATGAACTGCGCACGCCACTGACTGTCATTCGCGTGGCCAGCGACATGCTGCAGGATGATCCGGATCTTTCCCAGCGCGCACATCGCTGGCTGAACCGGATCCAGGGTGCGGGACGCGACATGGAAGCGGTGATCGATGCCTTCCTCCTGCTGGCTCGCGAAAAC
>JBBSUF010000090.1:0-8700 GCA_038235185.1 Lysobacterales bacterium
ATTGGCCTGGGTACCGATCTTGCCGGTGTACGCCATCGCCAGCGTGTACGACCCCACGCCGAGCGGCTGCGCGAAGTTGAACGTCGCCGTCTGCGCCTGCGCGTCCACGGTGATCTTCGGCTCGTAGGCCCGCCCCTTGGCGCCGCCGGACACCAGCTGCGCGGACGCGAACGTCATGTCGACCGCGTTGAGCACGATGGTCGTCGTCGGCTCCAGCACCTCGATTTTGATCGAAACCTTGCCATCAAACGTCAGCATCTGCGCATGCGGGACGATGGCTACCTCGTAATGCGTGGGTCGCACCGTGCGCGGCAGCTGCGTCGTGACATTCGCCACCAACGGTGCGGTATGTGGCTGTGCAGCGGTGGCGAGGGAGGTTGCGGTCATGGCGATGGCGATGGAAACGGCGAGCGTGCAGCGCATGGAGAGTCCTTGTGGAATGGTCGTCGGGCTGGAGTTGCCGGATCGCAATCCATGGAGAGTGGGAGATTGGGGCGAATGGTCACAGCGCCGTAAGTCATGGGTGGCGCAGGCTCAGAGCGACAAGCGTCACATCTTGCTTCAAGGAATTGTCACGTCGTGTGATTGGCCAAGTTTTCCCATGCCGTATGACAGGAAGAGCTGTTACGTCTACTGCACCGATGAAGAGACAATGGAATGTTTCAGGAGTGCGATTGCGAAAACAACTCTGTATGGAATTACCAGGTAGCTCAGGCCGGGCCTTTCCGGCCAGCGCGTTGCTGATGGCAAACGAAGCCTCAGCGACGCGACGTTTTTAGTCGACTGGATCGTTTCTCCTCAAGCCCACACGCGTTGCACAACGCGGTGCAGCAGGGCGCCGCCGATCATCGCGGGTAGGAACCATAGTGCTTCGATCGAGCCAATCCCAAGCCCGGCAAGCGCCGGTCCTGGGCAGTAACCTGAGATCCCCCAGCCGATGCCGAAGATCGCCGCGCCGACCAGCAGGCTGCGATCCACGTGCTTGAGATCGGACACGCCGAAGCTGCCGCCGAGCACTGGACTGCCGCGCCGCAGGACAAGGCGGAACAACAGCGTGGTGGTCACGACTGCGCCGCCGAGTACGAACAGCAGGGTCGGATCGAAAGCGCCGGTCACGTCGAGGAACCCCAGCACGATGCGAGGGTCGGTCATCCCCGACATCGCCAGGCCAAGACCAAACAGTGCGCCCGAAGCGAGCGCGGCAAGCGTGTGTGCTCGGCTCATCGTCAGCTCCAGACATGGCGGATGGCAAAGGTGGTCAGCATCGCCGTGGCCATGAAGGTCAGCACCGCCGCCAGCGAGCGCGGCGAGAGCCGTCCAAGCCCGCACACGCCGTGGCCACTGGTGCAGCCGTTGCCCATGCGCGTGCCAAAGCCGACCAGCAGTCCAGCCACGATTAGTCCGGCTCGGGAAAAATCCTTGCGTGGCAGCGGCGCGCCGGGTACGACTGCCATGTAGAGACCTGCAACGGCGACCAGCCCGATCAGGAATGCGACACGCCAGGCAACATCGCCGCCCTTGGGCTGCAGCACGCCATTGAGCAGGCCGCTGACCCCCGCTATCCGGCCGTTGAGCCACAACAGCAGCGTCGCGGCCATCCCGATGAGCACGCCGCCCGCCAACGCAATCATCCATGTCGTCATTGGCGGCCCCGGTCCCATTGAGGCGCCATGACTGGCGGAGTGAGATGCAGACGGACACATCCACTCGGCGGTGCCGCCTTCTTATCGCCGCCTCTATTCAACCTAATTACGATCATAAGGAGCCCTTGCGTATTGATTTAGTATATTCTAAATTAGATTCTCCTTACAAGGTGCTCCCCATGAACGCAGTCGACTCCGCACCGCGGCCCAGCGCCGACATGGCGGTCCATGCCGAAGCCGCCGCCGCCCTGCTCAAGGCGTTGGCGCACCCGGCGCGCCTGCTGGTGCTGTGCCGGCTAGTTGAAGGCGAAGCCTCCGTCGGCGAGCTGCAACCGCTGACAGGCTTGAGCATGTCGGCACTCTCCCAGCATCTGGCGGTCTTGCGCGAGATGTCGCTGGTCGTCACCCGGCGCGAGGCGCAGTCCATTTATTACGCCGTCGCGCAATCGCCTGCGCTGGGAGTTTTGCAGGCACTTCACGATGCGTTCTGCCCAACGGCGACGCCTCCGTGACCACGCTGCAGTACCTGCTGGGTGTGCTGGCCGGCAGCGGCGTCGGCTTCACTCTGGGGCTCGTCGGTGGCGGTGGTTCGATCCTCGCGGTGCCCTTGATGGTGTACCTGGTCGGGGTCGACGATCCGCACGTCGCCATCGGCACAAGTGCGCTGGCCGTTGCCGCCAATGCCGCCATCAACCTGGGCAGTCACGCGCGCAAGCACAACGTCAAATGGCGCTGCGCGACCGTGTTTGCCGCGGCCGGGGTCATTGGTGCGTATCTCGGCTCGGCGTTAGGCAAGTCTATGGACGGCCAGAAGCTGCTCGCGCTGTTCGCCCTGTTGATGCTCGTCGTGGCCGGGCTGATGCTACGCACGCGCGGCGACGAAGGTGATGCCACCGTCGTGCTCAACCGCGGGAACGCACCCAGGCTGCTCGCCGCTGGCGGGGCCACCGGATTGTTGTCCGGGTTTTTCGGCATCGGTGGCGGTTTCCTGGTCGTCCCCGGACTCATCGCGTCGACCCGCATGCCGATCATCTTTGCCGTGGGCTCATCGCTGGTGGCGGTCACCGCGTTTGGCTTGACCACCGCATTCAACTATGCACACAGCGGACTGGTGGATTGGCCACTGGCAGGCGTCTTCATCGTGGGCGGCGCGGTGGGCGGTTTTTTCGGCAGCCGGCTGGCGACTCGCCTGTCGTCGCGCAAGGGCACGCTGAACCTGGTGCTGGCGGTTCTTATCATCGTCGTCGCCGTGTACATGCTGTATCGCACGGTGTCGGCCATGGGCCTGTTTTGACGCACGCGATTTTCAGTTTACGACCCCACTTCAGGAGCCACGCACAATGACCGAATTTCGACAGTTCGCAGCCGATCTCTACAGTGCGGGACAGCCCTCGGTTGAGGATCTGGCTCAAGCGGCAACGCAAGGCATCCGCACCGTCATCAACCTGCGCGCGGCGGAGGAGCCAGTCGCGTTCGACGAGCGCGACGAAGTGCAGCGGCTGGGGATTGGTTACGTGTCTCTGCCCATCGCGGGCACACAGGATCTGGGGCGCACCACCATCGAAACTTTTGCGCGCGAATTGCAGAATGCACGTCGAGAGGGTCCGGTGTTGATCCATTGCGGGAGTGGCAATCGCGTCGGTGCGGCGATCGCGCTCCAGCGCGGATGGCTGGAGGGTTGCTCTGCGCACGATGCGCTGGCATCGGGTCGATCCGCAGGACTTGCCGGGCTGGAATCCGTGGTCGCCAAATTGTTGGTCTCACCGCCGGGGGCAATGTGAGAACGAATGCATTGATCTTCAGGCAGCTGTTCGAGCCTGTCTCCTCGACGTATACCTACCTCGTCGGCTGCAGCGAAACCGGCGAAGCCGCGCTGATCGACCCGGTGATGCCTGCCTGGCAACGCGATCTGAAGTTGGTGAATGAGCTGGGATTACGCCTTGTATTGACGATCGACACGCACATCCATGCCGACCACATCACCTCGGCCAGCGTTCTCAAGCGCGAGGCAGGCAGTCGCATCGCATTGCCGAAGCTGGACGCACTCGAGTGCACGGATGTCGGGCTGGAGGATGGCGTTCCCATTCAAATCGGTGGTGTGGTGCTGCACCCGATGCACACGCCCGGGCATACTGACAGCCACTTTGCCCTGCGCACGGACGACCGCGTGTTCACTGGTGATGCGTTGCTGATCGATGGCTGCGGTCGCACCGATTTCCAGGGCGGCGATGCACGCGCGTTATACCGCAGCGTGCGCGAGACGCTGTTCGCGCTTCCGGGGGAGACGCTGGTGTATCCGGCACACGACTACCAGGGGCGTTGGGTGTCAAGCGTGGCGCAGGAACGCCAGCGCAATCCGCGCCTGGGTGCGGATCGCACGATCGAAGAGTTCGAAGCGATCATGGCGGCGCTCGACCTGCCGTACCCGAAGTTCATCGACTACGCGGTGCCAGGCAACCGCGCTTGCGGTGTGTGTCCCGATGGGCTGCCAGAAGAGCTTGGCGGCTATTGCCATCCCATGACCGAAAGCCCGCAGGGCTGACGCAACACTTCAACTTCCAGGAGGACTTTGATGCAAATGACAGTTTTCCAATTTCATCGAATGGTTGTTGCGGCCACGGTGATGACCGCAATGTTTGCAACGGGCCCAGCATTCGCTGGATCAGCGACCGTGCACATGCCAGTGCCGGGCTATGGAATTCCTTTCGACACCAAGGGTGCCGCCGAGCGCCCCGATCCTGCCGTGCGATATCGCGTGGTGTTCAATGCAACGCGCGCAGCGTCAAAGAGTGGAAGCGTCCTTCCAGCCCTGGAACGCGCCGCACGCCTGCTGAACCTGTTTGCCCAGGAAGGTGTGCCCATTCAGACCGGCGACGTGGCCATCGTCATTTCCGGGCCAGCCACTTCAGGAGTGCTGACGGATGCGGCGTATGCACGACACGCCGATGATACGCAGGTGCATGCCAATCCGAATCTGCCGCTGATCGACGCACTGCGAAAGGCCGGCGCCATGGTCAGTGTCTGCAGCCAGGCATTACAGGGCCAGAAGATCAATGCGGCGGATGTCGCGCCAGCGGTGCGCCGCGATCTTTCGGCGATGACGACGCTGGCCAATCTGCAGTTGCGCGGGTACGCCCTGATTCCTGAGTAGCGCGCAGCGGCTGACCGCCACGGGGAATCGACTCCACAACCAGTTGTCGTGCCAGCGAGATGTGAACTGTTCAGCCAACGCGAGAGTGCTTAAACCAAGGTGTATTCCATGCCATGCGGCGTGGCGCGTGCCGCTGGAACGCACTGGATCGGTCGCGGGCACATGGCGTTCTATACGCGGCGTTGACTTCCGCAATCGCACATTGTCACCACCGCGGCATGGCGCCGTCGAGGAGGATTTCCACATGGGTATCAATGACAACAATGATCTGAATCGCGACCCGATCAGCGGGACGCCGGGCGCACATCCGGTCGGCACTGGCGTGGGTGCGGGTGCAGGTGCATTGGCCGGTGCAGCCATCGGTTCGGTGGCGGGCCCGGTGGGCACGATCATCGGTGGCGCAGTCGGCGCGGTCGCGGGCGGACTTGGTGGCAAGGCAGTGGGTGAGTCGGTCAACCCGACGGCCGAAAATGCGTATTGGCAGGACAATTACAAGAACGAGGCGTATGTCAAACCCGACTACGCTTACAACGATTACGCGCCGGCTTATCGGACTGGCTACGAGAACCGCGCCAAGTACGCCGGTCGCACCTTTGACCAGGCCGAGCCCGACCTGCGCAATGATTACGAGCGCGCCAAGGGCGATTCGCGTCTGGGCTGGGAAGAAGCAAAGCACGCCACCCGCGCTGCGTGGCACCGCGTCGAGCGCGTGATGCCGGGCGATGCGGATGGTGACGGCTACTAAGCCCTCACGCCGCTGCTGTTGATATGAAATCGAAGGCCCCGCATGCGGGGCCTTCGTTTATTGCGAGATCGGGCATCGTTGACTGCAACGATGCGGTCAGACCTTCAGGCCGGATCAGGTGTGTCGCAATTCCCGGCGCCGTGATTCGAGCAATTCAACCGTGAGTTGCGCCAGGTAGTAGAGCCCGGTGCGCTGCGATTCTGTGAGCACGCGTGGCTTGCGATCAATGACGCACAACGTCCCCAATGCCGTGCCTTCGCTGGTGACCAGGGGAACGCCCGCATAGAACCGGATGCCGGGGAACCCGGTGACCAGCTCGGATGATGCGAATCGCGCATCCTTGGTGGTGTCCTCCACCTCAAGCAATTCGTCAGGAAGGATGATCGCGCACTCGCACAGCGATCCCTTGCGCGGCACCTGCCGGACATCCAGCCCGGCGTGGGCCATGAAGAACAGCCGCTCGCTGTCGACCAGGGAAATCAATGCAATCGGCGACGCGCAAAGCAGGCTGGCCACCTGCACGATATTGTCGAACGCCAGTGGTGGCGGCGCGTCCAGCACCTGGAATGAGCGCAGCGCGGTCAAGCGTGCTGATTCAGAGACCTCAAGGACAGCGGACATGGCCTTCCCCAGGCTCGGTCTTGGGAGGGATTTTATAGAGCCTCTCGCACTGCTGGCAATAAGCAGGCCATCCTCGAACTACCCCGAAAGAAAGCGCTTCCTGAACTTTTCAGTGGGATGTTCAGTCCGCAGGATGGGGAGACGCATTCCTTTCGTTATCCCTCCCACATCGAAAGATCCTGTTTGAGCGTTTCAATTCCCGCCCAGGGGTCCTTGCGGCGACGTTTCAGCATCGCTGGCACATCCTTCAACGTGTATGCGTCGCCACGCTTGAGCGCCTTGAGTTGCGACCACGAAAGCGGCATCGCCACCGGGGCGCGTTCGCGTGCGCGCAGCGAATACGAGGCAACCGCCGTCGCACCGCGCCCGTTGCGCAGGTAGTCAACGAATATCTTGTTGGGCCGCAGCTTCAATGTCGATACCGCAAGAAATCGATCGGGTTCCGATGCCGCCATGGCATCAGCGAAGCCACGCGCGAAGCCCTTGACGACGTCCCAATGGGCGCCCGGATTGAGCGGAACGACCACATGCAATCCCTTGCCGCCGGTGGTGCGCAGGAAGCTTTCCAGCCCCGCCTGCTTCAAAAGATCGCGCACGTGCATGGCGGCGGCCTTGACCTCACTCCACGGCACATTGGGCCCGGGATCGAGATCGAAGATCACGCGATCGGCGATATCCGGATTGTCTGCATGCGATCCCCACGGATGGAATTCCAGTCCGTTCAACTGCACCAGTTCCATGACGCCGGGGGCGTCGTACGCGACGAGATAATTCGCGTTGTTGCCAGCCTCTTCCTTCAGGCGCACCAAGCTGACGTGGTCCAGTCCCGGCGTGTGGTGTTTCTGGAAGAAGCACGCCTTGCCGACCCCATCCGGGCAACGAATGATCGACAGCGGGCGGCCGGCGATCTCCGGAAGCAGGTGATCCATGACAGCCAGGTAGTAGTCGGCGACCTCCTGTTTGGTGACGTGGATGTCTGGGTAGATGACCTTGGTAGGACTGGTGAGGCGCATCGGCGGTGCAGGAGCGCCGGCCGTCTTCTTAGCAGTCTTCGCCGCTTTCCTTGCAGCCGGTTTCTTGCCTTGCGTCGCCATTGAACTGCTCTCCTGATCGGAATCGCCCAGGTCGGCGATGGTCTTGTCGGGGCGGATCGCCTTCAACGAGGCCTGCCGCAACACACCCGAACCACCGGTGCCGCGCACGAAGGCTTCGACCACGAACATCGGCGCGAACCACAAGGCATCGCGGATTTCCTTGCGGACGGATTCGGTGACATGCACGGTCGGCTTGCTGCCACCGGACTTGCCGATGCGTCGCGTCAACTCGCGGATCTGCTCGTTATTGAATCCCGAACCGATGCGGCCGGCATAGCTCCATCCATGCTTGTCATCTGGCCGCGCGAGCAACAGAGAGCCGAAGCCATCACGGCTGCCCTTGCCCGGCGTGTAGCCGACGACGGCGAATTCCTGCGACTCCAACCGCTTGGTCTTTCGCCAGTCATCGCCTCGCCCAGGATGGTAGGGCTGGTCCGCGCGTTTGGAAATGATGCCTTCGAACTGCTGCTCGCTGGCCAGTGCGTACGCGGCATCGCCGTCGGCATCGATGTGCGTGCTGAAGGCAAGATGCCTGGGCGGGTCGTCCAGCAGCTCGGCCAGCAATCGCTTTCGTTCAACCAAGGGTGACTTGTCGATGGCGATGCCGTCGACATGCAGGAGCTCGAACACCACGTACACCAGCGCGCCCTGCTGCTCGCCGGACAGCGTCGCCTGCAGCAGGTTGAAATCCTGTTGCGTGCCCTGCCCCGCGATGAGTTCACCATCCAGCGCGCCACTCTTCAATCCGAGCTGTTTGATGGCATCAACGATCTCCGGCACTTTCGCCGTCCACTCGATCGCATTTCGCGACCAGATACGCACCTGACCGGCGACGATCGTTGCCACCAGTCGATAGCCGTCCCACTTGATCTCATGCAGCCACTGCGGCCCGTCCGGTGGCTTGTTGCCAAGCTTGGCCAGCTGCGGTGCAAAGGCTTGGTTTTTCAGCGTGGATGGCTTCGCGTTGGTCAGTTTCGCCGCTTTCTTCGCCCAGTCGATCCGGCGCGTCTTGCGTGTCGGTGCAACGGTGGTCTTGCGTTGCTTCCCGGCCTTACCGCGCCCCGCCCGCTTGGCGTCTGCTTCTGGTGGCGCGGTGATATCAGCCAGCAGGTCGTCGGCTTCCAGATGGCTTGCGTACTGATCGTCTTCCTTGAACAGCAGCCACTGCGGTTGTTTCGCAGGTTTGCTGCTGCGCACCAGGTGCCAACCACCCTTGAGCTTGTGGCCGAACAACTCGAAGCGCAGATGGCCTTTCGCCAGTTGCGCTTCGACGTCGTACGGCGTGGACCACACGCCGGTGTCGAAGACTGCAACATGTCCGCCGCCGTACTGGCCTTTGGGGATGTCTCCCTCGAAGCTCGCGTAATCGACTGGGTGATCCTCCACTTCCACCGCCATGCGCTTGACGGTGGGATCGTAGCTCGGCCCTTTCGGAACCGCCCACGA
>JBBSUF010000091.1:0-8409 GCA_038235185.1 Lysobacterales bacterium
CGAAATCGCTGCGTTGCTGACCCCGACCGTGCATTCGCTCGGGCTGGAGTTGCTGGGCGTCGAATACCTGCCTGCACCGGGCGGTGCCCTGTTGCGCCTGTACATCGACGTGCCTGCCGATGCAGAAGAAGGACGACTGGTTGGGATCGAGGATTGCGAGGCAGTGAGCCGTGAAGTGTCGGCACAGATGGACGTGGCGGACCCGATCAACACGCATTACACGCTGGAAGTGTCGTCGCCGGGGATCGAGCGTCCGTTGTTTACTCCGGCGCAATTCGCGCGCTTCGTCGGCGAGACTGCAAAGGTGACATTGAAACTGCCGCAGGATGGGCGTCGTCGCCTGCAGGGGATCATCCGGGGGGCGGATGACAACAACATCCTGTTCGATCTCGATGGCAATGAGTTCGTGATGTCGAAAGACAATATTGAAAAAGCGCGCCTGGTGCCTGATTGGGCCGCACTCGGGCTTGCGCCCGCCGTGGACAAGTCTGGTCGCGATGCGCGGCCGGGTAAACAGAAATCAACCAGAAAGCCGGCGGCCAAGCCGTCTGCGGAGTGAGTCAATGAGCAAGGAACTGTTGCTGGTCGTGGATGCCGTCGCCAGTGAAAAAGGCGTCCCGGAATCCGTCATCTTGGAAGCAATCGAGGCTGCGTTGGCCTCGGCGGCGAAGAAGCGCTATCACGAGCAGGACGTGCTGGTGCGCGTTGCCATCGATCCTAAGGACGGTAACTACGAAACCTTCCGTCGTTGGGAGGTCGTCGCCGATGACGTGGTGATGGAGTCCCCGGACCGCCAGGTGCGGCTGATGGATGCGGTCGATGAAAGCGAAGGCGCCGAAGTGGGCGACTACATCGAAGAGCCCATCGACAATCCGGATTTTGGACGAATCGCCGCGCAGGCCGCCAAACAGGTGATCGTGCAGCGCGTGCGCGAAGCCGAGCGCGCCCAGGTGGTCGACCAGTGGAAGGATCGCGTCGGCGAACTCGTCACGGGCATCGTCAAGCGCGCCGAGCGCGGCAACATCTTCGTCGACCTCGGCGGCAATGCCGAAGCCTTCATCCCCAAGGACAAGGGCATCCCGCGTGATGTCCTGCGTGCAGGCGACCGCGTCCGTGGCTATCTGTTCGACGTGCGCACAGAGCCACGCGGCCCGCAGCTGTTCATCAGCCGCGCGGCACCGGAATTCATGATCGAGCTGTTCAAGCTCGAAGTACCGGAGGTCGGCCAAGGCCTGGTCGATATCAAGGCGTGCGCACGCGACCCGGGCGATCGCGCCAAGATCGCGGTGCTCGCCTATGACAATCGCACCGATCCCATCGGCGCCTGCATCGGCATGCGCGGGTCGCGCGTGCAGGCGGTGTCCAACGAATTGAACGGTGAGCGCGTCGACATCGTGTTGTGGTCGGACAATCCGGCGCAGTTCGTGATCAACGCGATGGCGCCAGCGGAAGTGCAGTCGATCATCGTCGACGAAGAAAAGCACTCGATGGACCTCGCCGTCGCCGAGGACAAGCTCGCGCAGGCGATCGGTCGTGGCGGCCAGAACGTACGCCTTGCCAGTCGCATGACGGGCTGGCAGCTCAACGTGATGACGCAGGACCAGGTCGCGGAGAAATCCGAGTCCGAGCAGGCCGCCGCGCGCGCGCTGTTCCAGGACAAGCTCGAGGTCGACGAGGAAATCGCCGGCATCCTGGTCGCCGAAGGATTCAGCACGGTCGAGGAAATCGCCTATGTGCCGGTTGGCGAATTGCTGGCGGTGGAAGGCTTCGATGAGGACATCGTCGAGGAGCTGCGCGCGCGTGCACGCGACGCCCTGCTCAACGATGCGCTTGCGGTCGAGGAGGAAGTCGACGAGCACCAGCCGTCCGAAGAGCTGCTGGCGCTGGAAGGCATGGATGACGAGACAGCCTTCGCGCTCGCTGGCCATGGCATTCGCACCGTCGATGACCTGGGAGAGCTGGCTGCCGACGAGCTTGTCGAGTTCGAAATCGAGGGGCTTGATACCGAACGCGCCGCTGCTTTGATCCTCGCGGCACGTGCGGAAGAAATCGCACGTCTGGAACGTGAAGGTTAAGCCGCGAGGGCGAGGCAGGCTGCCTGGCCCAGACAAGTCGAGACTACAATGAACAGTTGATTTTCATGCGCAGGCTTCGACCCGCGCCACAGGATAAAGATCCAAATGTCGCAACAAACCACGATCCGCAAGCTGGCTGAACTGGTGAATGCACCGGTCGAGAAACTGTTGGAGCAACTGGCCGAGGCCGGCATGCGCTTCGAGGGTCCTGACCAGGTGGTCACCAGTACCGAGAAGATGAAGCTCCTCGGTTTCCTGCGCCGCACCCACGGCAAGGCCGAAAAGCCTTCCGGGGAGGCCGTCGAGCCCAAAAAGATCACGCTCAATCGCAGCCGCAAGCAGGAGCTCACGATCGGTGGCGGCAAGAACCGCGCCACGGTCGACGTGCTGGTGCGCAAGAAAGTCACGCTGGTCAAGCCCAGCGAAGCTGGCCAGGAGAATGACGAGCGCGCCGAGATACTGCGCAAGCTGGAGGAATCCAAGCAGCGCAACCTGTCCGAGCAACAGCGCCTGGCGGAAACCGACAAGCAAAGGGCCGATGAGCAGGCTGAACGCTTGCGGGTGGAAGCCGACGCGGCACGCGCCAAGGCCGAAGCCGCGCGTATCGCGGCATTGCCAGTTGAAGAAGAAGGGGCGGCACGCAAACCCGCGCACGGTCATGGACACGGCCATCCCAAGCCGGCCCCGGCGCCACGTGCCGATGACAAAGCCAGTCACAAGCACAAGCCCGGCCGTGGCTCGCATGTCATGGTCGCTGGCGTCGAAGACGATGACGGCGCTGCTGCGCGTTTCGCTGGCCAGTTGCACCTGAGTGCCACCGAGCGTGCGCGGCGTACCACCAGCGTGCGTGGCAAGCCCAAGCCGCGCCGCCAGTCAGAGCAGGCACGCAGCGGAGGGGGTGCGCATGGATTCTCGCGTCCGACCGCGCCGATCGTGCGCGAAGTCGCCGTCGGTGATGCGATTACCGTCGCAGATCTTGCACAGAAGCTCGCGCTCAAGGGCGGCGATGTCGTCAAGGCGCTGTTCAAGATGGGCGTCATGGCGACCATCACGCAAAGTATTGATCACGACACTGCCGCGCTTGTCGTCGAAGAGCTCGGCCACACAGTCGTGCATGCCGATGCCAACGATGTCGAGAACGCGTTGCTTGCGCATGTCGAGGACAACCAGGCCGACCTGCAGCCGCGTCCCCCCGTGGTCACGATCATGGGTCATGTCGATCACGGCAAGACCTCATTGCTGGATTACATCCGCCGCACGAAAGTCGCGTCGGGCGAAGCCGGTGGCATCACCCAGCACATCGGCGCGTACCACGTGGAAACCAGCAAGGGCGTGATCAGCTTCCTCGACACGCCTGGCCATGCCGCGTTTTCACAGATGCGTGCGCGTGGCGCGAAATTGACCGACATCGTGGTGCTGGTGGTCGCGGCCGACGATGGCGTCATGCCGCAGACGATCGAGGCCGTGCAGCACGCCAAGGCAGCGGGCGTGCCGCTGATCATCGCGATCAACAAGATGGACAAGGCCGACGCTGATCCGTTGCGCGTCAAGAATGAACTGCTCAGCCAAGAGGTTGTCGCCGAGGAATTCGGTGGCGAGACGCAAATGGTGGAGCTGTCGGCGAAAACCGGGCAGGGCGTGGACAACCTTCTCGACGCATTGTTGCTGCAGGCCGAGGTGCTCGAACTGAAGGCCACACATGCAGGCCGCGCATCCGGAGTTGTGATCGAGTCCTCGCTCGACAAGGGTCGCGGTCCTGTCGCGACGGTGCTGGTGCAGCAGGGCACGCTCGGCAAGGGCGATTACCTAGTGTGCGGCGTGCAATACGGGCGCGTGCGTGCGCTGTTCGATGAAGCCGGAAAGCAGGTGCAAAGTGCTGGCCCATCCATCCCGGTGCAGGTGCTTGGTTTGTCTGGCGTGCCGGATGCAGGCGATGACTTCGTCGTGGTCGAGGACGAGCGGTTGGCGCGCGATGTCGCCCAGCAGCGCGATGCGAAACGTCGCGAAACCCGCCTTGTCGGCCAGGCCGGCAACCGCATGGAAGACATCATGGCGCAGATGGGCGCGGCCGAAGCGCAACTCAGCCTGCCGTTGATCGTCAAGGCCGACGTGCAGGGCTCGGTGCAGGCGCTGCGCGAAGCATTGACCGCGCTGTCGAACGAACAGATCCGCATCAACGTGATCGGTTCGGGTGTCGGTGGTATCACCGAATCAGATGCGCAGTTGGCCGCGACTTCCAAGGCCACGATTATTGGCTTTAACGTCCGTGCCGATGCGTCCGCACGCAAGGTCATCGACAACAGTGGCGTCGACCTGCGCTATTTCTCGATCATCTATGATGTGATCGACCAGGTGAAGCAGGTGGCGTCCGGCATCCTCGGCGTCGAGATCCGCGAAGAGATCATCGGCAACGCCGAAGTGCGCGATGTCTTCCGCAGCTCCAAGTTTGGTGCGGTCGCAGGCTGCATGGTGGTCGAGGGCGTGGTCAAGCGGAACAAGCCGATCCGCGTGCTGCGCGACAGCGTGGTCGTCTTCGAAGGCGAGCTGGAATCGCTGCGACGCTTCAAGGAGAACGTCGACGAGGTTCGCAACGGCAACGAATGCGGCATTGGCGTCAAGGCCTACAACGACATCAAGCCGGGCGACCAGATCGAGTGCTTCGAACGCATCGAAGTGCAGCGGACGCTGTAGCGTTTAACTGGAGCGGGCATGGCGCAGAAATCCTTCCACCGCAGCGACCGCGTCTCGGCCCAGTTGCGTCGCGAGCTGGGCACGCTGGTACACGAGGCGGTGCGGAACCACGGCCTGCCTTCGGTCAGCGTGTCCGATGTCGAGGTTACCCGTGACCTGGAGCACGCGAAGATCTTCGTGACCGCGCTGCAACCAGAGCGGGCGAAGGAAGCCATGAAGGCGCTGAAAGAGCTGACGCCGGAAATCCGTCACCAGCTTGCGCAGTCGGTCAAGATGCGCCACGTGCCGGAATTGCATTTCCAGTACGACGAATCGTTCGATCGCGGGGAACGCATCGACAACCTGTTGCGCGATTTGCCGGATACCGATCGCGTCGACGACGAAGAAACCGAGTGAGTCCGTAGCAGCAGTTTTAGTCGCCAGCCCTGCTTTTCGATTGGGCGGCGAGAGTCGCGTTAGCAGATGCACGGAGCCGGCGCGCGGCATCGCATTGGGCCACCATGGCATACGAAAGCTTCCGGCGCGCCATACAATCCCCCCGATGACCCAGAAGCCGCGCACAGCCTTCCGCAAGCTTCACGGCATCCTGTTGCTCGACAAGCCGCATGGACTGAGTTCCAACCAGGCATTGCAGCGCGCACGGCATCTGTTCCGCGCGGACAAGGCCGGCCACACTGGCAGCCTGGATCCGCTCGCCACCGGCCTGCTGCCGATCTGCTTTGGTGAAGCCACAAAGATCGCCGGCGGCCTGCTCGGCGCACGCAAGGCCTACGACACCGTCGCGCGCCTGGGCATGGTGACCGACACCGATGATGCCGAAGGCCAGTTGCTGCGCGAGCGTCCGGTTCCGTCCTTGACGATTGGGCAGATCGACGCGGCATTGCGCACGCTGACTGGCCACATCCTGCAACGCCCGCCGATCTATTCCGCGCTCAAACGCGGGGGCGAACCGCTTTATGCGAAGGCGCGCAGGGGCGAGGTGGTCGAAATCGACGAACGCTTCGTGGACGTCCACGCATTCGACCTGACATCGGCAGCCGACCTGCTCGACCTGCCGGTTGAAGTCGGTGGCGCGTCGCTGCTGCGCCTGCATGTCGAGTGCGGATCGGGCACTTATGTCCGCAGCCTTGTACGCGACCTGGGGGAACTGCTCGGCTGTGGTGCCCACGTGGCCGAATTGCGACGGCTCTGGGTGGATCCGTTCCGTGATCCGCGCATGTGGACGCTGGAGGCGTTGCAGGAACTGGCCGAGCGTGGCGAACGCAGCCTGGATGCATGCCTGCTGCCGATCGAAGCAGGGATGACTGCATGGCCAGAGGTTCGCATCGCACCAGCACAGGCGAATCGATTGGGGCACGGGCAGGCCGTGGCTGGGGGATTCCGGCCAGCCGGTCACGTAGCGGTCCTCGATCAGACTGGCCGTGCGCTGGGTCTGGGGGAGGTGGATGACGAAGGCCACCTGCACGCGCGTCGGCTCTTCACCTGGGCATGCGCGCAACCGCATCAAAAACTGGAGGAAACCGGCACCATGGCAAGCTGATGCCTTGTCCAAAAGGGCTCCGCGCGCTATAATTCCGCGGCTTTTCCAAGCCATCATCCCTGCCATTCCGGCAGCCAGCAAGCGGCGGGTACAGCGGTTCATCCGGCGTCATGCCCGATGTTCTGCCAACCACGCATCATCCGAGGCAATCCATGTCCATCGACAGCAGCACCGTCATTCAAGAAAACAAGCGCAGCGACAACGATACCGGTTCGCCGGAAGTCCAGGTCGCCCTGCTCACTGCACGCATCACCCAGCTCTCCGAGCACTTCAAGATGCACAAGCAGGACCACCACAGCCGCCGCGGCCTGCTGATGATGGTCAACCGTCGTCGCAGCCTGCTCGACTACCTGCACCGCAAGGATGGCGAGCGTTACAAGGCCCTGATCCAGAAACTTGGTCTGCGCCGCTGATCAATCCCCGACCGCGGCGCAGCAATGCGCCGCGGTCTTGTTTTTGGCGGACGTGAAATCCGCCAGACATCTCGTACAACCATCGCCGCAAACCCGAATCACACGAACATGAGGTCGTCACGATCGACGGCCGTCCGCATGCGACAGGGGTCGCAGGCGGTTCAACCGAAGCAAGACATCAAGGAATTCCAACGTGGCAAAAATCACCAAGAGCTTCCAGTACGGCAAACATCAAGTCACCCTCGAGACCGGCGAGATTGCGCGCCAGGCCGGCGGCGCTGTCATGGTGTCGTGCGATGGCACCGTGCTGCTGGTCAGCGCCGTTGCCAACAAGACTGCGCGCGAAGGGCAGGACTTCTTCCCGCTGACGGTTGACTACCAGGAGAAGTTCTACGCCGGTGGCCGTATCCCGGGCGGCTTCTTCAAACGCGAAGGTCGCCAGACCGAAAAGGAAACGCTGATCTCGCGCCTGATCGATCGCCCGATCCGCCCGCTGTTCCCCGATGGCTTCCGCAATGAAGTGCAGATCATCGCCACGGTGATGTCGATGAACCCGGAAGTCGATGGCGACATCCTCGCCCTGCTGGGCGCGTCGGCCGCGCTGTCGCTGTCCGGCGCACCGTTCGACGGCCCCATCGGCGCCGCCAAGGTTGGTTACAAGGACGGCCAGTATTTGCTCAATCCGTCGAAGACCGAACTGGTCGATTCGCAGCTTGAGCTCGTTGTCGCCGGCACCGCTTCCGCAGTGTTGATGGTCGAGTCCGAAGCGCAGGAACTGTCCGAAGACGTGATGCTGGGTGCGGTGATGTTCGGCCACCAGCAGATGCAGGTCGCGATCCAGACCATCAATGCACTTGTTGCCGAAGCCGGCAAGCCGAAGTGGACCTGGTCGGCGCCCGTCGGCGACGCAGGCATGCTTGGCGCACTGAAGTCTGCGATCGGCGATCGCTTGACGCAGGCATTCGCGGTGCGCGACAAGCTCGAGCGCAAGGATGCCATCTCGGCGTTGAAGAAAGACGTCATGGCAACGCTTGCGCCGCAAGCCGAAGCCCACGGCTGGAAATCGTCTGATCTGTCCAAGGAATTCGGCGAATTCGAATACCAGACCATGCGTGACGCGGTGCTCAGCAGCAAGATCCGCATCGACGGGCGCGCGCTGGACACGGTGCGTCCGATCGCATCACGCGTCGGCATCCTTCCGCGCGTCCACGGTTCGTCGCTGTTCACCCGCGGCGAAACGCAGGCAATTGTCGCCGTGACGCTCGGCACCGCACGCGACGGACAGGTGATCGACGCCGTCTCCGGCGAGTACAAGGATCACTTCCTGTTCCATTACAATTTCCCTCCCTATTCGGTCGGCGAAGCCGGTCGCATGATGGGCCCGAAGCGCCGCGAGATCGGCCATGGCCGCCTCGCCAAGCGCGGCGTCCTTGCGGTCATGCCGTCGATGGAATCCTTCCCGTACACGATCCGCGTCGTCTCGGAAATCACCGAGTCGAATGGTTCCTCGTCGATGGCGTCGGTTTGCGGCAGCTCGCTGGCACTGATGGATGCCGGCGTGCCGATCAAGGCACCGGTCGCGGGTATCGCGATGGGCCTGGTCAAGGAAGGCAGTGACTACGTGGTGCTGTCGGACATCCTCGGTGACGAAGATCATCTGGGCGACATGGACTTCAAGGTGGCGGGCACC
>JBBSUF010000092.1:0-8037 GCA_038235185.1 Lysobacterales bacterium
CCGAGCAGCAGCAACGCCATCAATCCCAGCCCGAGTGCCGAGACCTGCGCAATGCTGGTCGCGGGTCGACGGCTGACATTGGCCAGCCCGTAACGCAGGCTGCCGCGCAGTCGTGGACGCAGCCGCCGTACGACCCAGATCATCAGCCATGCCAGCGTCGCCAGCACGGCGAGTGTCGCTGCCATGCCAATCAGCATCGCGCCACCGAGCGTGGCCGAGCCGGCCTTCCACCACAGCAAGGCGGCCATGCCGCCGAATCCGGCAAGCCCGACCAGCCACGCGCTGGGTTCGGACGTGTCGAGGTCGCGCCGCAACACCCGCAAAGCAGAGACGCGACGCAATGCCAGCACCGGCGGCGTCGCGAATGCTAGCAGCACGACCATGCCAACACACAGGCCCTGCAACGCTGGCAACCAGCCAGCCGGGGGAATCGAGAGTTTGAGTAGCGTGCCCAGCCAGTCGGCGACCGCCCACTGCAACGCGAACGCGATGGCCACGCCAAGCACGCTGGCGATCAATCCAAGCAGCACCATTTCACCGACATGGATACCCACCAGCGTGCGCTGGCTGGCGCCGAGGCAACGCATGACAGCAGCGCCGGACAAGTGCCGCTCGCTGTGGCGACGCGCGGCCATTGCCACTGCGACCGCTGCGAGCACCACCGAGACGAGTGCAGCAAGACCAAGGAAGCGTCCCGCGCGATCCAGTGCGGAGCGAACTTCCGGACGTGTTTGCCCGGCGGTTTCCAGCCGTTCGCCACGCGCGAGTCGTGGCTTGATGGTGGTGACGAATCGTTCCACCGCTCTTACGTCGCCGGCGATCATCAATCGATATGTCACACGACTGCCTTCCTGCACGAGGCCGGTTGCAGGGAGGTCGTCGGTGTTGAGGAATACGCGCGGTGCAACGTTGAAATAGTCGAGCGCGGCGTTGGGTTCTTCGAGCACGAGTGCGTTCAGGCGCAGTCTGGATTCACCAATCGCGAGCATGTCGCCGATCTTCGCGTGCAAGGCCACCGCACCTGCGCGACTCATCCATGCACTGCCGCGCGTTGGGAGTTCCGTGGTCGCGCGTTGTGCGCCAGCGGCATCGATGATCTTGAATTGCCCGCGCAACGGAAACCCAGCACCCAGCGCATGAAGTTCGCCCAGGCGCAGGTTGGCATCGATGCCTTCGCCGACGCGCACCATGCTGTCGAGTTCGACGGATTCTGCGTGCTTCAATCCGGTCGCGTTACCCGCACTGCGAACTGCGCCGGCGATGGGCTTGTCGCCACGGACGACCGCGTCGCCGCCCATCAGCCGGTTGGCTTCGATGGCGAGTGCGCGTTCGGCGCGATCGGTGATGAAGCCGACTGCGGTTACGGCAATCACCGCCAGCATCAGTGCCGCGATCAGGATGCGGATGTCGCCGGCCTTGAGGTCGCGCAGCAGTTGTCGCCATGCGAGCCGCATCAGGTTCACGCGACCACCAGTCGGCCGCCATCCAGGCGCAGCGCCCGGCTGCAACGGGTGGCGAGATGTTCGTCATGCGTGACCAGCACCAGAGTCGTGCCAGCATCGGCATTGAGTGCGAACAGCAGTTCGATGATGGCCTGCCCGGTGACGGTGTCGAGGTTGCCGGTGGGTTCGTCGGCAAACAGCAGCGAGGGGCGCGTCACGAACGCGCGTGCGAGCGCGACGCGTTGCTGCTCGCCACCGGAGAGTTGTCTCGGGTAGTGGTCCAGCCGTTGGCCGAGGCCGACCTTTTCGAGGATCGCGCGGACAGGGGATTCGACATCGGCATCGCCGCGCAGTTCGAGTGGAAGCATCACGTTTTCGAGCGCCGTCAGCGAGGGCAGCAGCTGGAAGCTCTGGAAGACGAAGCCGACCTTTTTACCTCGGATGCGCGCGCGGCCGTCCTCGTCGAGGGTCGACATCGGTGCACCGTCGAGCAGCACGTCGCCACTGCTTGGCGTGTCGAGCCCCGCCATCAGTGCGAGCAGCGTGCTCTTGCCCGAACCCGACGCACCAACCACGGCGACCGTATCGCCACGGTCGATGTCGAAGCTGATGTCGTCGAGGATGGTCAGTTCACCCGCGGGCAGCGGCACGCGCTTGCCCAGGTTGGTGACCTCCAAGGCGAACGGTCGGGTCGCGATGGGTGGAAGATGACAGTTGGCTTGCATGGTGGCTGCTTGCATGGGGATGTCGTCGGCCTTATTCATTGCGCAACGCAAGAATGGGCACGGTGCCCTTCAGCGTCGGTTGGATGGGGTGGCGTCACTGTCGCCCAATATCAGGAGATACGGCATGAACGATAGAAGTGCGGCTTCAAGGCGCTGGGTTCAATGGGTCGCACCTCAATGGATGCTGGGCGCAGTCGTGTTGTTGCTGGCCTTGCAGGCCCAGGCGCGGCCTGCCGCCATGTCGTCCATCTACCCCGCGACCCAGCCGCGCATCGTGCTGGTGCTGGGGGATTCGCTGTCTGCCGGTTATGGGTTGGACGCATCGCAAGGCTGGGTGACACTGACGGCCGATCGCATCGCCGCCGCCAATCCGGGCTGGCGGGTGATCAATGCCAGCATCAGTGGCGAGACCTCGGATGGCGGGGCGTCGCGCGTGGTGCACGAGGTCGCCCACCTCCTGCCATCCGTCGTGGTGATCGAACTGGGCGCGAACGATGGCTTGCGCGGGCTGCCGTTGCGGCAGACGCGTCGCAACCTGGCCTACATGATCGGCGCCGCGCAGGGCGTGCATGCAAAAGTATTGCTGGTCGGCATGCGGCTGCCACCGAATTACGGCGCGCAATACACGCATCAGTTCGAAGCCAACTACAGCGAACTCGCCGCGCTTTTCCACACGGCGTTCGTCCCGTTTCTGCTGGCGCCGATCATGCGCGACCCGAGTGCGTTCCAGGCCGACAACATGCATCCGGTGGCGCGAGTGCAACCGGTGATTCGCGATCATGTGTGGGCAGTATTGGCGCCCTTGTTGCAGTAGGTAACGCGCTGGCACCGCGGATGACACAGGGCCCCGGATCCGGGGCCTTTGTTTTTGCGCTGGGCGCCACGCGGACCCGAGCCTGCCCGTGCTGGACCTGCACATGCGGCCCAGATTGCACTCCATGGCGCGATGGTTGTAATCGGCGGCCCGACATGCCGTAAGGGTCAAGTGGGAGCGCATCTAACGCCGGCTGAAGATTCGGCAGCGCTCTGCTTTCTGATCGCCTTCCGATCGGGATGATCCAAAAGTCGCTCAACGGACGGCCGCAGTACGCGAGCCTCACGGTTTTCACACTACTTGCAAAGGAGAAATTCGATGAATACGTACAAGATAGTGGCCGCTACGGTCACGATGGGTGTGGTGGGATGCTTGTTCGCGGCCCCGGCGAACGCAGGTTGCGGCACCCCCGACCTGTTGCTGCACGGCCTGATGCCTGCCACCGCTGTCCAGGGGGCTATTGCGAAGGCGGCCAAGGTCTCCACCTCGCTGCGCGTGACGGGAAATGCTCCGATGCTGGGGAATAGCCTCGCGATGGAACCGGGCCGGAAAATCGTGGGACTGTGGAAATTCACGTTCCTCTCGTTGGGCAATCTCAATTTGGGGATACCCGATGGGGCTGTGCTGGATGCAGGATTCCAGACATGGCATTCCGACGGCACCGAGATCATGAATTCCGGGCGGCCGCCGATGACCAGCAATTTCTGCATGGGTGTGTGGGATTACACCCCATCGAGTAGGAGTTACAGGCTGAATCATTATGCGTTGAGCTGGGCTCCGGATGGGACGACATTCATTGGTCCCACAAACATTCGCGAGCAGGTTTCCATGGATCCCGGCGGCAACGGGTTCAGCGGAAGATTCTCGATCGATCAGTACGCGCAGGACGGGGTGACGGACCTGGCGCACCTCGAGGGAACCATCACCGCGACGCGTATTACTGTGCATTGATGCAAACCCGAGGAGGCCCCGCATCGCGGGGCCTCTTCCAGAGACCACAGAGTGTCTACGCCAGCGTCCGCACATTTGGCTCGCGCGCCCATTGCCGCGTTTTCGCTGCAGCAATGAAACCCTTGTGATTGGCAGCATCCACCATGCCCGCGTCCTTGCTGACACCCGCGGCCTTGAGCACTGCCTGCGCGCCGGCATCGGCAGCGATCGCCTTGAGGTGACCGAACGCATCACGCACGAAATCCACTGCCGCTGCTTCCTGCGACAGCTGTTTGCCACCGGTATCCGACAACACCAATGCCACGGCATCGAAGATCACGGAAGGCGTGCCCGCAAGTTGGCCATCGGCCGCCAGCATCTTGCCATCGGACAGTTTCGCGCCGCCGAGTCTGGGCGCCACGATCTTCACGGTCGCACCGGCGTCCTCGACGGCCTTGCGAAGCGCCTTGATCGTCGCCGCATCGGAACCGTCGGCGATGAGAATGCCGACACTGCGTCCGTCCAGCGTGTCCTTCATCTTGCCGATGATCTGCAGGGCCGGCGACAGCGGCATGTCTTTGGGTTTGACTGCCGTATCCGGTGCGGGCGGCAGTGCGGCCATGCCAAGTCCGTTGGCGACCCGTTTAGCCAGGTCTCCATCGACATGTCGCAGGTGGCCGACGACAGCTTCGCGCACATGCGCCGTGCCGACCTTGGACAACTCGAACACCAGCGCCGAGGCGATGTGTGCCTGCTCCGGTACCGTCTGGCTGCGGAAAAACTGTCGCGCCTGGCTGTAGTGATCCGCGAAACTCTCGGCGCGGATGCGCGTCTTCGTGCCGTCGCCGCTGGTCGCTGACGCGCTGCGGAATCCGCGCGGCGTTTCGCGAGCAGAAGTGGGATCTAGCGAGCTTGGCTCGTAGTTAACGCGGCCGGTCGGCACTTGCATCTGCATATGCCCGTCGCGCTGCTGGTTGGCGAAGGGACATTTTGGCGCGTTGATAGGTAACTGGTGGAAATTTGGTGAACCCAACCGCGACAGCTGCGTGTCCAGGTATGAAAACAACCGCCCCTGCAGCAGCGGGTCTTCGGAGAAATCGATGCCCGGAACCAGGTGCGATGGACAGAATGCGACCTGCTCGGTTTCGGCGAAGAAGTTGTCCGGCCAGCGATCGAGCACCATGCGACCAATCACCTTCAGCGGAATCAATTCCTCCGGGATGAGCTTGGTCGAATCCAGGTGGTCGAACGGGAATCCGTCGGCTTGTTCCTGTGTAAACAGCTGCACGGCCAAGTCCCATTCCGGGAAATTCCCTGAGGTGATTGCCTCGAACAGGTCGCGACGATGAAAGTCCTGGTCGGCGCCCGCAATCTTGACCGCCTCGTCCCACACGTGGGACTGCAGGCCAAGTTTCGGACGCCAGTGGAACTTGACGAAGGTCGAATTGCCATCAGCATCAAGCAGTCGGAACGTGTGGATGCCAAAGCCTTCGATCATGCGCAGCGAACGCGGGATGGCGCGATCGGACATCGCCCACATGATCATGTGCATGGATTCGGGCGTAAGCGAGATGAAGTCCCAGAAAGTATCGTGGGCGGATGCCGCTTGCGGAAACCCCCGGTCGGGCTCCATTTTAACCGCGTGGACCAAGTCCGGGAACTTGATCGCGTCCTGGATGAAGAACACCGGGATGTTGTTGCCGACCAGATCCCAGTTACCTTCGTCGGTGTAGACCTTGACCGCAAAACCGCGAACATCCCTTGGCGTATCGATCGAGCCCGCCCCACCCGCGACGGTCGATATCCGCGTGAACAGCGGCGTACGCTTGCCGGTTTCGGTGAGTATCTTCGCAGTCGTGTATTGCTTGAGCGATTTCGTCAGCTCGAAGTATCCGTGGGCGGCGGAACCACGCGCGTGGACGATGCGCTCGGGGATGCGCTCATGGTCGAAGTGGGTGATTTTCTCACGGAGGATGAAATCCTCCAGCAGGGTTGGCCCGCGCGCGCCTGCTCGAAGGGAATTCTGGTTGTCGGAAACCGGCGCGCCCTGATTGGTCGTCAGAGGCGGATGTTTGCCGTTGGCGATTTGGTGCAGTTCGTCACCATTGCCGCGCTGATCGCCAGGACCGCTAGCGCGAACCGAGGGTTTGGACGGACGGGTATTCTTTCGGGTAGCCATATGAAATCCTTTGGGGGAAGGCACTCGCGCTGATTGGAGCAATGCGCATCAATGCCGGTGTCGAGGTCGTAAAGACGTCCCGTATCGAAAGCACGGTAGCGCTACCATGTACGCCTTGCTTTGATGACATCGTGATGATTCCGCCCCTATTGCAGTTGGATCTTGCGGCCTGATGCGGGCGACATCCCTAAAGAGTCCTGACGCCCTCCCGATTCGCGGGCTTGCGCTCCTTCTCGGCGGGCTGGCGATGTTCGGCCCGTTCTCGATCGACACGATCTTCCCGGCATTCCCGCAGATCGGGGCGCAACTGGGCGCAGACACGCTGGCGATGCAGCAGACGATCAGCGTGTACCTGATCGCCTACGCGCTGATGAGCATCGTCCATGGGCCATTGTCCGACGCGATCGGGCGGCGCAAGGTCATCCTGGGCGGGCTAGGGATTTTCGTGCTGGCATCGGTCGGCTGTGCGCTGTCACGAACGTTGCCGACGTTGCTTGCGTTTCGCGCGTTGCAGGGGCTCTCTGCAGGCGTCGGCTTGATCGTTGGACGCGCGGTGATCCGCGACCTGTTGCACGGTGACGATGCGCAACGCCTGATGAGCCAGGTATCGATGATTTTCGGGATTGCCCCCGCAATCGCGCCGGTCATCGGCGGCTGGATCCTCGGATGGCAACGCTGGCCGATGATCTTCTGGTTCCTGGTGCTGTTTTCCCTGATCCTGCTGTCAGCCGCGTGGCTCTGGTTGCCGGAGACCCATCCAATCCAGGCGCGGGTGTCATTGCAACCGCAGCGTCTAGTACGGGATTACCGGGCGATCTTCCTGAATCCGCGCTTCCAGCGACTGGCGGCGGCTGGTGCATTCAACTTCGGCGCATTGTTTTTGTACATCGCTTCGGCGCCGGCCTTCGTGCTGGATATCCTGCACCTGGACCAGCACAGCTTTGCGTGGTTCTTCGTGCCGATGATCAGCGGCATGATGATTGGTGCGTTCGTGTCGGGAAGAACCGCGGGACGGATCAGTGGCGCGCGCCAGAGTGCGATCGGATTTGCCTGCTGCGGCGTCGCGGTGACGGTCAACGTCCTCTACAACCTCCTGATTCCAGAACCGTCGGTGCCGTGGGCGGTGCTGCCGATGATGCTCAACTCGTTCGGGATCGCGCTGGTGTTCCCGATCCTCACGCTAGCCATCCTCGACATGTATCCGCGCCAGCGTGGATTGGCGTCGTCGCTACAAGCGTTCACCAGCCTGGTGTCCAACGCGCTGGTCGCTGGCGTCCTCTCGCCGCTGCTCAGCCGCGTGCCGTTGCATCTGGCGCTGGGAGCAGCGATGTTCGCGTTTCTCGGCTGGGCATTCTGGCGCTGGGAGATGCACGCGGGACATCGAATCCCGGATGCGCCGCAAATCGTGCCGGCGATTGAACCGATGGATCGGATGTAGACCGCGGGATGGGTTGCGGCTGAGGCGATAGCCATGCTGCGCGAGCGCCGAATTGGACCGGCCTGCCACCCTTGCCCAGCCGGGTGAAACGCCGCGGCAACAGGCCGAGAGCGCGTGTCTTTTCATCCGGTCGCCTGCTTGCGAAACACTTCCCTCAACAATTCCTGGAAGTGGTGTACCGCGTTTTCGCGCAATGGATTCAACCGGCCAGCGACGTACGACCCGGACGCCAAACCGCGCTGCACGTCCTCGCAGATACGAAGATCCTCGTGCTGCACTTCGTCACTGAAGCTTAGATCAGCTTCGCGTTTGGCACGCGCCTCCCCGGAGGCGTCGGTGTCCTGCGCTGACGCGTAATAGAAATCGAATTCGACACGGCAGCGATCGGCAGTGAGGGGGATCACGCGATTCGTCTGCAAGCGTCCGGGCAGGATGTTGAGCATCGTGTTCGGCCACAGCCAGTAGTACAGCGCATCGCCGTTGCCGTAGAGGTTATCGCTACTCTCCAG
>JBBSUF010000093.1:0-7776 GCA_038235185.1 Lysobacterales bacterium
AGCAAGACGATGCGCGGCCAGAAGCAGATCAAGGCGCGCTGGAAGCGTGTGCTCGGTGCGATCAACAGCCACGCTGGCGAAGCGTTCGGCCAGATGTACGTCAAGGTCGCGTTCCCCGCCGAGTCCAAGGCGCGCATGGACACACTTGTGCAGAATCTGCGGATTGCGCTCAAGGCGCGCATCGAGAAACTGGACTGGATGAGCCCGGAAACCAAGCAGAAGGCCCTGGCCAAGTGGGCGGCATTCACGCCCAAGATCGGTTACCCGGACAAGTGGCGCGACTGGAGCGGCCTGGACACGTCGCGCGACAGCTACATCGGCAACGTGCTGGCGGCCGATGAGTTCAACTACAAATGGATGATGGCCAAGATCGGCAAGCCGGTCGACAAGAGCGAATGGGGAATGAGTCCGCAGACGGTGAACGCCTACTACAACCCATCCCAGAACGAGGTCGTGTTCCCGGCCGCGATCCTGCAGCCGCCGTTCTTCGACCCGAAGGCGGACGCACCAACCAACTACGGCGGCATCGGCGCGGTGATCGGTCATGAAATGACTCACGGTTACGACGACCAGGGCAGTCGCTTCGGGCCGACTGGCAACTTCGAGAACTGGTGGACGCCGGCCGACGCCAAGGGCTTCGCATCACGCACCGATAAACTGGTCAACCAGTTCAGCGGTTATGAAGCCCTTCCCGGCCTGAAGGTCAACGGCAAGCTCACGCTGGGTGAGAACATCGCGGACCTCGGCGGCCTCAACACCGCGTACGACGCGATGAAGATGGCGACCGCTGGCAAGCCCGATCCGATGACTGGTGGCTTTACCCGCGACCAGCGATTCTTCCTCAACTTCGGCACCATCTGGCGCGATCAGATGACCCCCGATTACTTGAAGGTCATCGTCAACACCAATGAGCATGCGCCGGGCAACTTCCGCGCGATCGGTGCGCCGTCGAACATGCCAGCCTTCGCGCAGGCGTTCTCATGCAAGGCAGGTGACCCGATGGTTCGTTCAACCGATAAGCAGGTTGTGATCTGGTAAGCAGACGAACCCGCGGGCAGTCGGATATCGGTGCGCGCGGCGGCGCGTTGTGCGGCATGGATGGGTGAATGCGCTCGCGGCGCGGTCGTGATCTGGTAGCGCGGATCGAAAGAGTAGAAAAAGCCCGGGAAACCGGGCTTTTTTATGGGTGGAAGAAGCGTTCAGCGTCGCTGATCGGCGCCTTGTTACACTCCGCTGATCAACATCGATGGAACCCACAATGCCGACTTCGCGACCTGTTGCACTCGTCCTGGGCGTGGCCCTGCTCGCCGTACTCGCCGCACCTGCGGCTGATGCGGCAAAGAAGAAGAAATCAGCATCGAAAAAAACACCCGAGGCATCCCTTGCCTGCCGCGATTTTTATGAGCATGTGAATGCGGACTGGTTGAAGGCCAACCCCGTCAGTGGGCCGGGGATGCAGTCTGCACTGGGACAGTTGGCACAGCGCGCGCAACAGCAGCAGGTCGACCTGCTCACGGCCGATATGCAGTCGCCGTCCGGCGTGGGGAAATTGCTTGGGGATTTCTGGGCCAGCGGCATCGATGAAGCAGCCGTCGAACGTGATGGGGCCAACCCGATCGGCCCCCTGCTGTCGCGCGTGGATGCGATTCGGCGCAGCAAGGACATATCGCCGGCAATAGCGGCACTGCACCAGGTCGGCATCCCCGTGCTGTTCAATTTCAACGCCGATGTGGACTTGCAGGATCTGGACCGCCACATCGGATATTTCAGCCAGGGTGGACTCGGCCTGCCGGATCCCGCGTACTACACCCGTACCGATCCAGACACCCGTGCCCTGCTCGGCCGCTACACCGATTACGTGTCGAAGATCCTGGCGCTGACCGGCAGCAAACCGGAACAGTTGCAAGCCGATACCCAAGCGGTACTCGATCTGGAAACCCGCATCGCACAGGCGTCGAGTCCCTTGCCATCGTTGCGCGATCCGCGCACCAACTACGCACAGGTTGCCACCGCGACATTGGGCAAGCAGTACAAGCAGTTGCAACTCGACGATTTCCTCAAGGTGCAAGGTGTCAGCGACAAGACTGTGTCGCTGGCCAACCCGCAGCTGTTCACCCAGCTTGACGGCCTGATCGGTGGCCTCAAGCCAACGGAATGGAAAACATACCTGCGCTATCAGGTGGGCGCGGCGATGGCGCCGTACCTGTCGAAGCCTTGGCGTGACGTGGACTACGCCTTCCGTGGACAAGTACTGCGCGGGGAAACCGCCATGCCTTCGCGGCAGCAGCAGGTGCTGGATGCGATGAACCTGGCGGCAGGGCCCATGATCGGACGCGAATATGTCGGACGTTACCTGCCGGATGCGACCAAAACGCGTGCATCGGAAATTACGATGCAGGTGCGTGATGCGCTGGGTCGCGGCATCGATCGAAACACGTGGATGAGCCCTGCCGCCAGGTCCGAAGCGAAGGCAAAACTGGGCAAGCTCAAGATCGAAATCGGTGCGCCCGCGCGTGACCTCGATTACACCGTGCAGCCTATGGGGCGTGGCAGTTTCGGCAGCAACATGCTGATTGCTTCCACATGGCGGCATCGCGAGGAAATGCGCCGCATCGGCCACGACAACGCCGGTCGCCGCTGGAATGTGCTGCCGCAACAACCGGCGCTAGCCTACGACATCGCGCAGAACCGGCTGATCGTGACGGCAGCGATGCTGCAGGCACCGGTACTGGACATGACGCAGGACGCTGCAGCCCAGTACGGTGCATTTGGTGCGCTGGTCGGACACGAACTCACGCACGGCTTCGACAACAGCGGGCGCATGGTGGACGCCAGCGGTAGCCTGCGCGATTGGTGGACCCCGTCCGATGCGGCGGCATGGGACATGCGCGCCGCTCAGTTGGCCACGCAATATGGCGCATATCCCTGGCTAGGACTGACCGGGGTGTCGGTCAATGGCCGCCAGACGCGCGATGAAAACGCAGCCGACCTGGGCGGCGTTGAACTTGCCTGGGATGCGCTGTCAACGTCGCAACCCGCACTCGCAGTCACTGGAAAGGAGGCGTTCTACCAGGCCTGGGCGAAGTTGTGGCCGCAACAGATGTCGGCCGATGTGGCAACGCGCCTGGCCGCGACCGACGTGCATGCTCCAGGCCAGTGGCGCACCAACGGGCCGCTTGCCGACCAGCCAAGCTTCGGTGCGACGTACTCGTGCAAGGCCGGGACGCCAATGCAGCGCGCAACCGACCAGCAGGTCTCGATCTGGCGATGATTGGCCTGCGTCGGAGATGAAAGAAACGGGGCGAGGATCGCCCCGTTTCTTTGACAGGCTCCAGTCAGCGCACGATGCGTGGACGTGGTGGTCCGCGCCTGCCAAACGGCGGTTGCCCGCGCCAATAACGGATCAGCATCCACCCGAACAGCATGCCGCCCAGGTGCGCGAAATGCGCGACGCCCTGCTGCGTCCCGGTAACTCCCAAGAACAGCTCGATCGCGCCGTAGACAAACACCAGAGTGCGTGCCTTCATCGGAATCGGCGGTATGAGCAGCATCACGCGCTGGTTGGGAAACAACATGCCGTACGCAAACAGCAGGCCAAAGATGCCTCCTGACGCGCCGATGGTTGCACCGACCCCGCCACCGTGCGCGACGATCCACGACGTGACGGCCAGTTGGCATAGTCCGGCGCCAATCACACAGACGAAGTAATAAGTCGCGAATCGCCGATTGCCCCAAGTGTGCTCCAGTGGCGAGCCGAACATCACCAACGCCAGCATGTTGAACAGCAGATGGAAGATGTTGTTGGGATCGTGGAGGAAGGCATACGTCACCAGCTGCCATGGCAGGAACATGCCGGTCGCCGCATACGCGTCACCGCCGCTGCCCAGCGGCCAGAGTTCGAACGGGGTGAACGTGGCTTCGCCGAGCAGCAGCTGCAGCAGGAACACCAAGCCATTTGCAATCAGCAGCGCCTTGGTGACCGGGGGCATGTTGGAAAACATCTGGAGTCCTGGTTGCACTGCAGGCGACATGCCCGCGCAAGTTCATGATAACGGGCGGGTAGGTGTTCAGCGATTTGGTTTACTGCCGCCAGACTTCCGCATCCAGGTCGAGGTCGCGCCTCGGCACCCGGACGCGACCGTCGTGCACACTGATACCTTCGCTTCGCAGGCGTTCGGCCTGTTTTCGGAAACCTTCCGAACCCGCGGGAAATGCGATGCGACCATCAGATCGCAACACTCGATGCCACGGCAATGTTGTGTCGCTATTCATGCTCAACACGCGCGCGGCCAGTCGGGCGCGTCCTGGCAATCCTGCGCGCCGTGCGACTTCGCCGTAGCCGGCCACCTCCCCTCTCGGAATGGCGCGCACGGCGGCTAGAATCCGCTCGATCGCAGAGCCAGTCGCCTCGTGTCCTGCGTCATTCGTGTCCAATGCGCCCATACGGGATTAGCATAGCGGTCATCCCCCCGACCCAGCGATGCCGATGCAGAACTTCGAACAGATCCGCAGCCACCTCACCAGCAGCGACTTCCGGGTGCGCATGCAGGACCCTTACGTGGTCTGCGTGGAGCTGTCGCTCGATAGCGGCCAGCGCCATCAATCGATCTTCCTGTCCGAACTGGAGGACGATGACGCGCGCACCTACCTGCGTGTCAGCACCGCAATTTCACCGACGACCGGCATCGACAGCAAGCGCGCGCTGGCGTTTAACTGGGACAGCCGCGTGGGCTATCTGGCGATCGGCGACCTTGACGGCGTGCCCTACCTGCAACTTTGCGAGAACCGCCCGTACCATGGGCTGACATCGGCGGAAGTCGACCGCCTGATCCTGGAGATTGGCGGCATGGGCGACCGCATGGAGCGGGCGTTGTCGGCAGGTGGTGACCTGCTCTAGGCCCAGCCGAGCAACTCGAATACCTTCAGCAACAGGTAGGCAAGTCCACCAGCGGCGGGGATCGTCAGGATCCACGCCCATACGATGCGCTCGATTACGGTCAACTTCAGCGCGCGCGGATTCTTCGCGAAGCCCACGCCCATGATCGCGGTCGAGATGCTGTGCGTGGTCGACACCGGCATGCCGAAATGCGCGGCGGTGGTGAGGATGGTGGCCGATGCCATTTCCGCGCCGAAGCCATCGATCGGGTGCAGCTTGACCATCTTGTGGCCCATGGTCTTGACGATCCGCCAGCCTCCCACCGAGGTACCAGCGGCCATCACCAGCGCGCACGACGCGATGATCCAGCCATCGATTCCATTCTCGCCGCTGTGGGGGTGCAGGAACTCCAGCCACATCGGCAGGTGGTCCAGCGCACCAGCCGACTGCGCGCCGAACAATGCCAGCGCGATGATGCCCATGGTTTTCTGCGCGTCGTTGGTGCCATGCGCGAAGCCCATGTACGCGGCGGACAACAGTTGCGCCTTGTTGAAAAACGCATTCACCCAGCGCGGCCTTGCCAGTCGCGCCAGCAGACCGCCAGCGCTGGCCATGGCCGAAATGATCGCCCACAGCGCGACCATGATCGCCGCGCCAAAAACGAACCCGATCAGGGGCGACGTCACCATGGGCAGGAACACCTTCCACAACAATCCCTTGTTCTCCGTCCACTTGCCGATCGATTGCGACCAGATCAGCGCCTGCCAGTTGTTGTGGGCAGCAGCGATCGCCGCGCCGCACAACCCGCCAACCAGGGCATTGGATGATGACGAAGGCAACCCGCGCCACCAGGTGAAGAGGTTCCAGATAATCGCCCCACCCAGCGCGCACAGGATCACCTGCGAGGTCACGTCCACGACATGCGTGTCGATCAGCCCCGAGGCAATGGTCTTGGCCACCGCCGTGCCCCAGAACGCGCCAATCAGGTTCATCACCGCCGCGAGCATCACGGCGTGACCCGGCGACAGCACCTTGGTCGCCACGACGGTCGCGATCGAATTGGCGGTGTCGTGGAATCCGTTGATGAACTCGAACACCAACGCGGTCACGACCACGACCAGGACGAGGCTCAGCATCGTCGTTGCCTCAGCTGTTCTTCAGCACGATCTGGTAGGCGACGACGCCGGCCTCGCGGCAGCGGTCGATCGCCTTTTCCAGGATCTCGAAGAACTCCTTGAGCAGGAACATCTCACTGGCGTCCAGCCGTCCGGAATAGATGTCGCGATGCAATTCCAGGATCAACCGGTCCGCTTCGGCCTCAAGCACTCGCAGGCGATCGTTGAGCTGCTTCATGGGCTCCAGCCCCATGTCGCGCAACTGATGCACCATCTGGACGACCACGCCAGCCGCCTGCTCCAGCATCGCAGCACGCGGGGCGAAGTCGATGCCCTCGAGGCGATGTCGCGCCAGCGCATAGCGGTCGGCAAACCGCTCGACCTGCTTGGGGATCTTGTACAGCGCCGATGCCAGCGACTCGATGTCCTCGCGCTCGATCGGGGTGATGAAGCTGTCCACCAGCGCCTGGCTGATCTTGTCCAACGCCACCCGCTCGCGCTGTCGCGCCAGCTTGAACGCCTCAAGTCCCGGCGTGCGCTCGGGCGCTTTCAGCATTTCATACAAGGCCTTGGTGCTGTCGTGCGCGGCGACGGCCGCCTCGTCGAGGAAGGCAAAGAACTGCTTGCCCTGGCCGAAGATCGTCTGCAATGAAAACATCGAAGGGACTTCCGTGAACGAATGGGGCAAGAATATGGAAAGGATATGACCGAATTATGACGCGCCGCGACACGGCACGCATACGGGGTTCTCCGGCGCGCCGCCGTACTGGGCTCTGCCAGCAGCCGGTAAATCGATCACCCAATGCCGCTGTTATGATCCCTCCCGCGCCCCGGCGCATCTATGGACGACGCCATTTTCCCCTACCCGACCCGACCGCCAGCGCCTGCACGCCCGGCCGACGGCGTCCCATGCACACTAACCTTGCTGACCCGCCCGACCCGACTGGATCCGCCCGCGTGCTGCAACTGCTGATCGTCCTGGTGCTGATCCTGTGCAACGGCTTCTTCGCCATGTCGGAGATGGCGGTGCTGACGTCGCGCAAAAGCCGACTCAAGCACATGGCCGAAACCAGCCTCGGCGCGCGCAAGGCGCTGCACCTGGCCGAGCGGCCGGAAAGCTTCCTGTCTGCCGTGCAGCTCTGGATCAGCCTGCTCAGCCTGATGATCGGCTATTTCGGCGGCGAATCGTTGGGCGCAAAGATCGCCGAGCCAGTGCGCGATATCCCGCTACTGGCGCATTACGCCAACCAGATCGGGTTTGCCGCCGGCTTCCTGGTGATGCTGTTCCTGTTCGGGCTGATCGGCGAGCTGGTGCCCAAGCGCATCGGCACGCTGCGACCGGAACAGATCGCCACGGTCGTCGCCTATCCGATGGATTTTTTCGCCAAGGCCGCCAAGCCGGTGGTGCTGATGCTGTCGTTCTGCACGCGCACGATCATGCGGCTCCTGGGGCTGGACAAGGGCAACGAATCGACCATCACCGAGGAGGAAATCCGGCTGCTGGTGAGCGAAAGCCACGAGGCGGGTGTCATCGACTCGGACGAACGCAACATGATGCACCGCGTGATGCGGCTGGGTGATCGCACCGCCGACAGCATGATGACGCCACGCACGCGGATCGCCTGGCTGGACGAGGGCGCGGGTTTCGACCAGAACCTCGCCACCATGCGGCGCACGCCGTATTCGCGCTACCCGGTCTATCGCGACAGCGACACGGACGTACTGGGCGTGCTGGAGGTCAAGACGCTGCTCGACAGGCTCGACCAGACCCAGCCGGAGCTCTTC
>JBBSUF010000094.1:0-7771 GCA_038235185.1 Lysobacterales bacterium
AGGGCGGTGCGCACCCGCGACACCATCGGCCGCTATGTGGAGGCCTGCAAGAATTCCGTGCCGAAGGGTTTCAACCTGGGCGGCATGCGCATCGTGGTGGATTGCGCCAACGGCGCCACCTACCAGCTCGGGCCGCTGGTGTTGCGTGAGCTGGGCGCGCGGGTTGAAGCGATTGGCGTCGAGCCCAATGGCCTGAACATCACTGACGGCGTCGGTTCCACCCATCCGCAACTGTTGGCAGCGCGCGTGCGCGACTCCGGCGCAGACCTTGGCATCGCCTTCGATGGCGATGGCGACCGCGTGCTGTTCGTGGATGCCGATGGCGCGGTGTGCGATGGAGACGATCTGCTTTACGTGCTGGCGCTGGACTGGCAGGAGAGTGGCAGGTTGCGCGGCCCGGTCGTCGGTACGCTGATGACCAACTATGGTTTCGAGCGCGCGCTGCGTGAGCGGGGCATCGACTTCGTCCGCGCCAATGTCGGTGATCGCAACGTGCACCAGGCGTTGTTGCAGCATGACGGCGTACTCGGCGGCGAAGCGTCCGGGCATCTGCTGTGCCTGGATCGTGCCAACACTGGCGACGGCATCGTCAGCGCGCTACAGGTGCTCGAGGTGCTGCGTCGGCGTGGCATGACCTTGCGCGAGTCCTTGCACGGCCTGCATCGCGTACCGCAGAAAACAATCAACGTCCGCTACAGCGAAGGCCTGCGCCCGGCAGAAGCTGCCGAGGTAAAAGTGGCATTGGCCGATGCGCAGCATGCAGTGCAAGGTCGCGGCCGTGCTTTCCTGCGCCCCTCAGGCACCGAACCTGTCGTGCGCGTGACGGTGGAAGCCGATGACGCAGGCTTGATGCAGACGACGCTGGAGACGCTGGCTGAAGTGGTGCGTGCGGCTGCGATTTGAGTTCCGGCAGAATATGTCCAGGACGGACTTGCCTAGGCCATCCAGAAAAATACCGCTGCCATCCTCTTGTCCGCAACCGTCTTCCCCCAATATCCGGTCGCGCTGTGGATCAGATTGGAGCGATACAGCAACAAGCGGTTGTAACGATGCGGGACTTCGACATCCTCGACGAAGGAATCAGGAGCTACAAAGCGCGTCCCCAAGGCCTCGACGAGATTTGTATGCGGCGGCGACACGAGATTCCCACCGCGCTGGCCGTTTCCCAGCCGCTGTCGGTAGAAGCTTGTCCCGCATGCGTCGGGCACTGATGGATTGAGGTAGAGCACCGCGGCGTAGCGGCACAACGCGCGGGAGTCGGTGTGTGGACGCGGTTCGCATTCGTCGATGCCGACCACCTGCACGCAGTTATGGTTCAGCCGCGTGCCGTCGGATGTGGCCCCGACCCATAACTTCCTGGCTCCGGTGGCTTTGAGGACATGGGCTTCCACCGCTTGGAGTTCATCCGGCTCAAGGCCGGGCATGACGCGAAGTCCCGGCCAGCTTTCGGGCTTGTGCGGATAGCCTTCGATCCAGTCGGTGCGCGCCAAACAGCGGGTACGCACCGCGTCCGGATCCGCCAGCACGTCGTCGAACACCCAGTAGTCACGCGACTGGGTGGGTTTGCGATACGGCAGGATCGGCAAGCGGGGTTGCGCCATGGCCGCACTCTACAACTACAAGATACCCGCATCGGCGTGGATGCTCATTTTTACTCAACCTGGGCGGCCACATGCGAGCGGCTGATAAACTGCAGGCTCTTCGTTGAACAGGCTTCGACATGACATCGCCAACGCGCCAGCGCATCGTGGCGGGCAACTGGAAGCTGCATGGCGATCGCGCCTTTGCGCACGCATTGCTTGACGCGCTGACGGCAACGCCGGCCCCCGCAGGCGTCGCCATGGTCGTGCTGCCGCCACTGCCATACCTTTGCGAACTGGCCACCGACTATCCGGCAATTGCATTCGGATCGCAGGATGTCAGCGCCAACCACCAAGGTGCGTTCACCGGCGAGGTCTGTGCACGGATGCTGGTGGACGTGGGTGCCAAATACGGACTGGTCGGGCATTCCGAGCGACGCGCCTATCATCACGAAAGCAGCGAATTGGTCGCACGAAAGTTCCAGGCCGCGTGCGAGGCAGGTCTGGTTCCCATGCTGTGCGTTGGCGAAAGTCAGCAGCAACGCGAAGCTGGTGAGACGGAAGATTGCATCAGGCACCAGCTCCAGCCCGTCTTCGACCTGGGTATCGAAATGCTCGCCGGGGCCGTGATCGCCTACGAGCCGGTGTGGGCGATCGGCACCGGTTTGACGGCTTCCCCAGAGCAGGCGCAGGCCGTGCACGCCTTTATCCGTGGCGAAGTCGCCGCCCGCGATGCTAAAATTGCTGGCTCGCTGCCGATCCTGTACGGCGGCAGCGCTAAACCCGGCAACGCTGCGGCGCTGTTCGCCCAGCCCGACGTCGATGGCGGGTTGATTGGCGGCGCCTCGCTGGTCGCCGGTGATTTCCTTGCCATCGCAGCCGCGGCGGCGCTGTAAATGGCTGTCATGACGGCCAAATCGAGAACCCTGCAATGCTGATGTTGATCCTGAATGTCGTTTACGTGCTGATCGCGATCGGAATGGTCGCGTTGATCCTGATGCAACGCGGCGCAGGCGCGCAGGCGGGCTCGGGTTTCGGCGGCGGTGCATCGGCCACCGTGTTCGGTTCGCGTGGTGCGTCCAACTTCCTGTCCAAGAGCACCAAGTGGCTGGCGATCGCATTCATTTTGATCAGCCTGTTCATGGCGTGGTACGCGACGCACAACGCCGCCCCTGTCGCATCGCAGCAGGACTTGGGCGTGATGGCGCAGGTGCCGGCCGCACCGTCAGGCAGCCCAGCTTCCGGCAACGGCGCAGGTGCCATCCCCAACGCACCGGCTACCCCAACCCTGCCAGGCGCACCTGTACAACAGTCAATTCCGGGGTCGACGATTCCTGCCGCTCCGATTCCGCAGCAACCCGTTGCCGTGCCGACGATCCCGTCGCAGGCCCCGGTCAAACCCGCTTCGGGTGGTTGAACGAACCAGCTAACCATTGATTGAAATCCAGGTTCAACGTTCGGCAGGAAGCCGGCGGTGGGCTGGATGTTCCAACAGGCTTTGCCCAGGTGGCGGAATTGGTAGACGCACTACCTTGAGGTGGTAGCGGCTTAGGTCGTAGGGGTTCGAGTCCCCTCTTGGGCACCATTTGAAATTGCACATCCGTGTGCTCGGCGCCGACCATTCGTGGCCGGACTTTTCAACAGGTAAAACTTCGAGAACGCGCGTGCTGTCCGAATACCTGCCGACCCTGTTGTTCCTGATCGTCGCCGCCGGCATTGGCGTCGCGCTGATCGTCATCGGCAACGTACTCGGCCCGAAGCGACCGACTGCGGAAAAGCTGTCGCCTTACGAGTGCGGATTCCCGCCATTCGAAGATTCGCGCATGCGGTTCGACGTGCGGTACTACCTGGTCGCGATCCTCTTCATCGTGTTCGACCTGGAAATCGCGTTCGTCTTTCCATGGGCGCTGGTGTTCCGCGAGCTCGGTGTGTTCGGGCTGGTCGAGATGGGCGTGTTCCTTGCGCTGCTGGTGACCGGCTTCGCCTACGTATGGAAGAAGGGAGCATTGGAGTGGGAGTGACGTTGTGACAGTGCTGCAGACCATCGAAGGGTTGATGAACAACCCGCTGCCCGAAGGCCAGGTGGACGACATCCTGCGGCCCGAGGGCGACAACCCTCTGACGGAGCGGGGCTTCGTCACCACGACGTCGGATGCGCTGCTCAACTGGGCGCGCACGGGCTCGATGTGGCCAATGACCTTCGGGCTGGCGTGTTGCGCCGTGGAGATGATGCACGCCGGTGCCGCGCGGCTGGACCTGGACCGCTTCGGCGTCGTGTTCCGTCCCTCACCGCGTCAGTCCGACGTCATGATCGTCGCCGGCACCCTGGTCAACAAGATGGCGCCTGCTCTCCGCAAGGTCTACGACCAGATGCCCGACCCCAAGTGGGTCATCTCCATGGGCAGCTGCGCCAACGGGGGCGGCTATTACCACTATTCCTATGCGGTCGTGCGCGGCTGCGACCGGATCGTCCCTGTCGACATCTACGTGCCGGGCTGCCCGCCGACGGCCGAAGCACTGGTTTTTGGCATCCTGCAACTGCAGAAAAAGATCCGCCGCGGTACCAATTTTGGCGGCACCAAGACCGGCCAGCGTTCGGACGAGATTGCCTGAGATGACGCAAGCCGCCGCTGCATTCGCCGATCGCCTGCGCTTACGTTTCCCGGAGGTGGCGGTCACCGTCGACAGCCCGCGCGGAGAAGTCGGCATCGTGTTCGATGCCGCGATGTGGCACGACGGCTGCCGCGCATTGCGGGACGAGTTCGGCTTCGAGCAGTTGATCGACGTCTGCGGCGTGGATTACATGGGGCATGGCAGCGACGAGTGGGACACCGATGTGTCCTCCGAAGGTTTTTCGCGGGGTGTTGAAGGAAGGGGTCCTGGCCGCTTCAAATTCGGAGAAGTTCCTAGCCAACAGACTGCGCAACCGCAGGGCGAAGTTGACACGAGCGCCCCCCTGCGTCGCTTTGCTGCCGTCGTGCAGTTGCTGTCGGTTAGCAACAATCAGCGCGTGCGGGTTCGCGTGTTCGCACCTGACGATGCGTTCCCGGTGGTCGACTCGGTGACCGATCTCTGGCCTGTTGCGAATTGGTTCGAACGTGAAACATTCGACCTGTTCGGCATCCTGTTCACCGGGCATCCGGACCTGCGTCGCATCCTCACCGATTACGGCTTCGTCGGGCATCCGTTCCGCAAGGATTTCCCGCTGATCGGCAACGTCGAAGTGCGCTACGACGCCGAAGCGCAACGCGTGATCTACGAGCCGGTGACGTCGGTTGAGCCTCGGGTCCTGGTACCGCGCGTCATCCGCGACGACGCGCGCTACGCCACGGCGGCAGGGGAGGATCGCGACCTCAAGGTCGGCAGCACGCTTGGTCCCGCCGATGCCGCTTTGCCGTCCACCGGCCCGACCCCGACGCCTGCCGGAGCGACAAAATGAACGCGTCGATCCTTCCCAGCAGCGTTGCCTTCGCCAGCAACCAGGCCGAAGCCCGCAAGGAAATCCGCAACTACACGCTCAATTTCGGCCCGCAACATCCGGCTGCGCATGGCGTGCTGCGACTGATCCTGGAGATGGACGGCGAAGTCGTGCAGCGCGCCGATCCGCATATCGGCCTGTTGCATCGCGGCACCGAGAAATTGTGCGAATCCAAGCCCTTCAACCAGTCAATCGGCTATATGGATCGCCTCGATTACGTCTCGATGATGTGCAACGAGCACGCTTACGTGCTGGCCATCGAGCGGCTGATGGGGATCGAGGCACCGCCGCGTGCGCTGTGGATCCGCACGTTGTTCGATGAAGTGACGCGAATCCTGAACCATCTGATGTGGATCGGTTCCAGCGCGCTGGACCTGGGTGCGATGGCGGTCTTTCTCTATGCCTTCCGCGAGCGCGAAGAGTTGATGGACGTGTACGAGGCAGTGTCGGGCGCGCGCATGCACGCGACCTACTATCGCCCCGGCGGCGTCTATCGCGACCTTCCAGAGCGCATGCCGAAATACCACGAGTCGCCGTGGCGCAAGGGCCAGAACCTCAAGCGTTTCAACGAGTGGCGAGAAGGCTCGATGCTCGATTACCTCGAAGCCTTTGCCCATGATTTCCCGAAGCGCGTCGACGAATATGAAACGCTGCTCACCGACAATCGTATCTGGAAACAGCGCACGGTCGGAATCGGCGTGATTTCGCCCGATCAGGCGTTGGCGTGGGGCATGAGTGGCCCGATGCTGCGTGGCTCGGGCGTCGAATGGGACCTGCGCAAGAAGCAGCCTTATGCCAAATATGCCGAGGTCGACTTCGATATCCCTGTCGGCGTGCAGGGCGATTGCTACGACCGCTACCTGGTACGTGTCGCCGAGATGCGCCAATGCACGCGCATCATCCTGCAGTGCGTGCAATGGCTGAAATTGAATCCCGGGCCGGTGATGCTGGACAACTTCAAGGTCGCACCGCCATCCCGCGAGGAGATGAAGGACGACATGGAAGCGTTGATCCACCACTTCAAGTTGTTCAGCGAAGGCTACTGCGTGCCGGCTGGTGAAACCTATTGTGCGGTGGAAGCGCCCAAGGGCGAATTCGGCTGTTACCTCGTTTCCGATGGTGCCAACAAGCCGTTTCGCGTGCACCTGCGCGCGCCGGGGTTCGCGCACCTGTCATCAATGGACGAATTCGTGCGCGGTCACATGCTCCCCGATGTGGTGGCCATGATCGGCACGTACGACATCGTGTTTGGCGAAATTGACCGATAAGAGCAGGATCGATGAGAGCAACCGGAAATTTCGAAACCGCACGCAACGTCGATCCGATGGTGATCCTGACGGAGCAGACGCGGGCGCACATCGATCACTGGCTGGCGAAGTTCCCACCGGATCGCAAGCGTTCGGCGGTGCTGCAGGCCCTGCATGCAGCGCAGGAGCAGAACGGCGGGTGGCTCAGTGATGACCTGATCGCCGGCGTGGCCAAGTACCTCGGATTGCCACCGGTGTGGGCCTATGAGGTGGCAACTTTCTATTCGATGTTCGAGACCCATCCGGTCGGCCGCAACAACGTCGCGTTCTGTACCAACATCAGCTGCTGGCTCAATGGCGCCGAGGATCTCGTCGCACACGCCGAGAAAAAACTTGGTTGCAAACTGGGTGAGTCGACGGCGGACGGTCGCATCTTCCTCAAGCCCGAGGAAGAGTGCCTGGCTGCGTGCTGCGGCGCGCCGATGATGGTCATCAATGGTCATTACCACGAGAAGCTCGACACCGCGAAGGTGGATGAGTTGCTCGACGGCTTGAAGTAGGCAACACGCAATGGCGCACGAAACAACAACCGGTCCCGTCGGTCCTGCCCCGCAGGAGCACAGCGTGGTCTACACGACGCTGCATTTCGACAAGCCATGGTCGTACGAGAATTACCTCAAGACCGGTGGCTACAGCGCACTGCGCAGGATCCTCGAAGAGAAGATCGAGCCATCGACCGTGATCGACATGGTCAAGCAGTCAGGATTGCGAGGTCGCGGCGGGGCTGGATTTCCCACCGGACTGAAATGGAGCTTCATGCCCAAGGGCGCGGGCACCAAGTACATCCTATGCAACTCCGACGAATCCGAGCCGGGCACGGCCAAGGACCGCGACATCCTGCGTTTCAATCCGCATGCGGTGCTCGAAGGGATGGCGATCGCCTGTTACGCCACCGGCAGCACGACGGCCTACAACTACCTGCGCGGTGAATTCCACCACGAGCCGTTCGAGCATCTGGAAGAAGCTACGGCCGAGGCCTACAAGAACGGCTGGCTGGGCAAGGATGTCCTGGGCAGCGGCATCGACATCGACATCCATAACGTACTCGGCGCTGGCGCGTACATCTGCGGCGAAGAGACCGCGATGATGGAGTCTCTGGAAGGCAAGAAGGGACAACCACGTTACAAGCCGCCGTTTCCCGCGAACTTCGGCCTGTACGGCAAACCGACCACGATCAACAACACCGAAACCTATGCGTCGGTGCCCGCGATCGTCCGTAACGGCCCCGAATGGTTCCTTGATCTCGGCAAGCCGAACAACGGGGGGCCGAAAGTGTTTACGGTGTCCGGCCATGTCGCGAAACCAGGCAATTACGAAGTTCGCCTCGGGACGTCATTTGCTGACCTGCTGGAGATCGCCGGCGGCGTGCGTCATGGCCACAAGCTCAAGGCGGTGATACCGGGCGG
>JBBSUF010000095.1:0-7749 GCA_038235185.1 Lysobacterales bacterium
CCGGCGTGGACATGTGCACGGGGCCCGCAACCAACATGACATCCGCTCCACGTCTTGCGGCGGCGGCGGCGATCGCGAACCCCATCTTGCCGCTGCTCCTGTTGCCGATAAAACGCACCGGATCGATGTCCTCGAACGTCGGCCCGGCGCTGACAAGGATGCGCAGGCCGTGCAGCGATACGCGCTCCGGAGCGGTGCCTCCCGGGGGCATGCGTTCCAACGACAAGGTCAACGCGCGGACTCCGCCAGCGTGGCGACCAGCTCCGCGACAATCGCCTCGGGCTCGCGCAGGCGTCCCGGACCGAATTCGCCGCACGCCTGCGCACCATCATCAGGACCGATCACGCGTGCGCCACGATCGCGCAACGTCGCCACGTTCGCCTGCGTGGCCGGATGCATCCACATGCGATGGTTCATCGCCGGGGCGATCGCGATGGGCGCGGTCGTCGCCAGACATAAGGTGCTGACCAGGTCGTCGGCCACGCCGTGGGCGAGTTTGGCGATGGTGTTGGCGGTGGCCGGCGCGACGATCACAAGCTCGGCCCATCGCGCCAGTTCGATGTGCCCCATCGCGGCTTCGGCGCTGGCATCCCACAGGGCGCTGCGCACGGCACGTCCGGATACCGCCTGGAAACTCGCTTCGCCGACGAAGCGCAGCGCATTGGTTGTCATCACCACCTGCACCTCGCTGCCGGCATCGCGCAGGCGGCGCACGAGTTCGACGGCCTTGTAGGCCGCGATGCCACCGCACACGCACATCACGATGCGGCGATCGATCAAGCCAATGGTGGGTGGGTGGTCGGCGGTGGACATCATCGCGGGTGGGACTTTTCCTACACTTCGAATGACGATTAGCTTACCCGAAGCGCCACAGCTGCCCGACGTCCGCCGCGCGGCGCTCGGCGCACGCTGCAGCCATGCACATCCGCGACTGGCCAGCACTCGAACGCCCCCGTGAAAAACTGCTGGCCCGTGGCGCGGCGGTGCTGTCTGACGCGGAATTGCTGGCGCTGTTCCTCGGTTCGGGTTTGCGCGGACAGGATGCCGTCACCACCGCGCGCAGCCTGCTCAGTGAGCACGGCCCCTTGCGTTCGCTGCTTGAACGCAGTGCCAGCGACCTGGCGACCTTGCCCGGGTTGGGCCCGGCGCGCGCCTGCCAGTTGTCGGCAGCGCTGGAGTTGTGCAACCGCTACCTGGCCGCCGGATTGGAACGTGGCGAGGCGCTGACGGACCCGGGCGCGGCAGGCCGCTATTTTGCCCAGCGGCTGCGTGGCCATCCGCAGGAAATCTTCGCAGCGTTGTTCATGGACACGCGTCATCGCGCGCTGGCGTTCGAGGAGCTCTTTCGCGGCACTGTCGATGGCGCTGAAGTGCATCCGCGTGAAGTTGTCAGGCGAGCGCTGGCGCACAACGCGGCAGCGGTCATCGTCGGCCACAACCATCCCAGCGGCAGCGCGGAACCCAGCACCGCCGATCGCGCTGTCACTGCACGCCTGAAACAGTCGCTGGCACTGGTCGATGTCCGCCTGCTTGATCACTTCGTCATCGGCGACGGCGCCCCGGTGTCGTTGGCAGCGCGGGGGTGGGTCTAGCAAAGTTCTCCGGTTCGAAGTTGTTCCCCTTGGCGGAGCTCCGGCTCCGCCTTTTTTTGCTCGCCATTCGCGCGGAAAGCCAGCATCCGGCTTCCGCCGACCGCGGTTAGACTGCCCCGCCCATCCTGCGATGGATTCCGTGGCCGATTCCCTTCCGCGCGCATCGACAACTCCCACGCGAGGCAAGCGCACTGCCGCACTCGCCTTCATTTTCGTCACCGTCCTGATCGACGTGCTGGCATTCGGCTTGATCATTCCGGTGCTGCCGCACCTGATCCAGGATTTCGTCGGCGGCGACACCACACATGCCGCGTATTGGGTGGGGATCTTCGGCACGGTGTTCGCGGCGATCCAGTTCTTCTCATCGCCGATCCAGGGTGCCTTGTCAGATCGCTACGGACGCCGGCCGGTGATCCTGCTGTCATGCCTGGGCCTTGGGCTTGATTTCTGCTTCATGGCGTTGGCACCGGCCCTGCTGTGGTTGTTGGTGGGGCGGGTCATTTCCGGCATCACCTCGGCCAGCTTCACCACCGCCAACGCCTACGTGGCCGACATCACCCCGGCTGACAAGCGCGCGAAAAGTTATGGATTCCTGGGCGCAGCCTTTGGGCTGGGATTCATCGTCGGTCCGCTGATCGGCGGCTGGCTGGGCGCGATCAGCCTGCGGCTGCCTTTCTGGTTCGCTGCTGGGTTGGCATTAGTGAACTTCTGCTACGGACTATTCGTGTTGCCTGAGTCTTTACCGCCGGACAAACGCGCATCCGTGTTCGACTGGTCCCACGCCAACCCGCTGGGCTCTTTCGTGCTGCTCAAACGCTATCCGCAGGTGTTCGGGCTGGCGGCGGTGGTGTTCTTGGCCAACCTGGCGCACTACGTGTATCCGAGCATCTTCGTGCTGTTCGCCGACTACCAGTACGGCTGGGGCCCGCGCGAAGTCGGCTGGGTGCTTGCAGCCGTCGGGGTCTTCAGCGTCATCGTGCAGGCGGGGCTGGTCGGCAAGATCGTGCACGCACTAGGCGAACGCCGGGCGCTGCTATTCGGGCTGACATGCGGGGTGATTGGATTTGCGATCTATGGTGTCGCAAATGTCGGCTGGATTTTCCTGATCGGCATCCCGGTGTCTGCGCTATGGGGAGTTGCCGGACCATCTACGCAAGCGCTGATTACCCGACAAGTCGGCAGCGACGTGCAGGGCCGCATCCAGGGCGCACTCATGAGCCTGGTGAGCCTGGCCGGCATCATCGGCCCGGCGATTTTTGCCGGCTCATTCGGGCTGTTCATCAGCGATCACGCCCCGCTTCACCTGCCGGGCGCGCCGTTTTTGATCGCGGCATTCCTGCTGGGATGCGGGCTCCTGATTGCGTGGCGGTATGGGCGCGTGGCAACCGTTCCTGCTGTCGCTGTCGATGGGCCATCCTGAACTTCTCGAAGGATGCAGCGCAGGGATTCGTTTTACGGGATCACATCCATCGCCTCCAACGGGCTATTGCGCTGGCGAGCACGACGATTCCGACCATGACGCCGACCGTCGTCCAGAAGCCCACTTCGCCCAGCTCAAAAATATGGGCCTTGAAATTCATCCCCAGCACGCCTGCAACCACCGCAAGCGATCCCAGCAAGACCGTCACGAAGGTCAGCACCCGCATGGTCTCGTTGGTGCGCTGCGCGGTGCGCGTGGCGAACAGCTCGAAGCTGCCGACGACAAGCTCACGGGTGTTGTCGACGGCATCCATCGCCCGCTGGAATCGCTGTTCCAGCGAACGGAAATGCTTGTCGGCAATGCCATCTTCGTCCGGACGGAAATCGGGACGCGCCAAGGCGCCGAACACACTGCGCTGCGTGGATAGCATGCGCCGAAGGCGCGATGCACTGCGCCTCAATACCGCGAGCTCAGGCAACACATTGCGTTGTTTGTGGTGGCCGAGCAAATTCACCTCAAGCCGGTCAACTGCCACTTCGAAATCCGATACGGCATGCAGGTAACTTTCCACTACCCAGTCCAGCAATGAAGCGGTGAAACTTTCCGCACTGAGCGACCCCAGGGCAGTGTCGGCTCGCTCCCGATCGCGCAGCTGCTCGATGAATGCGATCGGCCCGCGGTGCACGCTGATCACGAAATTGCGCCCGCACACGATCGCCAGTGGCCTTGGCTTGAATCGCAACTGTCCAGAATGCTCAACGGCGATCACTTGCGCCAGGAAGCAATCCCCGAAATTCTGCAGTCGGGCGGCCCCAGTTGCCTCCTGCAACAGTTGCAAGACGTCCTCGTCCAGTTCGAATCGCTGTACCAGTTTGCGCAGCGCGGGATCGGCGTCATCGTTGTCGTCGTCTTCCACATCCACCCACAGCAATTGTCGCTCGGTCAACGTCGACGGAGCGATTGCATCCAACTCCAGGTCGTGGTCATCATTGTCGGCATCGAACAACGTTGCCCGCAACCTCGCCTTGCGGCCGGTCGTGGCGACATCTCCCTTCAACACCTGCTGATCGGCTTCCACAGTGTGTCCTTTGGACATCAGACGATCGCCGTGAGGCGAGTTGCAAGACGCATCATCCATGGCGGTAACGAGAAGGCCAGGTGAACCTTTGCGCCGTGTTGACACGCGCATGTCACTGTTCCGGCATGCCCAGGTCCGCCACGAAGCCATCATCCATGCGCGCATTGTCGGATCTTGAAGCGGCCGTGCAAGACGCGCGTGGGGCGGGATTGCGTCATGTCAGCGACACGGCAGCGGGACTTCGGCGCAAGCGCCAGGGTGATGGTTTTGCCTATCGAACTTCGGACGGCGCGCGCGTGCATGAAGCATCAACGTTGCAACGCATCCGTGCATTGGCGATTCCACCGGCATGGACCGATGTCTGGATCTGCCCATACCCCAATGGGCATTTGCAGGCCAGCGGTCGCGATGCGCGCGGCCGCAAGCAATATCGCTACCATGCGCACTGGAGCGCGCTGCGCGGCGATGGCAAATTCGATCGCGTGATCGGCTTCGGCCAATCCCTCCCTCGCTTGCGCCGACGGCAGCAACGCGACTTGAAGCTCAGCGGATTTCCGCGCGACAAGGTGCTGGCGATCGTCACCATGGTCATGGCCGAGACGCTGATCCGCGTCGGCAATCCAGAGTATGCCCGCAGCAACAAATCCTTCGGGCTGACCACGCTGCGCAATCGTCATGTCGCGTTCGTGAGTGGCGGTCGTGCGCGCTTCCAATTCCGCGGCAAGGGCGGACAGCAACACGACATCGTGCTTGACGACGCACGACTGGTCCGGCTGCTGCGGCGTTGCCAGCAATTACCTGGCCAGGCGCTGTTCCAATACAAGGACGACGACGGCAATGTCGTTCCGGTCGATTCCGGCGAGGTCAACGACTACCTGCGCCGAGCCACTGGTGCGGACTTCACCGCCAAGGATTTCCGCACCTGGGGCGGAACGCTGGCCGCGTTCCAGCGTTTTGCGCGCACCACCCTGCCCTACAAGGCCGACGGCCAACTCGCCAGCGAGCGAGCCCTGGCCGGGCTGCAAAACGCCGTCATCAAGGAAGTCGCCCGCGCACTCGGCAATACCCCGGCGGTGTGCCGCAAGTCGTATATCGATCCGTCGGTGTTCGCCGGCTGGCGCGATGGGAGCCTGCATCATGCCGGCGAGACCGCGCGTGGCGAGCGGCAATGGGAGGCCGCTGCATTGCGCTTCCTCATACGTGCGCGCAACAAATCCGGCGGCCGCCGGCGCTGACTGGATGCGTTACTGTCCTTAATCCTTTGCCCAGTGCGGAATGAAGCGCCTGCATGAACGACCTGCGCAACCTGTTGCTGGACTGTCGCTCTGCGCTTCGTCGCGCCGACCGGACCTTCGAAGACGGACCTCTGCGGCCTCGCCTGGACAGCACCATCATCGCCATGAGCACGGCCAAGGCCGAGCCCGAGGACGATGCCGCCGAGCCGCCGACCTTCAGCGCCCAGCAGGTCGCCTACGCCTGGCAACAGGCGGCGCGCGAGCTCCACTTCACCCATCCTGCCCTGTATGCCGAATTGGGCGAGTGGGTGCGCGAACGGCTGCAGTCGGACACCCTGGTTGATCCTGGCACCGAAATCATCCAGGCGCAGGGCCACTTGCAGCGTGCGCACTCCGACAACGACTCACTGAGGGCCGACCTGGCCGCGCTGCGCTCCGCGCTGGCCGGCGCCGTCGCCCTCGAAGGCACCGATGCGATCGGAACTGAATCCGAATGCGCGCAGCGACGCCTGCAGATCCTGCTCGACAGCGCCCAACGCGGCGGCGGGCTGCCGAAACCACGGCCCGAGGATCCCGACGCAATTGCCCCCACGTCCGAGGAGCTGCAGCAGGTGAGTCAAGGGGTGCGCGAATTCAGCAGTGCGGAACGCGAATGGTGCGTCGGGGAGGTGATGGTGCGCAGTCACTTTGAGCGTAATCCGTTGCAACTACTGGCCGATGGCGACAAGGCGCTGGCTGCACTGTTGCTTGAAGACCACCGGTCCGGCACCTAGCGCGGGTTCAATACGCTGGAGGGGTACGTCCAAGTCGATCCATCCCATCGGCAACGGTAAACCGCATCAGCAGGAGCCGGATAGCGAAGCAACTTTGGCCGACGCCCAAGCAACAGACACACTCGTGGTCAAAGCTAGAATGGCCGACCATCCGGACGCGCCAAATGCTCCGACTCAACAACATCAAACTCCCGCTGGATCATGACGAGGCCGCACTTGCGGCAGCGATCGTCGTTCGATTGGAAATCGCTGAGGGGGAACTGACCGGCTACAGCATTGCCAAGCGCAGCTACGACGCGCGTAAACGCGGGGCGATCTCGTTGATCTATTCGGTGGATGTGCAAACGCCCCGTGAAGCAGAGATCCTGCGGCGTTCGCAGTCACCCGGCAATGTCGCCGTGGACGCGCCCACGAATGTAACTTCGACCCCGGACACCACGTACAAATTCGTTGCGCGCGCACCCGGCAACATGGCATCGCGGCCAGTCGTCATCGGCACCGGCCCATGCGGATTGTTCGCTGGACTGGTGCTGGCGCAGATGGGCTTTCGGCCGATCATCCTGGAGCGCGGCAAGGCGGTGCGCGAACGCACGGTGGATACGTTCGGGTTGTGGCGTAAAAAAATCCTGGATCCCGAATCCAACGTGCAGTTCGGGGAAGGCGGCGCGGGCACGTTTTCCGATGGCAAGCTTTACAGCCAGATTTCCGACAAGCGCCATTACGCCCGCAAGGTGCTCACAGAGTTTGTCGCAGCGGGCGCACCGGAGGAAATCCTCTATGTCAGCAAGCCGCACATCGGCACCTTCCGCTTGGTGTCGATGGTCGAGCACATGCGTGCCACCATCCAATCGCTTGGTGGCGAGATCCATTTCAGCAGTCGCGTGGACGATCTTCTGGTCGAAACCGATTCGAACGGGGTGCGTCACGTGCGTGGCGTCACGCTCGCCAACGGCGAACAGCTGCGTGCCGATCACGTTGTCATGGCGTTGGGTCATAGCGCGCGCGATACCTTTGCGATGTTGCACGCGCGAGGCGTGTTCCTTGAAGCCAAGCCATTTTCAGTCGGATTCCGGATCGAGCATCCACAATCGCTGATCGACCAGGCACGCTTCGGGCCACAGGCAGGCCATCCGCTGCTTGGCGCAGCCGATTACAAGCTTGTGCATCACTGTCGCAACGGACGCAGCGTCTACAGCTTCTGCATGTGCCCGGGGGGCACGGTGGTCGCGGCAGCGAGCGAGCCTGGGCGCGTGGTCACCAACGGCATGAGCCAATACTCGCGTAACGAGCGCAATGCGAATGCTGCGATTGTTTGCGGGATAACGCCGGAAGACTACGCGGCGTATGGCGATGGCCCGCTCGCGGGCATCGAGTTGCAGCGACACTGGGAATCGCTGGCGTTTGAGCTGGGCGGAGGCGAGTACGAAGCGCCGGGGCAGTTGGTCGGCGACTTCATCGCCAATCTCCCATCGGAGCAGTTCGGCGCGGTGTTGCCGTCGTACACACCCGGCGTGCGCCTGGGCAGCCTGGACGCGTCATTGCCGCGTTATGCGATCGACTCCATCCGCGAAGCGCTGCCGGCGTTCGACAAGCAGATCCGCGGCTTCGCCATGGCCGATGCGGTGTTGACCGGCGTGGAGACGCGGACCTC
>JBBSUF010000096.1:0-7740 GCA_038235185.1 Lysobacterales bacterium
GGCCTTTTTCGTTCCTTCGCAAGCGGAATTCCAGTGAATTGCCTTCAATGCTGACCCGAACATTCCAGTGCGATGAAGGCTAAAACGGCTTGGCAAGCACAAGCCACACAATCGCAACCAGGATCACCACTGGTAGCTCATTGAACCAGCGCAACGTCGTCGCGGACGGTAATGGCCGTCCAGCAGCCACGCCTTTCAGCCAGCGCCCGGAAATGATGAAGTGCGCAAGCATTAGCGCGACCAGCAGCAGCTTTGCGTGCAGCCAGCCCCCGGTGATGCCGAAATGCAACCACAAGGCCAAACCGAGCAACAGCAGCAGTCCGAACATGACGTGTCCGAAGCGATAAAGCCGCTTCCCCATCAACAGCAACCTCGCCCGCACCGCGGAATCCTCGCCAGCTTCGGCCAGATTCACCAGGATCCGAGGGAGGTAGAACACGGTCGACATCCACGCCATCACGAAGACCAGATGCGCTGTCTTTATCCACAGATAGGCCATCGGAATATCCAGCCAGGAAAGTTGAGCGGCCCACTGGCAGCTCGAAGACCGAGCATGCCATCGACCAAGGCGACGCGCAGCTTCTATCGCTCGTCGGCATCCAGACGCGGAGCGTCTGGCTTGTCGCGCTGCTCATCCTCCGGTGGATTGTCGCGACTTTCATGGGCATGGTCCCGCGGCGCTTCGCCCTGCTTGTACATTTCGCGGGCACGGGTATTGGACGGATCGGTATCTTCATCGACCTGCGGAGTTTTTTTACCCGGCTGCGGCTGCACGGCGGCATTGCTTGTGATGGTCTCGCCCTGGTCGCGTTTGTCGTCGGCGACCTTCTTGTCGTGGGCGATGTTGCGTTCGTCGGTCATGCGCTTCTCTGGTGCAAGGTGGAATGCGACCATGACAGCACCCGCGCCACCGATCAGTGAATACGCTACACAATGACCTCTGGAACGTAGCAAATGGCCGCCAAACAATACGATCGCGATTATTTCGACCGGTGGTATCGCCGTCGCGGTATCGGTGGTGCCAAGCGACTTGCGCGCAAGGTCGCGCTCGCGGTCGCGACGGCGGAATATCACCTGGAACGGCCGATCCGCAGCGTGCTGGATATCGGTTGCGGGGAAGGCGTTTGGCGCGCGCCACTGCGCAAACTTCGCCCGCAGGTCCATTACCTGGGGTTCGACAGCAGCCAGTACGCCATCGCGCGCTACGGCCGGGTGCGCAACCTGCACTCCGCCTGCTTCGGCGACTTCGCCCTGCTGCGCCCGTGTCCACCCGTCGACCTGCTCGTCTGCAGCGACGTGCTGCATTACCTGCCGACACGCGAACTGGATCGTGGCTTGCCGGGGCTCGCCGAGTTGTGCGGAGGCGTGGCGTTCCTGGAAACCTTCGCCCGCGAAGACCAAGCCGAAGGGGATGAAGACCACTTCCAGTCCCGCCGGGCCCGGTTCTATCGCGAGCGATTCGCGAAGGCTGGATTCATGGCGCTGGGATCGCATTGCTGGTTGGCGCCGGGCCTGCGCGACGGGGCGATGGCATTGGAAGCTTGGGGTTAGAAGCGGGTGGTCCGTCACACTCTGCGCACGGCAGGCCCGTGCAGCTGCGCTATGCTGCGCTGCAGCACTGCGCCCTGACAGTGTGTGGGAGATCACCCTTGTTTGCAGGCAGTGGGTTGTACCAGTTCCATGAACTCTGGCGGGCCGGCATGGCGCCCTATACCTACTTTGCCGAGGCCGGCGCCAAGATGTTCTCGACACCCGGCAGCTGGCTGGCCGGAATGCCCGAAGCGCCGCGGATTGCAGCCGGTTATGAGTTGATGTATCGCGTCGGCAAGGACTACGAGAAACCCGAGTTCAACCTGCACACGATCCAGATCGACGGCGATGATTATCCCGTCGTCCAGAAGGAAATCCTGCGCACTCCCTTCTGCCGCCTGCTGCGCTTCAAGCGCTACAGCGACGACGCCGGCAACATCGCCGGACTGAAGGACGATCCGCCGGTGCTGGTGGTCGCCCCCCTGTCCGGCCACCACTCCACCCTGCTGCGCGATACCGTGCGCACGTTGCTGCGCGACCACAAGGTTTACATCACCGACTGGATCGACGCACGCATGGTGCCCGACGCCGACGGTGCGTTCACGCTCGACGATTACGTCGACACGATGCAGCGTTTCATGCGCGAGATTGGCGTCGAACACCTGCATGTGATCAGTGTCTGCCAGTCGACCGTGCCAGTGCTGGCGGCGGTGTCGCTGATGGCCGCGCGCAGGGAACCGACGCCGCGCTCGCTGGTGATGATGGGTGGGCCGATCGACACGCGGCAATCGCCGACGGCGGTCAACAACCTTGCCACGCAGAAACCGTTGTCGTGGTTCGAGCAGAACGTCATCCATCGCGTGCCGCTGAATTTCCCGGGGCACGGACGCAGCGTGTACCCAGGTTTCCTGCAGCATGCGGGCTTCATGGCGATGAATCCCGAACGCCACTTCCAATCGCACTGGGATTTCTACGAGGACCTGCTCAAGGGTGACCTCGACGATGCGGCCTCACATCGACGCTTCTACGACGAGTACAACGCCGTGCTGGACATGCCAGCCGAGTATTACCTCGACACGATCCAGGTCGTCTTCCAGCAACACCTGCTGCCACGGGGCCTGTGGGATATTGCCGGTGCGCTTGTGACGCCATCGGCGATCAAAGGGACAGCGCTGTTGACGGTCGAAGGCGAACTCGATGACATCTCCGGCCAAGGCCAGACCCGCGCCGCGCACGCGTTGTGCAGCGGTATTGCTGAAAAGGACCATGCCCACATGACGGTCGAAGGTGCCGGTCATTACGGCATCTTCAGTGGCCGCCGCTGGCGGACAGAGGTTTATCCGGTGGTGCGCGACTTCATCGCCGGGCACGCAGGCTGACTACGATCGGTGCAGTGCCTCAAACGTACTGCGCCGACTTCACCAGCAGATGCTTGGCCAGTTGCCCGTGCCATTTGCCGATCCACCGGGCCAGATGCAACGTTGCAAACAGCAGCATTACGCCGAAGGCCATCAGCAACGGCCACGTCCAGGGCGCGTTACGCAAGTCCATTCCCCAGCCATCGACGTAGACGTAATTGCTATCGCCGAACCACATCAACAGCGGTGTGGCGATGAAAGTCAGCGACGTGGCCAAGCCGACGGCCGCGATAGTGAGATACACGATACCCAGCGGCAGCATCAGCAGAAAATACACCTGCGTTGACCACGTGCGTGGATCGGTGAACATGTCCTTGATCCGCGCCATCAGTGGCTTGCCGCGCGCGCTGTAGAGCGGCCGGCGCGGCATGCGCTCGCCCAGCATGACTTCGACGATGCGGCCCTCGACCAGCGACAACACGCGTACCGAGCCGAAATACAGGATCACAAACGGTACGCCGATGATCAGCACCGCAAGTCCTGCTGACAATGACAGGCCAGCCACCACCCAGGTGAAGTAGAAGATGCCCGTCGCCATCGCCAGCACCATGTAGAACAACGCCGCATAGGTGCGCGGCTCGGCGATCACGCCGAAGAATGCGCCCACCCATGACTTGCGCGGCGGTGTGGGGGGCACGCGCAGTGCGGTCTGCACGGTGACTTCGGTTTCGCGATAGATGTCCGCGACTTCCTCAGGCGCACCATAACTGCCGGCGACCGAGGCGATCACGTCGGCTTCTGACTGGCCGGGATGCTCGGCAAGTTCCGAGCGTAGGTATTCCTCTGCGTCGTACAGCGCGTCCTGCACAAGTGCCGGATCGGCGCCCGCCAGGGCGGCACGCAGCTGTTCGAGGTAGGACGCAATGGTGGTGGCAGGCTGGTTCATGGCGCAGAGGCCTCAGGAAAAATGTGGAGAACGGAATCGACGGAGTCGCGGGTGGCCCCCCAGGCGGCAGTCCATGCCAGCAGGATCTCCCGCCCGGCATCGGTTATGCGGTAGTAGCGGCGGGGCGGCCCCGCCATTGAAGGTTCGACGTGGCTGTCGAGCAGCCCAGACGCCTCCAGGTTGCGTAGTACCGGATACAGGGCGCTCTGCTTGCCGGCCAGCACGCCCTGCCCGATCTGTTCAAGCCGCTTGGCGATCTGGTACCCGTACATCGGCTCGACGGCGGCGCCCAGCACCGCCAGCAGCGCCAGCGACACAGTGCCGGCACTCAGCTCCTTCTGGAACTTGCGCAGTTGGAGGTCGATCAGTTCAAGGTTTGCGGAAGAGGTCACGGTGTCAGCCAGCTAGGTTGCAGGTGACACTACCCGTAACTTGACACTAGCGAATGTGCCGCTAGTCATGGCCCGGATTTTCGATCCGTGGTGGCTCCCGCATTTGCCTCCAGTTGACACTGGCAACGCTAAATTGAGGTCCCTGGTCTCATCCGTGACCATCACAGGAGCGAGGACATGCCACGCGGCGATAAATCCAGTTACACCGACAAGCAGAAGCGCGAAGCCAGCCACATCAAATCCAGCGAAGAGAAGTCAGGCAAGTCCGAGAAAAAAGCCGAACGCATCGCTTGGGCCACCGTCAACAAGCAGGATGGTGGCGGCAGGAAATCCGGTTCCGACCGCAAGGATCACTAACTGGGTCACGGGCAGGCGGGCACATGCCAGCATGACGATTACACTCTTCGTCTCGACAAGGAGTTCACCGATGCGTATCGCGCTGTTGTTCGTCTGCCTGATTGCTACCGCGACATCCTTTGCTGCGACGAAGCCTGCGCCAGTCAAACCAAAATCAATGCAGGAATTGCTCGATGGCTCGCTCGCGACGGATTGGCGCACGCCAGATCCGGATAACCTGCTGTACCTCGACTTGGCGGCTGGTCGCGTGGTGATCGAGCTCGCGCCGCAATTCGCACCGGCGCATGTCGCCAATATCCGCACCCTCGCGCACGAGCATTACTGGGACGGCCTGAGCATCAACCGCTCGCAGGACAACTTCGTAGTGCAATGGGGCGACCCAACCGAGGACGACAAGGATCGCAAATCGCTTGGTAGTGCCAAGGCGCATCTGCCCGCGGAGTTCACCCGCAAAAGCGCGGGCCTGGCGTTCACGCAATTGCCTGATCGCGACGGTTGGGCGCCGCAGGTCGGGTTCATCGACGGATTCCCGGCTGGCCGCGATCCAAAATCCGGGATGACATGGATGGCGCATTGCTATGGCACCGTCGGCGCAGGCCGTGACACCGCAGCTGACTCCAGCAACGGCACCGAGCTGTATGTCGTGGACGGTCAATCCCCGCGCCAGCTGGATCGCAACATCACCGTCGTCGGGCGCGTGTTGCAAGGGATGGAATTGCTATCCGTGCTGCCACGCGGTACCGGCCCGCTCGGCATGTACGACAAGCCCGCGCAACGGGTCCCGATCAAGTCGATCATGCTGGCGTCCGACGTGCCTGAGGCACGGCGCGTGCCTTTGCAGGTCCTGCGCACCGATACACCGCTGTTCGCCAGCGTGGTCGAAGCACGGCGTAATCGTCGCGACGACTGGTACAAGGTGCCGGCCGGACACATCGACCTGTGCAACGTGCCGTTGCCGGTGCGCGCTTCGCTGAAATAAAAACGGTCCGTGAACAAAACGCCCGCATGGCAGCGGGCGTTTCGAGGTCCGGGATCCGCATCGCCTCTAGAAGTCTTGCGAGAACCGAAGTCCCAGAGTCCTTGGCTGGGTGACGACCGTATAAGGCTCGTCGCCGCAGGTCTCGATCTTGCATTCGGTGAAGCGGGCCATCTCCGCGCGATTGTTGAACGCATTCTTGAGGAAAACATCCACCGACCAGTTGCTCTTGCGGAATCCGACCGACAAGTCGGCTAACGTGTAAGCCTTCAAGTCGCCGATCTTTTCATTCTGTGCCACTCGAAGATCGACCCGTCTGCTGCCTTGATGGATCAGCGCTGCCTGGCCGAAAGCCTCGCCACCCCAAAGATCAAAGGTATAGCGCGCCGTCAGGTTGCCCTTGAACCGCGCCGTCACTGGTAGGCGCGTACCCGCCGGCGCCTGCGGCCCGTCAGGGAAGGAAACCCCGTCGACGACGCTTCCCGCCGGACACTCCGAGATCGCCTGGCCAGTAATTGGGGACAAAGCGCCGCAGTAGTTCCTGGTCAGCTTGGAATCATAGAACGCGGCACCGCCGGTGATGGACAGGTTGTAAGTCGCGGCCCACCGCACGTCTGTTTCCAGACCTTTGATCCTTGCCTGCGCTGCATTTCGGATTTCGGTCAGCCCGTTTGCGCCAAGGTACGAGAACTGGAAGTTTTTCCAGTCCTCCTGGAACACGGCGCCATTCCATGTCAGCCGGTTGTCCGCCCAACTGGTTTTCCAACCCAGCTCGTAATTGGTAAGGAAATCCGACGTGTACGGAGGGATGGTGCCCTTGCGATTGATGCCGCCGGGGCGAAATCCTTCCGACCACGTCGCGTACAGCATCTTGGTCTTGCTGGCCTGCCAAGTCAGGTTGAAGCGACCAAGAGAACCACTTTCGTGCGTTGATTTGTCGAGGTTCACACACGGAGCGCCGTGGAACTTTTCGGGTGAGAAACAAGCCGATTCACCCGTCGAGCTGCTGAAGTTCGGACCGTATCCAAAGAACCCCTTGAGGCTGTTGTTGGTGCGGAAGTAGCGCCCCCCGGCAGTTGCAGTGAGCGTCGGCGTGATGTCGAACGACAACTCGCCGAACGCGGCTTCGTCCTGATCGGAGCGTTGCTGCGCGGTCAACCAGATCGTTTGTGGGTATCCGGTGACCGCCAACTCCGGCGCCAGTCCGTTGACAACGTAACGCTGGAAGATGTCATGTCCCTGTTGCTGCCAGAATAGTCCGCCAACGAAGCGCAACCGGTTCTCCTTTGGCGAGGTCAGCCGCAATTCATGGCTGGTCTTGGTATATCCGTCCCTGGCGTGGATACGCTGCGCTGACGGGATCAGCTTGTCGGTCGGACATGTGAAGTCGGGATTGACCTCTGAACAGAAGTAGCTTCCGTACGCCTGGTCGTAGAAGAAATAATCGCTGTAATCGGCGTCCGAATCCACGTCACGGCGAAGATGCGCGTACGTGTAGTTGAGATCGAAGCTGCCGATCTTGCCCTGTACCGACAACGACGCCTGAGTCCACCGGTCGTCGGAGCGTTCGGGGAAGTAGTGCTGCAACGCAAGATCCCCCACTGCTGGATCGTACGCCGAGCTTCCATTCGCTTGTTGTCGTTGGCCCATGATGGTTGGCGTGATCGACCAGTTGTCGTTGAGATCGATCTTGAGTGCGGCGCGCGCACCAGTTGCGCGGGCCCAGTTGTAGTTGTCATCGACCAGGGCGGCGTTGTCCATGGTCACGCCCGACGTCGGGAATGTGCGCGTCCCATGGACGTTGTCGATGTAACCAGCGTCATATTTCTGCCAGCCCACCAGCCGGATCGCCGCGGCCGGTGACAACGGCGCGTTGACGAAGCCTTCCACCACGTGCCCAGTGCCGCCGCCTTCGATGGCATTAACCTCCACCGCGTAGCTGGAAGCGAAGCCGGTGGGGTCGGGTTTGTTGGTGATGATGCGGACGGTGCCTGCCTCGGAGCTTGCGCCGTACAGCGTGCCTTGGGGCCCAGCAAGCGCCTCGATGCGCGCGACGTCGTAGATGTGGATGTCCAGCGAACCCTGGATGGTGGTGATCGGTTGCTCGTCCAGATACATGCCCACGCTGGGCTGCGGACCCGAGTGGTTGCCGTCGCCGCCGCTGGCGACGCCACGCATGTA
>JBBSUF010000097.1:0-7673 GCA_038235185.1 Lysobacterales bacterium
TGCAGGTTCATGTGGATCGCATCGAATCCCATGTCGCCGGGGCGAACCTTCCCGAGGATGGCATTGAGGTTGGCGCCGTCGTAGTACAGCAGGCCACCCGCCTCGTGCACGAGTTTCGCGATCTCAACGATGCGTCGCTCGAAGACGCCAATGGTCGACGGATTGGTCAACATGATGCCGGCGGTCTTCGGGCCGAGCACGGCTTTCAATGCTTCGACATCGACGTCGCCATTGCCGAGCGTTGGTATCTCTCGCACCACGCAGCCGCACATCACCGCCGTTGCCGGATTGGTGCCGTGCGCCGCGTCGGGGACGATGATCTCGTTGCGCGCCATGTCCCCGCGCGACTTGTGGTACGCCATGATCATCGCCACGCCGGCGAACTCGCCCTGCGCGCCGGCCATCGGCGCCAGCGATACGCCGCCTTTCATGCCGGTGACTTCGGCCAGGATTTCCTGCAGGTCGTGCATGCAGGCCAGATATCCCTGCGACAGGCTGTCAGGCGCATAGGGATGGCGATTGGCAAATCCATCCATCAATGCAATCGACTGGCACGCACGCGGGTTGTATTTCATCGTGCACGAGCCCAACGGATAGAAGTTGGTATCGATCGAGAAATTCTTGCGCGACAGGTTGGTGTAATGACGCACGACCTGCAGCTCGGACACCTCCGGCAAGCCGACTGGCGTGGTGCGCAGCCACTTCGACGAGATATCCGATGGTGTTGGCGCATCGGCCGGGTGCTGTGCCATGGCCCCACGACCCGGCCGGGAGCGCTCGAAAATCAAAGTGGCATCGTTGGGCATCGGGCTGGAGGGCATGGGTGGAAGGCGTCCGGTCAACATTGCGGCCAGTGACCGCGAGAGGTGAATTTTGCCACAAGGCCTGCCCGCCACGGGCAGCAAACATCCGCGCATGGGTTGCCCATGAGGGCACGGGCGTGTTATCGATGCTGGATTGGGCGCAGGCCCCCGATTGGATCATCACGAACAATGTCCCCAGCCAACAGCACGCTTCCCGGCAGCTCGCTCGCCGCCACCCGGCCCAGCCAGACCAAATCGTTCAGCACGATCTTCCTGATCGAGATGTGGGAGCGCTTCGGCTACTACGGCATGGCCGCGCTGCTGGTGTTGTTCATGGTCCAGAAGCTGGGCTACGACGACGCCAAGGCCAACCTGACCTGGGGTGCGTTCACCGCGCTGGTTTATGCGGCACCTGCGATCGGCGGCTGGATCGGGGATAAGGTGCTGGGCTCGCGTCGCTGCATGACCATCGGCGCCGTGATCCTGGCATTGGGATACGTGTTGCTGTCGGTGCCGTCGGACAGCGTGACCCTGCTGTATGCGGCACTGGGCGTGATCGTGGTCGGCAACGGCCTGTTCAAGTCGAATGCGGCCAACCTGGTGCGCAAGATCTACGAGGGCGACGACAGCAAGATCGACAGCGCATTCACGCTGTACTACATGGCCGTCAACATCGGTTCGACCTTCTCGATGTTGTTGACTCCGTGGATCGCGCTTCGTTGGGGCTGGCATGCGGCGTTCACGGTGTGCGCCGCGGGCATGGCGCTCGGGCTGCTCAACTATTTCCTGATGCGACGCACGCTTGACCACGTCGGATCGGTTCCGGACGACGCGCCGGTCAACTGGGGCAAGCTGGCGATGGTGCTCGGTACCGGGCTGGCGCTGGTGTTCGTGGTGTCGTTCGTGCTGCAGCATCGTGAGATCGCGCGCGCCCTGGTCTGGCTGGCAGGCCTGGTGATCCTGGGCATCTTCGGCTACCTGATCGCAAAAAGCGGCCCAGAGGAGCGCTCGGGCCTGCTTGTCGCCCTGATCCTGATCGCGGAAATCATCCTGTTCTTCATCTTCTACCAGCAGATGTCGACGTCCCTGACGCTGTTTGCACTGCGCAACGTCGACCCGAACCAGTCAATATTCGGCATGCACTTGTTCAACTGGATCCCGGCGCAATACCAGGCGCTCAACCCGATCTGGATCTTCGCACTCAGTCCACTGCTCGCCTGGGGCTACACGCGAATGGCCAACAAGAAGCGTGACCTGCCGATCGCGGCGAAATTCGCCATCGGCTTCATCGTCGTGGCGATTGGCTTCTTCATCTTCGGAATGAGCGGCTCCACCGCCGTCGCCGGCAAGGTGTCGTCCTGGTACATGGTCTGGGGCTATGGCTTCTACTCGCTCGGCGAGCTGCTTGTCAGCGGCCTGGGCTTGGCGATGATGGCGCGCTACGTGCCGGCACGGATGGGCGGCTTCATGATGGGCGCGTTCTTCGTGGCCACCGGCATAGCGCAATTCCTGGGTGGCCTGGTCGCCAACTACGCCAGCATCCCCGACAACATCACCGATCCACTGCTATCGCTGCCGATCTACACCAGCCTGTTCAACAAGCTCGGCTTTGTCGCCGCTGGTGGCGCAGTGCTCGCGATCGCCCTGTTGCCGATGCTGAAGAAGCTGTCGAATGCGCATCGGGACAACAACCACGCGATCGACCCGAACGTAGTCATCGCCGAGGAACGCTAATCCCGGCAACCATCTCGCCGCAACCGTAACCGTCAATCCGCGTCAGTCACGACTCCATACTCGACAGGCAGGCGCGCGTAGAACAAGTGCAGGTGCTCGGCTTGCAGTGCGACCAGGAGCTGCTCGGCCTGTTGGTCACTGACGATGAATTCGACGAGCACCGGCACTTCCCCGGCCAGCTCGAGAAAATGCTGCTCGTGCATGCGGCCGTGTCGCCCGAATCCGGCCATCGCGCGAAATGCGGAGCCGCCCTGGATGTCCAGCGTTTTCGCATGTTCCAGCAGCCATTCGTAGACTGGCAACGAATGATGTTTGCGGTTCTCGTAAGTGTAGAAACGCAGGTGCACCCCTTTCATGTCGTGCCCCCCGTGGCAGTGATGATCCAGCGCGTCAGGCCGATTCCGGCCAAGGTGGCTCCCAGCGATGCGACCAGATGCGAAACAATCGTGGTCGCGGCCCAGCCGTATTCGCCATGCAGCAACTGAGTGACCGTTTCGCCCGAGAAGGTGGAAAAGGTGGTCAGCCCCCCCAGGAAACCCGTCAGCAGGGTCAACCGCAACATGGGTGACAGGGCTTCGAATTGCACAAAAGCCGCCATCGCCATGCCCATCAACAGTCCGCCGAGTGTATTGGCGGCCAGCGTGCCCAACGGCAATGTCGGAAACACCGGGTTCAGCGCGATGCCCAACGCCCAGCGCAGCCACGCACCCAACCCCGCACCGATGAATATGCCAATGGCAGAAGCGCTGTCCACTGATGTGTCTCCTGATTCAGGAGGCGCGCGGCAGGGGGTCGTCGAAATGGCGACACACCTGCGCACCCGCGCTCCGGGTGGACAGGCATCATCAGCCGAGGGCGGCGGTTTGCCCTGACGGATCAGGGCCGGAGGAATGCCATCTCCACCGGCATCTTAGCCGGATTGACAGGATCGGCAACCTCGCCTTTCTACTTCAACCTGCATGGCTTCCCCGAAGACTGTCGGGCCTGTGATCACAACGTCCTTGGGATTGTCGCTGCCTGATTGACGAATCACTGCTGCCGCAATGCCTCGATCGGGTCGAGCAACGACGCCTTCCGCGCCGGGTAATAGCCGAAGAACAATCCGGTCGCGATGGAGAATCCCGCCGCCAGACCGATCACCTTGCCATTGAGGGCGACCGGCAACGCACCGAACTTGCCGACCAGCAGGGTGCCGGCGATCCCCAACACGATGCCGACCACCCCGCCAATGAGCGAGATCAGCATCGCTTCGGCGAGGAACTGCTTGCGGATGTCGCCTGGTCCTGCACCGACGGCCATGCGCAAGCCTATTTCGCGGATGCGCTCGGTCACCGACACCAGCATGATGTTCATGATGCCGATGCCGCCAACGATCAGCGAAATCCCGGCGACCGCACCCAGCAGCAGGGACATCAAGCGCGTCGTCTGCGTGCGCGTGGCGACAACTTCAGCAATGTTGCGCACGTTGAAATCATCGTCGTCACCGGGTTGTATCTTGTGGCGCTGGCGCAGCAGCGCTTCAACTTCGCCCTGCGCATAGGAAAGATCTTCGGAGCGTCCGACACCCAGCGAAATCTGCTGCACCGCGCCAGGCGGCAATGCGGTTGCGCCAGACAATCGCCGGCGTGCGGTTTCAAGCGGCACCACGACCAGATCGTCCTGGTCCTGGCCGAATCCACCCTGGCCTTTTGGCTTGAGCGTGCCTGCGACGGTGAATGGGACGCGTCCCAATCGGACTGTTTGCCCCGTCGCATCCTGGTCACCAAACAACTCGCGGCTGACCGTGTCACCCAGGATCACGGACTTGGCCGCACTGGTGTAATCGCGCGGATCAAACCCCTGCCCGCTGCCGATCACCCAGCCATTGATGTCGAACCAGTCCGGCTGCACGCCTTGCCATTGTGTCGATGCATTGCTCTCCGCATAGACCACCTGGGTGCTACCGCCCAGGGAGGCCGCAACAAACTGCACCTCGGGAATATCTTTTCGAATGGCATCGGCATCATCGACCGACAATGTGTAGCGGCTCCCTGCGGCGAGCCGCGCACCACCGCCGCCGACACCACCGCCGCCACTGATGTCCAGCCTGTTGGAACCAAGGCCCGAAACCAGCTTGTCGATCTCCGCCTGCGTGCCCTGCCCAACGGATACCATCACGATCACGGCCGCGATGCCGATGATCACGCCCAGCGACGTCAATGCGCTGCGTAGCCAGTTGCCGCGCAGGGAAAAGATCGCGGTGCGGACGACTTCCATGAAGTTCATGGCAGCCTTCCGCCGTATTGGTTGCCTGCTGCCATTCCAGCGAACACGCAGTCTCCAGTCATGCTGTCGCCTCCTGGGCATGCAATTCGCCATCGCACATTTCGTAAACACGATCCGCATGTGCGGCGACTTGCGCATCGTGGGTGATCAGCACCACGGTATGGCCATCATCGCGAAGCTGTTTGAACAGCGCGAGGATCTCCTCACCGGTTTTGCTGTCCAGCGCACCGGTGGGTTCGTCTGCCAGCAGCACTGGTGGACGATTGATCAATGCGCGCGCGATGGCGACACGCTGCTGCTGGCCGCCTGACAGTTCACTTGGGCGATGCAATGCGCGTGCTGCCAGGCCGACGGATTCCAGCGCCGATCGTGCCCGTTGCAGGCGTTCCTCGCGCGCCGTGTTGGCGTATCCCATCGGCATCGCGACGTTTTCCAATGCGCTCATCCGCGTCAGCAGGTTGAATCCCTGGAACACGAAGCCGATCTTCTGCAGCCGCAATTGCGCGCGCTGCTCGGCATCGAGCGTGGCGACATCCACGCCATCGCACAGATACACGCCGGATGATGGCGTATCCAGGCATCCGATGAGATTCATCAGCGTCGATTTGCCGGAGCCCGACGGGCCCATGATGGCGACGAATTCGCCCGCGTCGATGCGCAGGTTGACCCCGTGCAACGCGATGACTTCCGCTTCGGTACCCGCCGAATAGACCTTCTGCAGGTCACGGGTTTCGATCACTGCACTACGGGGCGCATCACCGACGGAATCGACGGCGCTCACGGTGTGGATGCCGCCGCATGTTCGGCACCGATGATCACCTGGTCGCCTTCATGGACTGCTCCCAAGACTTCGGTGCTTGTGCCATCGGTGGCACCGATGCGCACCATCACCTGTTTTGGCTGTGCACCGACCAGCAGGTAGATCGGCGCACGGCGTTCGCTCGCCAATGTCGCCAGGCTGGCGTCCCAACGTTGCTGCTGCGACGGTGTCAGCGTTGCGCGGAACGCCGCGAACTGCTGGGTCATGCGCGTCAAACTGCGCTGGCGCGTTGCGCCTGGATTTCCTTGTCCGCCATCTGAATTCCCGCCATTGCGCGATCCGCCTCCACGCCCACCAAACAAACTCGGGGTCTTGGACGGCGTCGCGCTGTTCGCGGGCGGCTTGCGATCCGCCGCAGCGCTAGCTCGCAACGAGGTGATTGCGCTGTCGAATGCCGATTGCTGTGCGCCATCCAGGCTGAGCGCCTGCGCCAAGGGTGGCAGCGCATCGGTCATTCCAGAGCCGCCATGCGCAGGTGGGGTATCCGTCGCTGATGCGGTGGGCTCTTCAGCCGGCTTGAAGCGCAGCGCACTGTTGGGAATGCGCAGGACCCCGGACTTGCGGCTGACTTCGATCTCTGCGTTTGCGGTCATGCCAGGCAACAAGGTCTTGTCACTGTTGTCCACAGCCACGACCACCGGATACGTGATCACGTTGTTGGTGTTGGTCGCGGACAGACGCACTTGTTGCACCTGGCCGCGATATTGCTTGTCGGGAAAGGCATCCACGCTGAAGGACACAGCTTGCCCGGGTTTGACCTGGCCGATGTCCGCTTCGTCGATCGCCAGCACGATTTCCATTTTCGAAAGATCTTCGGCGATCGTGAACAAGACCGGCGCCTGCAGGCTGGCGGCAACCGTTTGCCCCGGCTCGATCGTGCGCGTCAGCACCACGCCATCCACCGGCGAGCGGATCACCGTGCGCTGCAGGTTGAGTTGCGCAGTCTGCGCTGTCGCTTGCTGCTGGGCGATCTGCGCTTGCGCGGCGTTGACTTGGGCGCCGGCCTGGTCGCGCGCGGCGCGGGCCAGATCGGCGTCACTGCGCGCGACAAGTTCCTGCTGCGCCAGACTTGCCTTGCGCGTGTAGTCGAGCTGCGCGTTGTGCAGTGTCGCCTGCGCGCCGGTCAAGCTCGCCCGTGCGCTGTTGACCGCAGCTGCGCCCTGCGCGATCTGCGCCTGGTAGGTGCTGGGATCAATCCGCGCCAGCACTTCCCCCTTGCTGACGTGGTCGTTGAAGTCCGCCAGCACCGCCGTGACCTGGCCGGAAATCTGGCTCCCGACCTGCACCGTGGAAATCGCACTCAGGGTGCCCGTGGCAGAAATGGCCACGCGAATCTCACCGCGATCCACCACGGCAGTCCGGTACGCTCCAGCCGCCCCGTGGCTTTTGTGCGCTCGCCAGTAGGCAGCGCCCGCAACCGCCAACAACAGCAAGGCGATGATGACAATCGGCCGCCATCTACGACCTTGGCTTGTAGCGACGCTCATTGGGTTCTCACAAGTAGTGGATCAGCCGACCGACCATGCAGATGACGCATTTCCGTGGCCCATCTTCAATACAAACGGCCTCGTCAGCTCGTGGTTGACGCCGGATCGCCTGCGCGTCGGTGGGGGTTCAGGTCTTGCGCGTGCCCCAGCCCGGCATTGAAACGGATCGTGGCCTTGGTGCCGACGCCGAATTTGCTTTCCAGGGTCACCGGCCAGCCAAAGCGTTCCCCGAGTTGGCGCACGATCGACAGCCCCATGCCGCGACCTGAGGGATTGGACGGGTTGCCCCGGAAGAACGGATCGAAGGCCTTGCCGAGCGTCTCCGCCGACATGCCGATGCCGCTGTCGCTGATCGTGAGCTGGTCTTTGTAGATCCCTATTTCGATCAGGCCGCGCTCGGTGTAGGTGCAGGCATTGGCAAGCAGATTGCCCAGCATCAAGCCCAGCACGCGCGGCAAGGCATGCAGGCGTGGCGTGGCGTCCCCGATCACCAGCATTTCGACCGGCTTGCCGACAAGCAAAGGTCGCGCCTTTTCGATTTCCTCATCGACCACCGTGCGCACA
>JBBSUF010000098.1:0-7504 GCA_038235185.1 Lysobacterales bacterium
CGCATCCGAACGCGGCGTCGATCCGCGGCAGGCGTCGCAGATCTTCGACCTGATGGAAAAATTCGCCGGCTACGGCTTCAACAAGTCGCACGCCGCGGCCTATGCGTTGATCTCGTACCAGACGGCATGGCTGAAAACGCATTACCCGGCCGAATTCATGGCCGCAGTGTTGTCGTCGGACATGGACAACACCGACAAGGTGGTCGGCTTCCTCGACGAGGCACGCGCGCTCGGGCTCACGGTGCTGCCGCCGGACGTCAACACGTCACGCCATATGTTCAATGCGATCGATGTCGGAACGATCCGGTACGGCCTGGGCGCGGTGAAAGGCGTTGGTCGCGGCGCATGTGAGGCGATCGCGGAAGAACGTGCGCGCGGCGGTGGCTTCGCCAACCTGCTGGAATTCTGCAAACGCGTGGATTCCTCCAAGCTCAACCGGCGCGCACTGGAGGCGTTGATCAACGCCGGCGCGCTGGATGCACTCGCGCGAAATCGCCCCTCCCTGATGCTGCAACTGCCGGAAGTACTGAAGGCAACCGAGCAACTCGCGCGTGAACGCGAAGCCGGACAAGTCTCGCTGTTCGGAGGCTCTGCGGGTGACAACACGGGCGGCGACAGTGGCCTCGCGCACGAATTGCAGATCGAGTTGCGCGAGGCCGACGACTGGCCGCTGCTGCAGATGCTGCAGGGCGAGCGCGACACGCTTGGCCATTATCTCAGCGGGCATCCGCTGGAACCGTATCGCGACGAACTGCAATCGCTGGTCGGACACGATCTGGGCGAGCTGGATCGCCTTTGGGGCGAACGCCCGGAGAATGAGCGCCACGGCTGGCGCCAGGAAGCCACGGTCGTCGTCGCCGGACAGGTGATCGGCATGCGCAAGCGCGGCGACAGCCAGGCATTCGTGCAACTGGAGGACGGTCGTGGGCGGATCGAATGCGCCTTCTTCGCCGAGGCCTACCAGCAATACGCGCATCTGTTGACGCGCGATCGCATCCTGATTGTCGAAGGAGGCCTTCGCGAGGATGAATTCAGCGGCGGCTTCTCCCTGCGCGCGCGTCGCTGCTGGGATTACGTGCAGGTGTGCACACAGCAGGCCCAGCGGCTGTCGGTGAAACTCGACCTGCGCGAACACGATGTCCTGCCGCGCTTTGCCCATGCCTTGCAGGCACACAACGGCAGCACGCCCTTGTTGCTCGAAGCAATTACAGGCGCCGCCATCGGCCGGCTCAGCATCAACGGTGGACAGGGCGTTCGCGTCGACGCCTCCCTACCCGGCCTGCTACGCAGCCTGCCCGGCGTACGCACGGTGAAGGTCTCGATGGCCAAGCCGTGGGCCCAGGGTTGATGGCGAGCCAGTACTCGACACCGCGTCTCAACGGGCACAGTGGCGCTTGGGAGATGGCGGCTCATGCATTTTCCCGCCGCGCTAGACTGTGCCCCTTTTCCACCCGCGCCCCTCGATGAATCCGAACTACCTCGATTTCGAGCAGCCCATCGCCGATCTGGAAGCCAAAATCCAGGAACTGCGCCACGCCAGCCACGGCCCGGCGGTCAACGTCGATGCCGAAGTGCACACGCTGCAGGAAAAACTGCGCCAACGCACCGCGCACATCTTCCGCGACCTGACGCCCTGGCAGGTTTCGCAACTCGCCCGCCATCCGGCGCGGCCGTACACCAACGACTACATCCGCGTGATCTGCGACGAGTTCCAGGAACTTGCCGGCGATCGCGCCTTTGCCGACGACGCTGCGATCGTTGGTGGCCTGGGTCGCATCGACGGCCGCAGCGTGGTGATCATTGGCCACCAGAAGGGCCGCGACACCAAGGCCAAGATCAAGCGCAACTTCGGCATGCCGCGGCCCGAGGGCTACCGCAAGGCGCTGCGCCTGATGAAGATGGGTGAACGTTTCGGTCTGCCGATCCTGACCTTCATCGATACGCCTGGTGCCTATCCCGGTGTCGGCGCCGAGGAACGCGGGCAATCCGAAGCCATCGCCCGAAACCTGATGGAAATGTCGGAGTTGAAGGTACCGGTGATCTGCACCGTGATCGGCGAAGGCGGCTCGGGCGGAGCGCTGGCGATTGGCGTGGGAGATCGCACCTTGATGCTGGAATACAGCACGTATTCCGTGATCACGCCCGAAGGTTGCGCGTCCATCCTCTGGAAATCCGCCGACAAGGCCAAGGACGCCGCCGAACAGATGGGCATCACCGCCAAGCGCCTGCTGGAACTCGGCCTGATCGACAAGCTCATCCGCGAACCCATCGGCGGCGCGCATCGCAATCCGACGCAGATGGCCAAGCGCCTGAAAGCCGTGCTGATCAATGAACTCGACGCGCTAGAACAACGACCCACCGACGAACTGCTGCAACGCCGTTACGAACGCCTGCGCAACTACGGCGCGTACGAGGCGGCGTAAGTCGCGCGCGAGTGCTGATTCCTGATCCCATGCAGGCTGGCGATGATCCACGCCGGATGTTGGTGGGCTTCAGTGGCGGCATGGATTCGACGGTGTTGCTCCATCAACTTGCCACGTCCCTGGCTTTTGGCAAACACGTCGTGCGTGCCATCCACGTCAATCACGGACTGCATTCAGACGCCGATGACTGGGCACTGCATTGCCGGCAGTTTTGCGATGTCCACGCAATTCCAATCACGATCATCCAAGTCGATGTTGCGCACGACAGAGGCGACGGCCTGGAAGCTGCTGCGCGCAAGGTGCGTCATGCGGCATTCGAAGCTGAGCTGCACGGCGACGAAACCCTCGTACTCGCACACCATCGCGACGACCAGGCGGAAACCTTCCTGCTGCGGGCATTACGCGCATCCGGGCCAGATGGACTGGGTGCGATGCGGGCGTGGCGAGCGTTTGGACGCGGCTGGCTGTGGCGTCCGCTGCTGGAAGTGCCGCGTTCGGAACTACTTGCGTATGCGCAGCAACAGGATTTGAAGTGGATCGAGGACTCGAGCAATATCGACACCACGCACGATCGCAACTATCTGCGGCATCGCGTGCTGCCGTTGTTGCGCGAGCGCTGGGCGCACGTTGATGCGGCGTTTGCGCGCAGCGCTTCTCTGTCGGCCGAAGCGGGTGGATTACTGGACGAAGAGGATGCGCGAGCGCTGCTTTCGGTGGGCGGCCACGATCCACGCACAATCGAAGTCGAAGAATTGCTCAAGCTCCCCAATGCACGGCGCGCCCGCGTGTTGCGTCGCTGGATCGGCAATCTGAAACTTCCACCGCTGCCTTCGCAGGGTGTCAACCGGATCGAAAACGACCTTCTCGACGCGGCTCCAGATGCGAGTGCCGCATTCACCTGGTCGGGTTCCGTGATTCAGCGCTGGCGCAATGTCCTGCATGCGGACATCCAGCGTGCGCCGCTCCCCGCCGATTGGCAGGTGCAGTGGGACGGACGCCACGAGCTGCCACTGCCCGGGGGTGGCGTCTTGAAACTTTCAGGCGCCGACAGGTTCGACGCGCCCATGAGCCTTCATGCACGCCTAGGCGGGGAGCGCATCACTATTCCCGGCCGTTCGCATTCGCACGCGCTCAAGCACGTGCTGCAGGACCTCGGGGTACCCCCGTGGCATCGCGAACGACTACCACTGTTATCGACACAGGGCGGCGAGCTGCTCGCTGTCGGTGACCTGGTCTATTCGAGCACTTTCGACACCTGGCTGCGCGCCCGCAGCGCACGCCTGCAGATCGTGGCGGGCGACGATTAACGGGCAACGGGTTTAGCGTGCGCCAAGACTGTTCCTTCGCAGCAAAATTTACTCTGTCCCCTTTTCGCCGCACAATTCCGCCATGGCTCGAAAAACCCCTATCGAAACATCCCCGGTCGCTGATTTCGAGGCATCGCTCGACCAGCTCGAATTGCTGGTCGAGCAGATGGAGCATGGCGAAATGAGCCTCGAAGAATCGCTTGCAGCCTACGAGCGCGGGGTCGGCTTGTATCGTCGATGCCAAGGGGCGCTGGAACAGGCAGAGTTGCGCGTTCGCCTGCTGAGCGATCCCGACAACCCGGCCAGTGCGGAACCATTCCCTGCCGTGACGAACGGGAATCCGCCCACGGCAACGGATGTCTGATCCGCACATGGCCGCATCGCAGGCGGCCCGATGGCGCGCCCGCGTGGGTGCCACGCTGGACGCTGTATTGCCCTTGGCGGACGCATCGCCCCCGCGCCTGCACGCCGCCATGCGCCATGCCGCGTTGGCCAGTGGCAAGCGCATGCGCCCGCTGTTGGTGTACGCCACCGGAACCGCATTCGGCGTGGATGAAAGCGCGCTCGATGCTCCAGCTGGTGCGGTTGAATTGATCCATGCCTACTCGCTCGTGCACGACGACCTGCCCTCCATGGATGACGATGCGGTGCGTCGCGGCCAACCGACGGTGCACGTCGCGTTTGACGAAGGCACGGCGATACTGGCGGGCGATGCCTTGCAGTCGCTGGCATTCGAATTGCTTGCCAGCGCGAAGTCACCTGCGGATATCCGAGTTGCGATGCTGCACGAACTGGCCGTCGCAGCCGGCGTCCGCGGGATGTGCGGCGGCCAGGCATTGGACCTCGATGCGACCGGCAGCGGGAAAAACGCTGACGACCTGGACGCACTGCAACGCCTGCACTCCCTCAAGACCGGCGCTTTGCTGCGCGCATCGGTGCGACTTGGGGCCATCGCGGCACAGGTCGATGCAGGCACCCGCGCACGACTGGATGCCTTCGCCGATGCACTTGGGCTCGCCTTCCAGATCCGCGATGACCTGCTGGATGTGGAGAGCGACAGCGCCACTCTGGGCAAGACCGCAGGCAAGGACACGGCGCAGGCCAAGACGACATTCCCGGCGGTGATCGGCATCGCCGCCTCACGCGAGCGCCTGATGCAGCTGGCGGACACCATGCACGGGGCGCTGCTTCCGTTCGGCGACCGGACCCATGCGCTGGCCGGACTTGGGCGCCAGGCGATCGATCGCAACCGCTGACCCCTTTCCCCGTCGCTCTTTCGTCGTAGTCTTGCCACACGCGGCCAGGCCGCGGGTGGGGGCCAGTTGCCGAGGAAACCGATCAGTGCCTTGATGTCGCGGACCGATGCCGTCATGGCGTCATCGGGGCGCGCGTTTGTCAATCTCTGGAATCGAGTCGAGCGCGCTTATAAGCGCCCGGCCTCACGGATTGCCATCCGACTGAAATTCGCGTTCTACCCGCTGCTCGCGATCGGCGCGGTACTGTGGTTGGGCTGGGATTGGACGCATTCGCGCGCACTTGATTCGGCCGAGAATTCGATCTTCGACCAGGTGATCCAGTGGCGGCCAATCGAACCCAAGCCGTCCGGTCGCGTGGTGGTGGTGGAGATCGACGATTGCTCGATCGAGTATTTCCGCAATCAGGGTGAAGGTGGCTGGCCGTGGAGTCGGCAGCGTCACGCAGACCTGCTCGACCAGCTGGATCGCGCCGGCGTGCGGGCCGTGGGGTACGACGTGCTGTTCAGTGATGCATCCACGCAGGATCCTGTTGGGGATGCCACCCTTGAAGCCATGGCCGAGGGTGGAAACGGCCGCTTCATCTTCGGATCCTCCCGTCTGGCCGAGGATTACGATCATCAACCCAGCGCGATTCCCGTGGCGCAGGCGCCGGGCGCGTTCCCGATCGGGCCAGGTGCGCGTAAACCCGGCCCCACCATCGCGTTGCTGCTGCCGCGCGGCAAGGCCATGGCGGCGCATAGCGCGGTGCTGAACGTTGACCGCAGTGGGGACGGTGTCATCCGCGACATCGCGTTGCGCGAGATGATGGGTGATTGGGCATTGCCATCCTTGCCGCTGCAGTTGGCGAGCTTCGTCAGTGGCCAGCCTGCCGCAGCCTATCCAGCATCCGTGCGGGTAAATTGGCGGGAACATTCGCCACTGCCATCGATCAGCGCAGCAGACGTGATTGAAGGCAAACGCATCTGCCGCAGCGCCAAGGAGGCATTGCCACCACTAAACGGACGCGTGGTGCTGGTCGGATACAACGCGTCGGGCCTCAACGATGCCAAGCCGACACCGGTCGACGGCCTCATGCCAGGCGTCTACATCCATGCCGAGGCTGCCGAGGCACTGATCAACCACAGCGCCATCTGGATGCCGCCGACGTGGGTGAAATACGTACTTGCGGCGATGCTGGTGCTGCTGGCGAGTTTTGCGTTCTTTCGTGGCGAACCTGCGAATGATATCGACTCGGTGTTTGTCGCGACCAATCTGGTGCTGTTGATGCTCGCGTTTTCTGGATTGACTTTTTTCGGATTGTTTTTCGACATTTTCGCCAGCATCGGGTTCCTCAGCTTGTGTTTTGGTCTGTGCCGCATGTATGCGGGGGTGCAGCGCGGCCGCGCGGTTGGCAATGCTGATTTCCTGGCTGAATACGATCCGGCCATCGATCGTTGGCTGGTGCTGGCGCGACTGCGCTTCGTCCCGTATCCATCACTGGATGCAGCAGCGGCTTCGAAGCGGCGGCGCGAGTATCGGCGGCGCCTGCGGCGATTCATGTATGCCGGCTGTGATGCCGTAATGCTGGAAGGCGTGGTCGAACGCAAGAGCTGGTTGCACGAAGACCTGGATGACCTGATGGTGCTGGTCTGGAAAGCGCCCGACGAAGCGAGTGCACGACAACGCGCGCAACACGATCTCGACGCGATCCATGCGCAGTTCAACGCCTACGACGATGATGACGATGCACTGGATGACGGCGGCATCGTCAAGGTGTGCGTGGTTGCCGCTGAAATCGATGATGACCGCGACGATTCCGATCGTGGGGAACGCCTGCGCCTGCGTGAGGTGCTCGGGCGTGTGCTGACATCAACGCAGGAGTGGCCGCTGCGCGCCTCGAATACGTTTACTGATAGGCAAGGCGAGTCACCACAGTCACACCGAACGGGAGAACCGGCATGCGCATCACCGTCAAACTGATTTTGTGGGCCCTCCCGCTGGCAGGCGCAGTCGCGACCATGGCGCTTGCCGCAGGCGTTACGACTGGTGTCTCCGCGATCGTGCACAAACCATCGGTTGACGTACACAGTGCACCGGCCTTCACTGCTCCGACGATTGCGCACCTGGGCATGAATGCGCCGGTCCGGATTTCCGGCCAGCAGGGATTGTGGTTCCAGCTGGCGCTTCCCGCCGGCAACCCGGGCTTCGTGCGCGTCACCGATGTGCGCATGGCTTACGCAGGGAAGGAAGACGAGGATGCCAACCTGCATGCCCTGTTCACTGGCAAGGCCGGTAAGGGCCGCGTGACAGAAACAGCCGGAGTTCGCGGGCTTGATGAAAGCAACCTGAAGTCTGCCGGTTTCGATTCAGCGCAACTGGCGCGGCTGGACGGCTACCGCCTGTCGCCGGAGGCCGCAGCAACACAGGCTCACGCACAACACCTGACCGATACTCCCGTGCCTTACGCCGCCGAAGCAAAACCCGTCAAAGCCGGCAACGAGGCGACCCAGGCCCATAAACGTGGCGGCCTCGCCATCGC
>JBBSUF010000099.1:0-7193 GCA_038235185.1 Lysobacterales bacterium
CAGGACGCGGCGCGACGTTCGCCTTTGACATCCCGCTGCTCAAGGTGCAGGGCGACATGCCCTCGCGTGAGCTGGAGTTCGGCGGCGGCCGGCTGCTGCTGCTCAGCGCCGACCCGCGCATGCGCATGCGCCTGAACATGTTGCTACCCAATTGGGGCTTGCGTGTCACAGCGGTCGAGACAACTCAGGAGGCGCTTGACCGCCTGCGCGCCGCTGCGACGCAGGGCGAGCCGTGGGCATACGCGACCGTCCTGGCGGATCTGGCGGGCATGCGCAATACCGCGCTGGCCCTGCATCGCAACCTCGAGCGTCATGCCATCTATGGCGACGTGCGCCTGATCTGCCTGTATGGCGATGAGCCCGTCCCCGAGGAGTTGCGCCGTAGCATCACTCTGCTTAGTCGCCAGGCGCCCGACGCGGATTTACGCGCCGCGCTGACCAGCAAGCCCATCGAGCCCGTTGCCGTCAACGACACGGGCCCGGTCGAGGTGGTCGACGCCATCGAAGTCGCGGAATTTGCCATGGCGGTGCGCAGCGCAAAGGTGCTGCTGGTCGAAGACAACCCAGTCAACCTGATGGTAGGCCAGCGCCTGCTTGGCGTGCTTGGCGTGGAATGCGACACCGCATCCAACGGCGAAGTTGCGCTGCTGAAAATGTCGGCTTCGCGTTACGACCTGGTGCTGATGGATTGCCAGATGCCGGTGATCGACGGGTATACCGCGACCCGGCGCTGGCGCGAAAGCGAGGAGGCCGATGCCGATGGCAACCATTTGCCAATCGTGGCGATGACGGCAAACGCGATGGCTGGCGATCGCCAGAAATGTCTGGACGCAGGCATGGATGATTATCTGGCCAAGCCGGTCACGCGCGCAGAACTCGAGCGCTGCGTGCATCGCTGGTGGCGCCCGAAGTCGTCCGATGTGCGGACCGGTTTTGGACCGATTCCTGCCAGCGCAGCTGACAGTCCCGCTGCAGCTGATGGACACCATGATGATGCTTCGCAGGTAACTGAGGTGCAAGTTGCCGATGCAGGTTTTAATGTAGGTGTAGTAAAAACTGATTCCCCTGCATCAGACCTCGATGTTCGAGAGTCGCAAACACCTGTCGATCAGCCGACAGCCACGCAAGCACAGGTTGCGGCGGCGGTTCCGGATCGCGCTTCTGTTTTTTCGGGCACCGGCCCGGTGATCGACAAGGACATCCTCAATGAATTGCGTTCCGTGCTGGGCGCGGATGTCGACAAACTCATCGACTTGTTCCTCGACGACACCCCGATGCTGCTCGCGCGCATGGAAGCGGCTGCATTGATGCCGGACTTCGAGGAGTTACGGGAAGCCGCGCACTCGCTCAAGTCCTCCAGCGCCAACCTTGGTGCGATGGCGCTGTCGACGGCCGCCAAACGCGTAGAGCTCGGCGCTCGCATTCAGGCGCTGGATCGACCGGCGGTGGCCGTTGCCCTGATCGCCATCGAATTCGCACGCGCGCGCATGGCCTTGCTGGCGCATGCGGATGAGGATGCGGCGGTCGCGCGGCCGTAACGCGCGAATTACTCCGCATCCCCGCGCATCTGACGCACCCTGGCCTCCAGCATTTCCACATTGGCGATGTGCCCATCAATCGGTGTGCCGGCAACGACCTCCACCTGCGCACGAAACCGACGCGGTACGCGCATGCGGCCCATTCGGGAGTCGCGCTTGCTCCACATGCTGGTCCACATTCCGCGCAACGACATGGGCACGACCGGTACCGGACTCGTGGCCAGGATGTGTTCGACGCCGGATTTGAAAGGACTGATGCCCCCATCCCTGGTCAACGCGCCTTCGGGAAAAATGCCGACCAGTTCACCGGCATCCAGCGCGGATTGGATTTCTGCGAAGGCGCGCCGCATCAACTCCGGATTCTCGCGTGCGCCGGCGATGGGAATGGCCTTTGCGGTACGGAAGATCCATTTCATCACCGGAAAGTCGAAGATCTTGTAATACATCACGAAGCGCACCGGTCGCGCGATGGCACCGCTCAGGATCAACGCGTCCATGTAGCTGACGTGGTTGCAGACGATCAGCGCCGGACCTTCGTCCGGAATATGTTCGATGCCGCGCACGCGCAATCGGTACAGCGTTTTCACCAGCAGCCAGCTGATGAAACGCATCAGGAATTCTGGCACCAGCGTAAAGATATACGTCGCGACAATGGCGTTCGCGATCGCCAGCGCGAGGAACAACTGCGGAATGCTCCAATGCAGCACTCGTTGCACGAACAGGCCGGACATCGCGGCAGCCACGATGAACATCGCGTTGAGGATGTTATTGCCGGCGATCACGCGCGACAGCTCGGATTTCGGCGTGCGGTTCTGCACCAGCGCGAACAGCGGCACCAGGAAGAAGCCGCCGAACACACCGATCATCATCAGGTCGAGGAGGATGCGCAGGCTGCCGTGGGCACGCAGGAACGCAGCCACATCCAAGCCTGTCATCGGCGCTGCGCCGGGACGTGCGAAATACAGGTCGAGCGCAAACGCGCTGATACCAAAAGCCCCGAGCGGCACGAGACCGATTTCCACCGTGCGTCCGGACAGTTTTTCGCATAGTAGTGAACCCACGCCCGTGCCGACGGAAAACACGCCGAGCGCCAGCAGGAACAACGCACTGCCGCCACCCAGGTTGATTTCGGCGTAGAGCGGCATCTGCGCGGTGAGTGCCGTCCCGAAGAACCAGAACCAGGAAATCCCGAGCACCGCGTTGAACACCGCACGCTGGCGGGTGCACAGCTTGAGGATGCGTGCTGTCTCCGAAAACAGGTTCCAGTTGATGTCCAGCGTGGGCGCAGTGGGCGGTGCAGGCGGGATCGCGCGGCTTGCGAGATAGCCGGCAATCGCGATCGCCAGCACCGCAAGCGAGGCCAGCATCGGCCCGTGTGCTGGCGACAACATCAGGCTGCCACCGAGCATCATCCCGAACAGGATCGCCAGCGCGGTGCCGGTCTCGACCAACCCATTTCCGCCGACCAGCGCCGGCGGATGTAGTGCTTGAGGCAGGATCGAATACTTGATCGGCCCGAACATCGTCGAGTGCAGGCCCATCAGGAATAGCACCACCAGCAGCAGGTTCACATGGTGCGCATAAAACCCCCACGCAGCGATCGACATCGCCACGATCTCGAACAGCTTGATCCAGCGGATCAGCCGCGTCTTCTCGTATTTCTCCGCGACCTGCCCGGCCAAGGCCGAGAACAGGAAAAAAGGCAGGATGAACAATGCCGGCGCAAGGTTGGTATATAGAGACGACTGATCAGTGGTCAGCCCCAGTTGCGAGGTGATCAACACGATCGTCGCGTTGCGGAACACGTTGTCGTTGAACGCCCCCAGCAATTGCGTGGCGAAAAATGGCGCAAAGCGGCGTTGGCGTAGCAGGGAAAACTGTGAGTGTTGTCCAGAAGCCATGTGCACCCCGACGTTTGGCGGGAGCCTAGCAGAGGCGCTGTTGGATGTTCTGCCGTGGTGCGCGATGCCTGTTCAAAGGGGATCCTGCTGCACACCGATCACGTGCACCGTGCGATCGTCGGTGTGCGTGGTCAAATTCAGATCCTTGGAAGCGGTGGACAGCACCGGGTTGTAGCGTGTCTGCACGGGAGCAATGGGCCCACGGGCATCTTCCAGCAGCTCCAGGCTTGCCTGCACGGTATAAAAATCGCTGGCTTCGGCGTTGCGTACGCAGGCGGGAGCATCGACGGGGAGAGGATCAAGGCACTTGGCGAATATCTCGGCGAAGCGTGCGCTTTGCGAAACTGGTTGCGCGATGCCCTTCAGCGACAATTCCTGCGCGGATTTCCATAGAACAGCAGCGCCGTCACGTATTTCCAATGTCCAACGATAGCGACCGTCCAAGCCGCTCGAGGGTTGACTGGTCACGGTGATCGATTCGTTGCCATCGATGGCAATGTAGATCCGTTGCACCTTGCGGGCGTTGTGGGTGCGATCAGCGTCCAGCTGCAACTGCTGGTCGAGCACCCGACTCAAGCGATGCATACTCTGCTGGCGGAAATAGCCGGCGACAACCAGGATCGCCACCAGGATACCTAGGCCCGCGAGGAATTTTCCCGCCAGTGCCCGCGCCATTGGGTCATGTCGTGCCCTGCGCCCGGTTTCGATGAAGCTGATGCCGACGCCAACGAACGGCACGCCCAGAAATGGAAGGAACAGCGTCCAGTACAGCATCGAACGATCGGAAGCATTCCAGAGTTCAATCAATTCGCGGACATAAGCACCGATGGCCAGCACACCAGCTGCGACCATCAGTATCCCGACGAGGAAGCACAGCAGTGGAACAGGTGGCTTCATTCAGTTGCAGGCCCTGGGCTGGAAATCGTTCAAGCGCGATTTGTGATTCAGTTCGGTGCGACTTACCTCGCCGTCAAAGTCAGTTGAAGCTTGCTAGATATTGTCTTTCCGCTCGCGCTCGATCGCACGCCAACCGATATCGTGCCGATGGAATTCGCCGTGCCATGAAATTCCGGCGACTTCGGCATAGGCTGCGCGTTGCGCGTCGGCCACCGTATCGCCCAGTGCACAGACGCACAACACGCGGCCACCGGTGGTAGTGACGGTGCCGTCGACCAATGTCGTGCCGGCGTGGAAGACCTTTGTGTCCGCCACCTCGGGAACGTCCCATTCACTGATGGGATCTCCGAGCCGCGGCGCGCCGGGATAATTTTCGGCGGCCATCACCACGCCGAGTGCTGGGCGCGGATCCCATTGCGCTGACGCGTCGTGCAGGCGTAGGTCGATGGTCGCTTCGATCAAATCAAGCAGGTCCGACTGAAGTCGCATCATGACGGGCTGCGTTTCGGGATCGCCAAAACGCACGTTGAATTCGATCACCTTCGGCGCCCCGCTGGCATCGATCATCAGGCCGGCGTAGAGGAAACCGGTGAAGGCAATCCCGTCCCGGGCCATGCCGCGTACGGTCGGCATCACGATGTCATGCATGACGCGGGCATGCACCTCAGGCGTCACCACCGGCGCCGGTGAGTACGCGCCCATGCCACCGGTATTGGGGCCGGTGTCGCCATCGCCAACGCGCTTGTGATCCTGCGAGGTCGCCAGCGGCAATGCCGTGACGCCATCGACCATGGAAATGAAACTTGCTTCCTCCCCGTCGAGGAATTCCTCGATCACGACACGCGCACCAGCTGCGCCGAAGGCATTGCCGGCAAGCATGTCGGTGATCGCGGATTCGGCTTCGTCGAGGGTCATCGCCACGATCACCCCCTTGCCCGCAGCTAATCCGTCAGCCTTGATGACGATCGGCGCGCCTTTGCTGCGCACGTACGCCAACGCCTCATCGACATCCGTATGCACGGCGTAGTGCGCGGTGGGGATGTCGTGACGCGCCAGGAACTCCTTGGCGAAGGCCTTGCTGCCTTCAAGCTGCGCAGCGGCAGCCGTGGGTCCAAAGATGCGCAACCCGCGCGCGCGGAATCGGTCGACGATGCCTGCGACGAGCGGGCCTTCCGGGCCCACGACGGTGACGTCGACGGCTTCGCTTTGCGCCAGCGCGAGTAGCCCGTCAAGATCATTGGCGCTGACGTCCACATTGCGGCACTTCGATTCGCGCGCGGTCCCGGCATTGCCGGGCGCGACCAGGATTTCAACGACACGCGAGGATTGCGCGAGTTTCCACGCCAATGCATGTTCGCGTCCGCCGGAGCCGATGACGAGGAGGTTCATTGCGTTGCTCGCGTCAGTGCCGGAAATGCCGGATACCGGTGAACACCATCGCCAGGCCGTGTTCATCCGCCGCGGCGATGACTTCCCCATCGCGCATCGAACCACCAGGCTGGATCACGGCGCGAATCCCGGCCGCTGCCGCGGCATCGATGCCGTCGCGGAACGGAAAGAAGGCATCGGACGCCATCACCGAATCCTGCACGACCAATCCGGCTTCCGCTGCCTTGAGTCCCGCGATCCTCGCCGAGACCACGCGGCTCATCTGTCCCGCGCCGATGCCGATGCTGTGGTGGTCGCGGGCATACACGATCGCATTGGACTTGACGTACTTTGCCACGCGCCAGGCGAAGAGAAGATCGTCGAGTTCGGCCGGGGTGGGCACGCGTTTGGTCACTACTTTCAATTCATCGCGCGTCACTTCACGCGTGTCGCTGGTCTGCATCAGCAGGCCCGAACCCACGCGCTTGATGTCGAAGTTGTTGCGGCCGTCCCCGTGGGGGATTCTCAGCACGCGCACGTTGGCTTTCTTTGCGCAGTAGTCCAGTGCGGCCTGGTCGTAATCCGGCGCGATCAGGACCTCGACGAACTGTCGATCGAGGATGGTTTTCGCCGTCGCCACATCGAGCGTGCCGTTGAAGGCGATGATGCCGCCAAACGCCGATGTTGGATCGGTCGCGTAAGCCGACTCGTAGGTGTCCATGCAACCGGTGCCTTCGGCAACGCCGCACGGGTTGGCGTGCTTGACGATCACGCATGCGGGACGCTCGAACTGGCGAACGCATTCCCACGCGGCATCGGCGTCGGCGAGGTTGTTGTAGCTCAGCGCCTTGCCCTGCAATTGGGTGAACGTCGCCAACGTGCCCGGCGCCGGATGCAGGTCGCGATAAAACGCACCGTGCTGGTGCGGGTTTTCGCCGTAGCGCAGGTCCATCATCTTGACGAAGCTGCTATTGCTCTGCGCCGGAAACAGTTGTTGCACGCCGTCGCCATCGAGCGAAGACAGATAGTTGCTGATCGATGCATCGTATTGCGCAACGCGATTGAAAGCCGCGACCGACCACGCGAAGCGTGTCCGTGCCGAAAGGGTGCCATCGCACGCGTCCAACTCGTCGACAAGCGCGCTGTATTGCGACGGATCCGTCGCAACCGCGACGCGCGCGAAGTTCTTCGCTGCCGAACGCAACATCGCCGGCCCACCAATGTCGATATTTTCGATGATGTCGTCCATCGAACTGCCAGGGTTTGTCGACACCTTTTCGAATGGATACAGGTTGAGCACCAGCAGGTCGATCGGTGGGATGCCGTGTTGGGACATCACGGCATCATCGACGCCGGCGCGGCCAAGCAGGCCCCCGTGCACGATCGGATGCAACGTCTTGACCCGGCCATCCATCATTTCCGGGAAACCGGTCGCCTGGCTGACCTCCGTGACCGGCAACCCAACCTCGCGCAGCGCCTTGGCGGTGCC
>JBBSUF010000100.1:0-7081 GCA_038235185.1 Lysobacterales bacterium
GACCGGGATCTGTGCAGTGGTCCGGGTCGCCTTACCCAAGCGCTGGGAATTGCCGGGGCTCAGAACGGAATCGACCTGGTTGCAGCTCAGGACGGCTTCACGATCGTCAGCGACGGCACGAAGCTCCCTCAGGATCCCGCCGCGGGCCAGCGGATTGGCATCAACCGTGGGAAGGATCTTCCCTGGCGGTGGCGCATAGAGGGCAACGGTCACGTTTCAAGACGCTGATTGCGTCTGTCTGAAGCAGGATCGCATGGGACATCGATCGGACGCGGACACCCGGAATCCGAAGCTCGCGGACACTTGTGCGCTATCGCATACGTACCCGGCTCGCACCCTGCCGTGCCTCGTCGATCAGATTCAGCCGCGTCTTCTCGACCTGTTGCTGCGACTGCGCGATGCGGCGGATCGATCAGCGCCGAGCACGGCGTGGGCCAGCTCAAGCGCGATGTGCTGGTGCGTTACAAGGATCCGGTCGAGCTTGCGCTGATGCATTCGATCAAGCAGGCATTGGACCCGCAGGGCATCATGAATCCGGGCAAGGTTCTGGCAGCCGGTCCCGAATGAGGTGGTGTTGATAGGATGCCGCGACACGAGGTGGCTTCGCGCTAGCGTGGTGCTACATTCTTGAAGCAACTTATGGGCATGTTCATTAGACCCGCCCAAGTGTTCGTCATTCCCGCGAAGGCGGGAATCGCTTCTCAACAGCGAAGTTGATCAATGACGATCAAAAATGCATTCCTCAGTAGTTCCAACAAGTTGCACACTGCGTGAAGCACTACACTAGCCAACCGAGTGTCCACGCGTTCGGCATCGTTGCGGCGGCAGCCAGGGTTTGAGCACGTGTTCGGCCAGTGTTGTCCAATCGTGGTTGGCCAGTGGATTGGCCGGGCTCGGGTGGATCAGATAACGCACGTCCGCATCCGCGCCCAGCACGGCCTTGGCGCGCCGTTCGGCATAACGCCCGATTCCCACGACAGCCGCTGGCGCCAATGCGTGGATAACGGCCGCCAACGCACGATCGCAAACCGCGGCCAGTGCCTCGCTCTCATGCCGGTTCAGATGCTCGGGAATGAGGTTGCGCCCGTTCCCGATGAACAGCAGCGGACAATAATTCCACACGAAGAAGCGGTCGAAGAATGCATCGGGCTTGCCAAGGCGCGCCTCGGCCCAACGCCACAGCCGCGAACCGCTGCCTTCATTGCGGTGACAGGCCATGCCCAGGATCGGGTACTTGGGATGTTGCTCGGGCAACACGTCACCCAGCTGCGAAGCGATACCGAACCATTCGCGCACCGTCGCCACATTGCCAAACGGCACACCCGTTTGCGCCATGCCCCAGGGCCCGGGGTTCATGCCCATCAGCAACACCCGCCCACGCTGCGTACCGTAGCGTCGCAGGTATTCCCGATGGCCCGTCCACGCGTAAACCAGGGGGTTGTAGACGTGGCTCGGCGTGGTCAACTTCAAGCCAGCTACGCCATGCGCGAGGGTGCGGGCAACGTCCAGCAGATCCGGTTCACTCATGAGCGTTGCACGATAGCCCGCGCGCGCGCCGCAATCCACATTCGAATTTCGCAGATGAGCAGCGAGGCCCCGGTTTCCAGGCTGTCCGCTGCGGTCAGGAAGTTCCGCGCAAATCGCGTGGCCCGGCGCGATCGCGCATACATCGACATCACCGATCCCGGCAGCGTGCAGCACTTCGCCAATGCCGGACTGGTTTTTTCCGCAGCAGCCGGGTCAGGATGGCCTGGGCGGCATCGACGAGGTGCTCTGGCTTGCGGCAGCCGACGGCTGCGACGCCAGGGATCATCTTGAGCGCAGCGGTAGCGATCATGGACCATCTGGAAGGAAGGCATCCCGATCCGGCGCTGATCGGTACGACACCTGAGGAACGCACGGAAACGCGATAGTGGCAGCGGCGGATCGAACGCTACATCAACGAAAACATTCATAGCGCGTATCATAACTCCGAAGGGCTGGCCAGCTCCGAATCACGCATTCCGGTGGCGCCAGACGCAGCTCCGGGGCTGATGCACATCGCACAGAACCGTCTCGCGTGGCGCCATCGCATGCTCGACGGCCATCTCTTCATGGTTGGCGACCTGTTTACCATCGCCGACATCTGGCTGTAGGAGTGGCTGGTTTTCGCAGCTGCCGTCGGCCAGCCGTTCGACCGCGCCATGCCCCATGTCGCGCCCTGGTTCGCACGTATCGCAGCGCGCCCTGCGGCGGCATCGAGTCTGCATCCGGATTGCAAGTCCGGTGGCGCCCGCGGCTGATGTGTGTCCGAAGCCCCACTGCGACCTTGGAGTCATCCCATGACACAACGAATCCAATACACCCAAGCCTCACCCGATGGCTTCAAAGCCATGCGTCAGCTGCAGGAATATATCGAGAACTCGGGGCTGGAACATTTCTTGCTGGAATTGGTGAAGATGCGCGCATCGCAGATCAACCGCTGCGCGTACTGCCTTGACATGCACAGCAAGGACGCACGCGCCGGTGGCGAGACCGAGCAGCGGTTATATGCGCTCGATGCCTGGCGTGAGACTCCGTTTTATAGCGAGCGCGAACGCGCGGCGCTGGCATGGACCGAGGCTCTGACCCGGATTTCGGAGAACGACGTGTCGGACGCGCTGTACTCCGAGGCACGCAACCATTTCAGTGAAAAGGAACTGGTGGATCTTTCTCTGGCGATCATCGCCATCAACGGCTGGAATCGATTGGCGATCCCGTTCCGTTCGACTCCTGGAATCTATCAACCCAGCCCAGCGAAAATGCAAGGGTGAGTCGATTGGATGCCAATGGTGCACCGTGGCGCGGATTGCGGCTCGCAACGATCGGAATGATCAGCCGCGTGCGGATTCAACAATGAATGTAGCCGCGTGATCCTGCGTGAATGCCTCGCTACTGTCGAATTGCCGGAAAGCAAATTCGGCGTCGCAGCTGATGTGTGGTCGTACCCAGGCATGGTCGGGTTGCACCGCGACGGTTTCGATTGCAAGCGCTGGAACCGCCTGCATCCAAAGGACGAACCGCGCGTGCCGTACGTCGCCCAATATCTCGACGGCCACGCTGGTCTGGTCGTCGCCGCAACCGACTACGTGCGCGAGTATGCCGACCAGATCCGTGCCTTCATGCCCAAGGGTGGGACCTACGTCGTGCTCGGTACCGATGGTTACGGTCGCAGCGACACCCGCCAGCATCTGCGCAGCTTCTTCGAGATCGATCGTCACTGGATCGCGCATGTGGCGATCGCGGCGCTCGCCGAGGACGGCGTGATGAGCACACAGGATGTCGAGCATGCGATCGGGATCTGGGGTCTTGATCCAGACAAGCCGAATCCGCTGGCGGTTTGATTGTCTGCTTGCGACGCGAGGTTCACGAACCTTCGGTATGCGACAGGTTGCCCCGTCTGACAGCGAGCACCATGCTCTCCAGCCCGCCATCCCGGCGGCTTGACCAGCTTCGCTGCTGAAAGCCGTCGGGATGACGGCACTGAGGGTCAGCACTAATCAGGATACTGTTTGAGGGCCGAATCTATAACCGCTAGGATCAACGATGGACATGACTTCCCAAGTCGCCAAGGCGCAAGCCTTCCGCAAACTGCACGATCGCTCGAACCTGCTGTTGCTGCCCAACGCATGGGATGCCGGCAGCGCCGCCCTGTTTGCGCGTCACGGCTTTGCCGCGATCGCTACCACCAGCGGCGGCATGGCGTGGTCACTGGGTTATCAGGACGGTCAGCAGGCGCCACTGGCCGAGGTGCTGGCGGCAACGGCGCGGATCATCCGGGTCACTGATTTGCCGGTGACGGTGGATCTGGAATCCGGTTACGGCCAGACACTCGCTGCGGTCGCCGTCGCGGTGCGTGGGGCGATCACTGCCGGTGCGGTCGGCATTAATCTGGAGGACAGCTTCCCGGGTCACGGCTCGCTGCGCGCGATCGATGTGTCGGCGGCGCGGATCCACGCCGCGCGAACCGCGGCTGCGGATGCCGGAGTGCCGATCGTGATCAACGCACGCATCGACATCTGGATGCAGCCGGACATAGCCGATCCCGCAGCCGGCCTGGACGAGGCGATACACCGCGCACGGGCATATCTGGCGGCCGGTGCCGATGTCGTCTTTCCGATCGGATTGGCCGAACGCGACGTACTGGCAACCCTGGTGCAGTCGATCGACGCTCCGATCAATGTCGCGGCGGTACCCGGCGTGCCGAGCCTGCAGGAGCTGGCGCGGATCGGCGTGGCGCGGGTCAGCACCGCGACCCGTTTTGCCACGCTGGCGCTGGGCGCGGTCGATCATGCCGTCGCCCGGTTGTTGCGGGACCGGAACATCGACTGTCTGGCATCGGGTTTTACCTATGGCGATGCGCAGCGTCTGTTCGCCGGGAAATCGGGATCCGAGCAAGCGTCGACATCAAGCGCTCATTCACGCTGACCGGCTCGTGCAAATCTACGGTTTGCTTTCGTCGAACAACTCTGCATAGCGCGCCAACACCGCGCGCACCCATCGAACAGTGGCACGGTATCGATCGGATGTTCCTGTGAAGTACCTGAGTGTCGGCCAACAGCTTGGCCAGCAGCGGATGCAGCGCGACGTCCGGTGCCGGATCGAGTTTGCAATTCGCGAACATGTAGTTCACCGCGTCGGTGATCTCGTCGGCGAGCGCGCGCATCCTCGGTTCATCCATATGACCGAACTGCAATTGCGCCAGCGCGTCAGACGCGGTACGTACCCGAGCCACACCCGCTTTCAACGGCGCGCCGGCGTGCGAGCGATGGGCCGCCGTCGTCGATTGTTTGGCGGTGCTGGCGCTTGCAGCGGACGCGGCGTGATGGGTCTTCGGTCCGTGCCCGTAAACGGCACCCACACTGGCAAGGCGAGGGCAGTCTCGTCAAAGTGCTGCTGCAGATGCGAGCGAAGCACCTGCTCTAAAGACTTCCTACACTCCATCGCACCGATGACATCCGACAAGATCGCGATTTGATTCCTCTTCGCAAGACTTGAGGCAGCCGTCCTCTATGCCACGCAGTCAAGGAAACGTCATGCCGGAAAAGATCCGGGCTATTGCAATGCTATGCGACTTGGTTGTGCTCGGCAGCGCACAGGCCAACAAGGCCGGTGACGGTAGCCAACTACGCGCACAGGTGACGCGCAGCTACCCTTAATTACTGTTTCGCTCACCTTAGTGTCCGTGTGCACCTATGGCGCCACTGTCGATTTTCGACCCATTGCCGTCAGTGGTGACAGCCCGCTTTCCGGGAGATGACTACGCACACCTGCAGAAGCCGATAGCCTTCCTGGAGAAGAACTCGGGCGTCGAACGTGCCGAGCTGATCAGCCCCTACGAGGAAACGGTGCTTGACACCGTCTTTCCGTCAACATGACTAAAGCTGCCCTGCCTACCCGCCGGCAGCGTCACAACTCGACCTCCCAAATCGTTGGGTCAATGCGATAGACGCGCACGTGACGGCCATCGGGCAATCGTTCTTTGCGGGTTGCCTCGCCATTGCTTCCCGTCACCAGCGCGCCGCAGTCGGCCAAAACTCGGGGGACGGCTCCGGGATCGAAGCCCGCCGTGACCTCACGCTTGAATACCTCCCGTTCGATGAAGTATTCGTGTCCGGTTTCGCATTTGCGCCGGTAGCCTGCGCGGTTCGCGGTTCGCGGTTCGTGGTTCGCGGTGCGCTGGCCGTTGGCGTCTGCGTTCCAAGCCGTGAACCGAGCCTCACCGTTCGCCTCCAGAAAGTTACGCACCTGTGCCAGCATCGCTGCCGGCTCTGCGTTGCCTTTGGTACCGCGTGCGGCGTGCCAATCCCGAAAGCACGCTCTCACTGCGCGATCAGCTTCCCCACTTGGCCAACCCGTCAACCCGTAGTCTGTTGCCAGTTCGCCCGCGGCTGCGATCAATGCGAAACGCTGCGCCCCCCGTCTAACCTGCCCATCCGTGATGCCATTGGCCAGTTCCTCGGCGAGCGTGTCGCGCATTTCTTTGATCATCGCGCGCGTTCCTTGCACTTCGGCTACCAGTTCGGCGAGCGTGGGCGGGGTCGCGATTGGCTTTCTCATTGGACACGGCATGGCGGAACACCCGGCTCAGTTGCTCACGAAGCCGGTGCGCTTGTTCGAGGAGGCCTGCCTTCACCAGCCGATCAAGTAGCGGTCGAATCTCACCGACGCCGAGTTCGGCGATTGGCAACCCACCTATCCAAGGATAGGCGTGATTGACCAGCCGACCTTTCTCTTTGTTGTGTTGTAGGGGCGTCCATCCGGGCGCTTTCACAGCCAGCCAGTCATCAGCAACGGACTTGAATGAGTTGCCGGCCATGATGCTTTTGCGCAGCTTGTCGGCCTTCCGCGCTACAGCCGGATCGCGTGCATCGGCCAGGATGACGCGAGCTTTTCCCCGGGCCTTGCAAGCGTCATCCTGCGTGACAGCAGGAAACACATCCAGCGCCAGCCGCTTTCCCTTGCCAGCGTGGCGGTACTTCATCCGCCAATAGCGCGAGCCCGTTGGCATCACCTCCAGATAGCGTCCACCGCCCGCAAACAGCCGCACCGGCTTGGAAGCAGGCTTGGTCTTGAGAATGGCAATGGTCGTGAGCTTGCCTTTTCTTGCCATTGGGCATTTCAACGGGCCTTCTTGGGCGGCCACTGGAACGGAAGACGAAAAAAACCCGCCGTAGCGGGGTTTCCGATGCTTAGCGTAAATCTATGGGGCGGTGCGAAACTTGTATGTGGTGGGCCCACCAGGACTCGAACCTGGAACCAAAGGATTATGAGTCCTCTGCTCTAACCATTGAGCTATGGGCCCGCGACCGGATTATCGCCGCCACCTCCACCAAAAACGAAGCCCGCCAGACGGCGGGCTCGTGATGCACGGGGAACCGGCAGGCGCCTACTCGATGTCCAGGAAGCTGCGCAGCTGCTCGGAGCGACTCGGATGCCGCAGCTTGCGCAAGGCCTTGGCCTCGATCTGGCGGATGCGCTCGCGGGTGACGTCGAACTGCTTGCCGACTTCCTCGAGCGTGTGGTCGGTGTTCATGTCGATGCCGAAGCGCATGCGCAGCAC
>JBBSUF010000101.1:0-7068 GCA_038235185.1 Lysobacterales bacterium
AGACCGCAGCCGTCGCCATTGCAACCGCATTGCGCCTCGATCTTGAGACACGACCGCGAGCCCGGCTGCTGCTGTCGGGTGGCACCACGCCGGGTCCCGTCTTCCGTGCGTTGTCGCAAATCCGCCTGGATTGGCATCGCGTCGACATTGGACTGGTCGACGAGCGCTGGTTGTTGCCCAGCGATCCGGATAGCAACGCACATCTGGTCCATCAACACCTGCTGCGAAATTATGCGGCAGCCGCGCACTTCGAAACCCTGACCCGCGCCGGTCGCACCATCGAAGCCGCCGTGGCCGCCGCCAACCTGCATGCCCGCCAGGACCCCGGCGTGATCGTGCTTGGCATGGGCGACGATGGCCACACCGCGTCCTTGTTTCCGCACATGGCAGGGCTGGAGGCCGCGCTGACCAGCGCGCATGCCTATGTTGCAGTCGACGCAAATGGTTGCCCTGGAGCTGCGTCCTGGCCGCGACGCATCAGCCTGACGCCGGCTGGCCTGGCACCAGCGCGCACGCGCTTACTTCTGTTGCGCGGCGCAGGCAAACGCCGGGTCTACGAGCGCGCGGCGGCCGGCACGGACGAGCAGGAGATGCCGATCCGGATTGCGATCAGGACACCGGGGGCGCCGCTCGACGTGTACTGGTGCCCCTGAATCCTCAGTCGTCCTGCCTGTACGGAGGCGCGGGCGGGGTGTTCACCTGCATCGACAACGCATGGATGTCCGTTGTCATCATCTCGCCCAACGCCGCGTAAATGGCCCGGTGACGTGCCAATGGCGCCATGCCGGCGAAGGCATCGCTGACGATCTCGACGGTGAAATGCCCGCGGCCATCGCGTGCGCCGGCATGTCCGACATGGCGGTGGCTGTCGTCCGTCACCAGTAGCGACTCGGGTGCGAACGCTGCCGTGAGCAACTCCCTCATGCGAACCATGCGCGAGGCATTGCCGTCTTCCGCACTCACGGCAGGACGCGGCGGAACGGCCGGACTTCAATCGTCCGGTACACGCCGGCGGCGACGTATGGATCTGCATCCGCCCATGAGCGCGCGTCCTCGATCGACGGGAATTCGGCGATTACGATGCTGCCGCTGTAACCCGCAGGCCCGGGATCTTCCGCATCGATGGCCGGGCATGGGCCGGCCAGGAGCAGGCGACCGGCATCGCGCAATGCCTCAAGGCGCTCCAGATGCCGTGCACGCGCACCGATGCGTCGATCAAGCACGTCAGGCGCGTCGTAGCCTTCAATCGCGTACCACATCGTTGTGTTCTCCTTTCGCTGCGCGGGATTGTATCCGCGGCCTCATCAAGGCGACCGTGCCCCGGCACCCGCTGGACACCCCGCCGCCCACCCCGTACCCTGCCAGCATTAGCTGGAGGCTGGGCGGCAGTGGTGATGAACCACCACCGGGAATGCCCAGCCCAAAGCCAACGTGGTCCTGCCAGCCCCAGCTTTTTGCTGACACACGTTCGACTGTCGCCTCGCGTGCGAATTGCAGCTAGGCAACGAATTAACGATATGACGACGGCATGCATTGCCAACAGCACCTTCGGCGACGCTTGACCCGACGCCTTGCAAGTGATCCTCCACGGCCGCGCCAACCAGGCGTGCGCTCCAGCGACACCGCGTGGTCTTGACGGCCCTGCTCCAAGACCATAACTGCACGACCATTGCCGCATGACTGTCGAATCCGCGCCCGACGCGACCCAACCATTGCCGACAACACCGCAGCTGCCTGTTGCCAGGCAGCATGAGGCGCCCCAACAGCATGAGATGCCGCTGGCGATGGTGCTTGGCCAGCCCGTGCTGCAGATCCCGCAGGACCTTTACATTCCGCCGGACGCGCTGGAGGTCATCCTCGATGCGTTCGAGGGCCCGCTCGACCTGCTGCTTTACCTGATCCGCCGGCAGAACCTCGACATCCTCGACATCCCTGTTGCCGAGATCACGCGCCAGTACGTGACCTACATCCAGGCCATGCACGAGATGCGCTTCGAACTGGCTGCCGAATACCTGGTGATGGCCGCGATCCTGGCTGAGATCAAGTCGCGAATGTTGCTGCCGCGCTCGACCCTCGACGACTCCGAGGAAGGCGATCCACGCGCCGAACTCGTCCGCCGCCTGCAGGAATACGAGCGCTTCAAGCAGGCCGCCGAGGATATCGACGCCCTGCCCCGCCAGGATCGCGACACAACACCTGCGACTGTGTTCCTGCCGGATCGCGCGTCGGTCAAATTGCCACCGCCCGTCGACCTGCGTGAGATGTTGCTGGCATTGCATGACGTGCTGAAACGTGCGGAATTGTTCACCCGGCATGCCATCAAGCGCGACGCGCTCAGCGTTCGCCAGCGGATGGGAGACCTGCTGGCGCGCCTGTCGGACGGAGCCTTCCATCGCTTCGAGTCACTGTTCGAGCCGCGCGAAGGAAAGCTCGGCGTGGTGGTGACGTTCCTGGCGTTGCTGGAACTGGCGAAGGAACACCTGCTAGACCTGGTACAGGACGCGCCGATGGCGACGATCTACATCAAGTCGCTGGCGATCGTCGAAGGCGACCCGACACTGGCCTTGTCGAGCGAGTTCGATGATGAAACGGCCAACGATGCTGCATGACACCTGCGCATTCCACAACGCCACCTTTTATTGACTGACGCGTATCTATGGATCAACTCCTCATCACCCGCATCATCGAAGCTGCGCTGCTTGCCGCCAACCATCCGTTGACGATTGCCCAGTTGCAGACGCTGTTCTCGCTCGACGACCCTGCCCCGGATGTCAGCATCCAGCGGGCGCTGGAATCGCTGCAGGCCGATTGCGCTGAACGCGGTGTCGAACTGGTGGAACTTGCCTCCGGATTCCGCTACCAAGTCAGGGCTGACGTGCATCAATGGGTCGCACGGCTGTGGACGGAGCGCCAGACGCGCTATACCCGCGCGACCCTGGAAACGCTGGCGCTGATTGCATACCGCCAGCCGATCACGCGCGGCGAGATCGAACAGGTGCGCGGCGTGGCCGTCAGCAGCAATATCATCAAGGCGCTGGAAGAACGCGAATGGATCCGTGTCGTCGGCCACCGCGACGTGCCTGGCAAACCGGAGCTGCTGGCCACCACGAAAACGTTCCTGGATTACTTCGGCCTGAAACGGCTGGATGAATTGCCATCTTTATCCGAACTCAAGGACATCGGCGAGCTGGAGCCCCAGCTCCAGTTCGACGGCGCGCCGTTGCTGCTTGGTGATATTTCCGGCGATGCACCGCAAGACGAAGACGACCAGCAAGACATCGCCAACTTCTCGTCCGACACCGATGCCCGGGATGGCGACGGCGACAACTTCAACCCAGACGAATCGCAAGACGACTCATCCAATGACACTGCCCTCGCCGAAGACGGCGACAGCGACCGGAGCCACACATGATCGAGAAACAACGTCGTCCGCTGACGCTCAAGCGCGACAGTGATACCGCCGCCTCCGATACACCGCGGCTGGAGGAACGACTGCACAAAGTCCTCGCGCAGGCCGGTCTCGGCTCACGTCGCGCGCTGGAGCAGCGCATCGCCGATGGGCTGGTCAAGGTCAACACGGAAGTCGCCCAGATCGGCATGTCCGTCACCGGCGGCGACAAGATCGAGATCGACGGCCGCACCTTCGTGGCCAGTGCACTGACCGACCCCAGCCGCGTGCTGATGTACAACAAGCCCGAAGGCGAAGTCACCACGCGTGAAGATCCCGAAGGCCGTCCGACCGTTTTCGAAGCGCTGCCCGCATTGAAAGGCGCGCGATGGATCGCCATTGGCCGGCTCGACATCAACACCACCGGCCTGCTGCTGCTCACGACCGATGGCGAACTTGCCAACGCGATGATGCATCCCTCGTTCGAAGTCGAACGCGAATACGTCTGCCGCGTTCGTGCGCCCGAAGGCGAAGAAACGGTCTCCGACAAGCTGGTAGACCGCTTGCAGCGAGGCGTCGCGCTGGAGGATGGCCCGGCGAAATTCGACGAGATCGAGCGCATCGGCGGTACCGGCGCGGTCGACAAGGTCGGACACGACTGGTTCCGCGTACTGCTGAAAGAGGGACGCAATCGCGAAGTGCGCCGCCTCTGGGAATCGCAGGGTTGCCAGGTCAGCCGGCTAAAGCGCATCCGCTACGGCACCATCGAACTGCCGCAGCCGTTGTTGCGCGGACACTCGCAGGAGGTCGCAGCCGACAAGGTCGACGCATTGCGCAAAGACCTCGGACTGGAAGACGGCACGCCTTCGGCCTTGACGCTGCAGCCGGTGATCGGCCAGCGCAAGGCAGCCAAGGCGACCGTGCAGGTAGGCGGCCAACATCGCTCGCAGGGCTACATCAGCGGCCACAACACTGCCGACGAAGGCCGCGAACTGCGTCGTTTCGACAACGTTCGCGAAGATCGCGGACGTGGTCGTGGCGGTCCGCGCAAGAGTGGCGCACTGACCGTCAGCGGCGAGGCAGCAGCTAAACAGGTGCACAAGGCGTTCAAGCCGAAAGGCCCGCGCCAGCCCGGCCAACGCGGCCCGCGTGGAGATCAACAGCCCGGAGCAGGCCATGACGCCGGTAACCCGGCCGCGTTCCGCACCTGGTATGTGCCAGAAGGTGTGGCGACAGGGCCGGCCGGTCATCGCAATCCAGACGGTGCGCGTGGTCCACGCAAGCCATATGGCAACAAGCCCGGTGGAGCTCCGCGTCCGGGTGGCCCTGGTGGACCGGGCGGATACAAAGGTCGTAGCGACCGCGGCGCTGGCGGTGGGTTAGCTGGACAGCCTGGTGACCGCAGCGGTCCGAGGCGCGAGGGCGGATTCAACCAGGATGCACCACCACGCGGCCTTCGCGGACCGGGCGCAGGCCCGGGTCAGCGCACACCGCGTCCGTATGGCCACCCCGGGAATGCCCCGAGTTTCCCCTCCGACCATGCCAATCCGGGCAGCTTCAACCCCTATGGCGACAAGCCGCGCAATCCACGGCCGGGCGGTTTTCCGCCACGTCCAGCAGCGGGCCCGCGACCAGGTGGCAAGCCCGGTGGGCGTCCAGGTGGCCCTCGCGGTGCAGGTCGTCCCGGGAGCGGAGGCAATCGCGGCCCACAAGGTGGCAATCGCTGAGTCACGGATTCGCAAAAATTGATGGCGAAGTTGCGCACGTCATCATGAATTCGTACAGCACCATGAAAGGACGCCTCGGCGTCCTTTTTTTGTCTTTGCGACAAACCCAAAGTGCGACTACGCGTTACCAAGAAGCCATCAAGAAGCCATGAAGTTGCGCATCACCCGACAACATCATTCACGCTCACGAAGCACTGACAGGCTGCCATCGACCATCACGGGACACTCAAGGAGATGTCCATGCGCCTGTCCTGGTCTGGTCTGCTGCTGGTGCTGGGCATGCTGTCTGGTTGTTACCCGAAGGGAAATCCGGCTAAGCCCATCCCCACCACGCTCATACCTGCGCTGCAGCAGCCGGCCACGCGACTTGTGGTGGTCTTGCCAGGGCGCGGCGATGGCCTTGCCGGTTTGCAACGCACCAATATCGCCCAGGCGATCCAGTCGCAATGGCCCGATGCCGACGTGACCCTCAGCGGCCTGACCATGGACTACTACCTCCAGGGCAGCGCCATACAGCGTTTGCATGACGAGATCATCGGGCCGGCGCGCGCCCGCGGCTATAGCGAAATCTGGCTGCTCGGCGCATCGCTCGGCGGCCTTGGCGCGCTGATGCAGGACGCGCAGTGGCCGAAGAGCGTCGACGGCATCGTGTTGATGGCGCCGTATCTGGGTGAGAAACCATTACTCCAGGAAATCGCCGCGGCTGGCGGCATTGCGCATTGGAATGCTGGCCCGGTACCGGAGCAGATCAATGGCGACAACTTCCAGCACGAACTCTGGCGCCACCTGCAATCGTGGTCACGCGAACCAGCACATGGCCGCAATGTCTGGCTTGCGTATGGCGACCACGACTACCTGCGCGACACCATGCCAGCGCTGACTCCCTTGCTGATGCCGTCCCATGTGCTGGTGCGCAGCGGTCGCCATGCCTGGAAGGTATGGACCCCCGCATCACGCGACATCTTCGGCCGCATCAACCAGGAGCGAGCCTCTGCTGGACAGGCTTCAAAATGATGCGTTGCGCCACCGTGTGCGAGGAAGTCATCGTTACTCGTCACCGTGTCGCAGCCACATCTCGGCTGCGACCAGGTTGTCGAACACGCGAACGCTGAATCCCTCTTCCGTGGCCATGATTTCAGCCGTTTCCATCAGTGACGTCTTGAAACCCTGCGTGTCGACGTATGCCACGCGCACACCTTCCATGCCGAATCCGGCCATGCTCGCCATGAGCGCCGGCATTTTATCCATCGGCATGGGTTCACCCGCGACATGGCTGATGGCCAGCAGACGAACCGCATCGCGCCGCTGCGCTTGGCTCGCAATCTCCCGCCAGCAGGCGAGGACATTATCGGGGTGACGGTCATTTCCCCGGATCACCACCTGCAATTCACCACCCAGGCTACGGAACTCAAGTTCATACGGTGAACGCATCGCAGTCATCCCAGTGCGGCCTGGACGTCAGCTGTCAACGATTCGGGCGTGTCGGTAGGTGCGAAGCGCCCAATCACGCGACCGTCCCGGCCAACGAGGAACTTGGTGAAGTTCCACTTGATCGCATCGATTCCGAGGAACCCACCCTTCTCGTCTTTCAGCCATTGCCATAACGGATGGGCATTGCTGCCATTGACGTCGATTTTCGCGAAGATCGGAAAATCCACGTCGTATGTCAGCGAGCAGAAATTCCGGATCTCGGCCGCATCGCCGGGCTCCTGGTGACCGAACTGATCGCATGGAAATCCGAGGACGACCAAGCCGCGATCACGATAGTCACGCCAGAGTTTTTCAAGCCCTGCGTATTGCGGGGTAAAGCCGCACTTGGATGCGACATTCACCACCAGCAGCACCTTTCCCGCGTATTGCGACAAGGCTTGTTCATTGCCTTGGAGGTCGACCGCTTCGAAGTCACTGATGGTCTTCATTTCACACTCCCTGTAGATATGTCCGGACTTTAAC